>JANMQZ010000076.1:0-1701 GCA_031370755.1 Actinomycetes bacterium
GCTCGCACTCGGCGAGCTTGCCGATCTCGCGCGCCGCGTGCGCGGCGGCGGCGACGAGGTCTACTTCGTTCAGAACCTCTACCTGAACCAGACGAACGTCTGCCGCGTGAAGTGCAAGTTCTGTGCCTTCGCGAAGACGCAGAAGCAAGAGGATTCGTACACGATCAGCGCTGACGACCTTGTCGAGGACGCACTCGCGCAGCACGAGCTCGCGAACTTCACCGAGATCCACTGCGTCAACGGTGAGAACCCGCACGTCGATCTCGAGTTCTACGCGGATGTGCTGCGCAAGCTGAAGGCCGCGCTCCCGGACGTCCATCTCAAGTTCTACACCGCCTCCGAGATCCACCACATGTCGAAGCTCGAGGGTTGCACGCACGACGAGGTGCTGCGCGTGCTGAAGGACGCCGGGCTCGGCTCGCTCCCCGGCGGCGGCGCCGAGATCTTCGCCGCGCGCGTCCGGCAGCTGATCGCGCCGGGCAAGGAGCCGGCCGAAGAGTGGTTCCACGTGCACGACACGGCGCACAAGCTGGGGATCCCGACGCACTGCACGCTGCTGTACGGCCACGTCGAGACGTACGAGGAGCGCATCGACCACATGTTGCGCCTGCGCACGCAGCAGGACGCCACGGGCGGCTTCCTCGCGATGATCCCGCTCGCGTTCCATCCCGAGAACACGGTTTTCGAGCGCCGCGGCTTCCGGTTCACCACCGGCGCCGACGACCTGAAGATGATGGCGGTGTCGCGCCTGATGCTCGACAACATCCCGAACATCAAGGCGTACTGGATCATGATGGGCATGCCGATGGCGCAGCTCGCGCTGCACTTCGGCGCGAACGACGTCCAGGGCACGGTCGTGCGCGAGAAGATCTTCCAGGCGGCGGGCGCCACGAGTGGGACGGAGCAGAAAGTCCCCGAGCTCGTGCGCTTCGTCAAGGAGGCCGGCCGCGTGCCGGTGCAGCGCGACACGCTCTACAACGAGCTGCGTCGATGGTGAGGCTCGGTCGCATCTCGTACGTGAACATGGCCCCGGTCTTCTACCGGGTCGACATGGACGTGGAGGAAGTGCAGGGCGTGCCGACCGAGCTGAACCGCATGTTGATCGACGGCGAGCTCGACACCGCGCCGATCTCGTCGATCGAGTACGCGCGCAACGCCGACAAGCTTCGCTTGCTGCCGCGCCTCTGCGTCGCATCCGAGGGCGCCGTCGACTCGATCCAGCTCGTGTCGCGCAAGCCGCTCGAGCAGGTGCGCGTCGTCGCCGTGACACCGGAGTCGGCGACGTCCGTTGCGCTCACCAAGGTGCTGCTCCCGGAAGCGGGCCAAGTCCCGCTCGCCGCGTACGACGAAGGCGACGCCGACGCGAAGCTCCTGATCGGCGACGCAGCGCTCAAGTCGGCGTTCGAGGATCCGACGCCGCACTACGACCTCGGCCGGCTCTGGCTCGAGCGGACGGGCCTGCCGATGGTCTTCGCGGTGTGGGCGTGCCCCGAGCCGCTCGCCGACGGGCTCGCGGAGCTCGAGGACGCACTCGTCGCGTCGGTGCGCCAGGCGCGCGCCGAGCCGGAGCAGCTCGCCCATGAGGCGGCGGACCGCTACGGCTATCCCGCCGGCTTCCTCGCCCGCTACTTCGAGAAGCTGCGCTATCGCTTCGGCCCGAGGGAGCGCGCCGGCCTGATGACCTTCCTAGAGCTCGCGCAG
>JANMQZ010000154.1:0-1606 GCA_031370755.1 Actinomycetes bacterium
CGCCGTGCACCTCGACGACGATGCGGGCCGGCACCCGCGCGATGCGCCGGGCGACGAGCGCTGCAGCCGCCTCGTAGGCCGTCTGGCAGACGACCGCCTCGGGCCGGAAGTCGCGTAAGAGCTTCGCGATCCGGGGCGGAAGCGCGAGCCAGAACGCGGCGCCATCCACAAGGCCGGGCAGCGCGCGCACGAGCGTGAAGGTGCCGTCATCGGCCGCCGAGCCTGGAGCGGCCGAGGCGAGCACGCGCAGCTCGAGCTCTGTCCCGAGCGCAGCGAACTTCTGCGCGAGGCTCGGCGACAGTGGCAGCCGGTAGCGGGTCCGGCTCACGAAGAGCACGCGGGGTCTCTTCATCGGCGCAGGGTACGCAGCAGCGTCTCTTCGAGCTGCGCGAACACGCGCTCCGGCGTGTAGGCGGCCGCCGATGCGGCTGCGGCACCGCGGAGCCGGCCACGCAGCTCGTCGTCGCTGAAGAAGCGACGAATCGCCTGGCCCAGCGCGACGGCGTCGCCGACCGGCACGAGCAGGCCGTTCTCGCCGTCGCGCACGACCTCAGCGACGCCTCCGGTCGCGGTCGCGAGCACGGGAGTCCCCGCCGCCAGCGCCTCGACCACCGTGTGCGGGAAGTTCTCCCAGCTCGACGAAAGGATCGATGCATCCGCAGCGGCGAAGAGCTGGACGACCCGCGCACGAGGCTGCGTACCGAGGAGCCTGACGCGCCCGCCGAGACCGAGCTCCGCGATGTCACGTTCGAGTGCCGGGCGCTCGTCACCCTCGCCTGCGATCAGAAGCTCGACGCCCTCGACGGCTGCCACGGCCTCGAGCGCGACGCGCAGCGACTTCTGCGCGGTGAGGCGGCCGGCGAAGGCGAGTGTCGGCCCGTGGAGGCCGAAGCTCGCGCGGAGCTCTTCGCGGGGCGCCAGCTCCGGCAGCGACGGCGCGGGATTCGGCAGGACGGAGACGCGCGCGGGATCGACACCCCACGAAACTGCGAGCTCGCGGAGATAGGCGCTCGGCGTGAAGACATGCGCGGCGTGCTTCAACTCGGCATCGCGCGCAAGGCGTAGAACGCGCACGGACGCACCGCCGGCGTCGGCCTGGAACTCGTCGACGTTGCCGCCGACGATCCCCCGCCGCCGCGCGCGCTCGAACGCCGGATCGGCGGTGAGCTTGACGACGTAGGGCCGCCGCGCCAACCGCGCACCAAGCGAGCTGCGCCCGAACATGCCGGTCGTGTAGACGACGTCGGCACTCGTGCCGCGACGCGCGATCTCGAGAGCAGTGCGGACGTGCAGCACGCCCTTCGGCAGCGAGCGGGCGACCCAGTGCACGGGATACGCCTGCTGCGCCGGAGCGCTGTCCGCTGTGATCACAACGTCGACACCGTGACCGCGCTCGCGCAGGAACGCGGCGACGTCGGGCGCATGACTCGCAGGCCCGCCGACGTCCGGAGGCCAGATGCCGGAGACGACGAGCACTCTCACGGCAGCACTGCGCCCGTGTCGAGCACCGGCGACGGCGGGCCGATGTCCTCCGGCCGAATCCGCGCAAACACGAAGCTCCAGACGACTGCGAACGCACATGTCCCAGCGAGAACCGCGCCCGCTG
>JANMQZ010000155.1:0-3574 GCA_031370755.1 Actinomycetes bacterium
GTCAGTGGTACCAGCCGGAGCGGTTCTCATGCCGCTGCAACGTTTTCGGCCTTCCCTAGACTGAATCACCATGACAAAGATCGAGAAGACCGACACCGACTGGCGCGCCGAGCTCAGCCCGGAGCAGTACCGCGTCCTCCGAGAGAAGGGCACCGAGGCGCCGTTCAGCGGCGAGTACGACCACACCTTCGAGCCCGGCACGTACATCTGTGCCGGCTGCGGCACGACCCTCTTCGAGTCGGAGACGAAGTACGACTCCGGCTGCGGCTGGCCCGCGTTCTCCGCCCCGGCGGCCGACGACGCGATCGACGAGGAGACCGACGTCGCCTTCGGGATGATCCGCACCGAGGTCATGTGCGCGAGCTGCGGCGGCCACCTCGGCCATGTGTTCCCGGACGGCCCGCATCCGACCGGGCAGCGCTACTGCATCAACTCCGCGGCGCTGAAGCTCGAAGAGCGTTAGCGCTCGACCTCCCGGGTGAGCGATCGGTGAGCACCGGTCGCCACTGTGGCACGCACGGGGCTTCCCCGAGCCGGCGTCCGCCGGCGGCCCCGCGGGAGGTGCATCCACATGACCCGCACGAGACTACTGACGCTCTGCGCGACTGCCTTCGTGCTCGCGGCGCTGCTCGGCTCAGGCGCCGCCGCGGGGACGGGGAGCTTCACGGACCCCACGGGCGACGCCGCCGCTGCGCCGGACATCACGAGCATCGCGCTCAGTGACGACGCCCGGACCGGACTTGCGACCCTCGTCGTGACGGCGTCGAACCTGACGCCCGGCGGCAGCGTCGACGTCTTCCTCGACACCGACAAGAACGGCGCGACCGGTTCCCCGAGCGGCTCCGAGTACTGGTTCGAGGTCTGGCAGGAGGCCGACGACTGGGGCTGGGACGTCCAGCACTGGTCTGGCTCGGGCTGGCAGGAGACCCCGAACTCGGCAACGGAGCGCTTCAGCCGCAGCGGCGACGTCTTCACGTGGACGTTCGCGCAACCGGACATCGGCGGGGCGACCGGCTTCGCGTTCTGGGGCGGCGGCTTCCTGTTCGACGGCGCGAGCAACCTCCTGGCGCGCGACCTCGCCCCCGACGGCGGAACCTGGACGTACGACCTCGCATCTGCCGCGATCGTCGTGCCCACGGTCGGCAAGCCGCTCGCTGTCCCTGCCAACCCGGTGGCCGGCAAGCTCCTCTCGCTGAGCTTCCCGGTCGTGCGCTCGGACACGGGCGCACCGCTGGCCGGCGGCACGGTTACGGTCAAGACGTCCATCGCCGGCAAGACCGTGCCGAGCGTCGGCACGATCGCGAACAGCACCGTGAATATCGCGGTCCAGATCCCGAGGAAGACGAAGGGCAAGACGCTGCAGGTCAAGGTGACCGTCACGCTCGCCGGCAAGTCCGGCAGCCGGACCGTCTCCTTCGCGATCAGGAAGTGACGCTCGCCCATGGCACTTCAGACCGGGCCGCCGCGCCTTCGGAGCACCCAGGTTGAAACTTCGTTGCAACCTGGTTGCAAAAAACGGCTCCGTCCTACTTCATGCTGTCGAGGAACGGGTCGCGACCCGGGTCGCCGCCCTCCGCCGCCATCTTGAGCCGCGGCAGGTAGTTGTCCCACCCGTGCGTGTGCGACGCGGCCGCCTCCTCGGACGGGAGCCCGCTGTGCACGAACGTGAGCTTGGTGCCGTCACCCGACTGCTCGAGCGTGATCTCGACCGTCGACGAGCCCGCCGGCACGGAGCCCTCGCCTTCCCAGCCCCACGTGTAGACGAGCCGGCTCGGCTCGGCGACCTCGACGAACTCGCCGCTCGCGATGTGGCCGGGAACCACCTCGACGCGGAACGGTCCACCGGGCCGCGCGTCGAAGTCGAGTGACGTGCCCCACCAGGTCGACTGCTCGGCCGGATCGGCGAGCAGCTTCCACACGGTCTCGGGGCGCGCGGCGATCGACACCTCGCGCTCGATCGCAAACGTCTCAGTTGCGCTTTCCATCGTCCTTCCTCTCCTCTCGTTCGGCCTCGTGCTGCAACGCCTCGAGCCGTTCGCCCCAGGACGCCTCGAGGAACGCCTTCAGCTCGGCGAGCCCTTGCGGGCGTGCGCGATACAGACGCTGGGTGCCGTTCCGCCGCTCGTCCACGAGTCCCGCCTCCTTGAGCACGCTCAGGTGCTGCGAGATCGCAGGCCGCGACACCTCGAATTGCGAGGCGATGGCCCCGGCGGTGAGCTCCTGCTCCCAGACGAGCTGGAGGATCCGGCGGCGGCGCGGCTCGGCGATTGCCCGCAGTGCAGCTTCCATGCCCGCTATTTAAGCATCTGCTTACGTAAGTGTCAACTTACATCGTCAAGCAGCGGCTCGCAACAGCCGATACGGAGTGGATGCGGCGACCCTTCGGCCTGATCGTGCCGGTCGTGATCACGTGCGGCGGCCTGCCCGTGGCGGCGCTCGTCCTCTTCGGCGAGCACCACGTGATGCCGCCGATGTGGGTGCACTTCTACGGCGTCGGTGTCAGCGCGCTCGCGGCGACGGTGCTCGCTGCGGCGGTGACGTGGTACGGCGCGCGGCAGCGCGACGTGCGCACGGTCGTCGTCGGCGGCGGCTTCTCGCTGATGGCGGCGCTCCTCGCGGTGCACGGCCTCTCGACGCCCGGCATGGTGATCGGCCCGAACGGCCTGATCGCGGTGACCGGCGCCGCGACGCTTCCCGTCGGCGGCTGCGTGATGGCGCTCTCCGCGCTGCCGCAGTTCGGCTCGGCGCGCGCGATCCCACGCGTGCTCGCCGTGCAGCTCTCGCTGGCCGCGGCGATCGTCGTCTTCAGTGTCGTCGGCGCCCTCGATCCGAAGCTCGTCCCCGGCGTGCCCGCACCGAAGTCGGCGCCGGCGATCGCGCTCTTCGCGCTCGGCCTCGTCGTCTACGGCGCCCTTGCGATCCGCGCGACGAACACGTTCCTGCTCACGAGGCGCGCCGCGGACTTCGCGGTCGTGCTCGGCATCGTGCTGCTTGCGTGCTCCCTCTACGGCGCGCTCATCCTCTCCTTCATGGATCTCGGCTGGTGGCTCGGCCACATCTTCGAGATGGCCGGCCTCGTAGTCGTCGGCAGCTCGCTCGTCTTCGACCTGCGCCGCGGCCGCCGCTCACGCGCGCTCGTCGGCGACCTGCGTGCTGCAGAGCTCGTCGCATCCGAGGAGGCGTACCTGGGCGCGCGCGTCCGCGCGCTCACCGTGCGTCTCGCGGTCAAGGACGCCTCGACGGAGGAGCACACGCGCCGCGTTGCAACACTCGCCGTGCAGATCGGCGAGAAGCTCGGCCTCTCCCCCACGCGCCTGCGCAGCCTCGCGATCGGCGGTCTCCTGCACGACATCGGCAAGCTCTCGATCCCCGAGGGGATCCTCCAGAAGCCGGGCCCGCTCGACGACGACGAGTACGACGTCGTCAAGCAGCACCCCGAACGCGGACGTGAGCTCCTGAACGAGCTCGGCGGCTTCGACGACGCGGTCGGCCGGCTCGTGCTCGACCACCACGAGCGGCTCGACGGCAGCGGCTACCCGCGCGCGCTCGCGGGCGACGAGCTCGACCTCTCGAC
>JANMQZ010000179.1:0-14573 GCA_031370755.1 Actinomycetes bacterium
CGGCAACTTCGGCGTCGTCACGTCGTTCTCGTTCCGCATGCATCCGGTGAGCACCGTGCTCGCCGGGCCGACGCTCTACAGCCTCGACGACGCACCCGAGGTGATGCGCTGGTATCGCGACTTCATCGGGCAGCAGCCGGACGAGCTCGGCGGGTTCTTCGCCTTCCTCTCGGTTCCGCCGGGACCGCCGTTCCCGGAGGAGCTGCACCTGCGCAAGGTGTGCGGCGTCGTCTGGTGCCAGAACGGCGAGGAAGAGACACCGGCGCTCCGCGAGGCGCGTGCGTTCGGCAAGCCGCTCCTCGACGGTGTCGCACCGGTGCCGTTCCCGGCGTGGAACTCGGCGTTCGACGCCGTGTACCCGGCCGGCGACCAGTGGTACTGGCGCGGCGACTTCGTGAACGAGGTCCCCGACGCTGCGATCGAGAAGCACGTCGAGTTCGCGGCGGCGATGCCGACGTGGAAGTCCACGATGCACCTCTACCCGATCGACGGCGCCGCGTCGCGCGTCGCGAACGACGCGACCGCGTGGGGCTACCGGGATGCGAAGTGGTCGCAGATCGTCGGCGGCGTCGACTCGGATGCGGCCAACGCCGGTGTTATCAGCGACTGGGCGAAGGCGTACTCCGACGCAGTCCGGCCGTACGCGCTCGCCGGCGGGTACGCGAACTTCCAGATGGACGAGCCGGATCGCGTGAAGGGCATGTTCGGACCGAACTACGACCGTCTCGCAAAGATCAAGTCGCAGTACGACCCGGGCAACGTCTTCAACGTGAACCAGAACATCAAGCCGGCGTAGACGGAGTGGGTGGGCGCCGGTGCCCTGCGGCACCGGCGCTCGCCAGCACGACGAGGGCGATCGCGATCCACGCGCGCCCGAGCAGATGCTCGTGGAGGAACAGCAGGCCCGCGAGCGCGGCGACGGCCGGCTCGAGCGAGAGCACGACGCTGAACGTGTGCGGCGGCAGCCGCCTCAGCGCCTCGAGCTCGAGCGACCACGGCAGCGCCGACGACAGGAGGCCGACGCCGACTGCCGCGCCGACGAGCTGCGCGTCGCGCAGGTGATGTCCCGCCGTGTAGATGCCCCACGGCGCCATCAGCACCGCGCCGAGCGCCATCGCGGGCGCAAGCCCGCTCGCGCCCGCGAACCTCTGGCCGACGCGAACGCCGAGCAGGATGTAGAGCGCCCAGAAGAATCCCGCCGTCGCTGCGAGCACGATCCCCGCGACGTGCACCGAGCCGCCGCGGTTCTCTGCCAGTAGCGCGACACCCGCGCCGGCGAGAACGACCCAGAGCAAGTCGACGGCTCGCCGCGAGCCGATGACCGCGACCGCGAGCGGCCCGAGAAACTCGACAGTGACGACGACCCCGAGCGGCGCGCGGCTCAGCGCCTCGTAGAACGTGATGTTCATCGACACGAGCACGACACCGAGCGCCGCGATCAGCCGCAGGTCGGCGCGCGCGCGTCCCCGCAGCTGCGGGCGCGCAATCGCCCAGAGTGCCGCCGACCCGAACGCGAGCCGCAGGAAGACGACGCCCGGCGGCCCGAGCTGCGGAAAGAGCGTCTTCGCAACCGCGGCGCCGCCCTGCACCGAGCACGCCGCCGCGAGCACGAGCCCGACCGCGGACGCGCGGCGTTCCCTCTCCACTACTTCTTCAGCGACAGCGCCGCGCCGACGCCGAGCAGCAGGATGCCGAACACGCGCGGCCAGTGCAGCGCGATCTTCTCCGAGCCGAAGAGCCCCCACTTGTCGATGGCCGCGCCCGCTGCGAGCTGCCCCGCGATCAGGATCCCGACCGTCGACGCGACGCCGATGCGCGGGCCGGCGTACGTGATCGTGAACACGATCAGCAGGCCCATGACGCCGCCCATCAGCATCCACCAGGGCTGATGGAGCGCGCGTTCGTACCCCGCTGCGGTGCGCCGCACGACGAGCAGGATTGCGAACGCGAGCACCGCCGCCAGCAGGGTCGAGAAGGCGAGCGCCTGGAAGACGCCGATCCGCTCGCCGAGGCGCGACATGAGCGCGATCTGGACGGACCCGGCGAGGCCGGACGACACCGCGAGCGTTGTTGCGAGGACGTTGCCGGACACGGCCCCTAGGTTTGCAGAACGCTGCGGCGCCGGCACACTCGAGCCGGCGCCGCCGTGCGAATCGCCTGCGTTATGCGCCCGCGGACGCGTCGGCCTGCCAGAGGTGGAACGCGTTCCCCTCCGTGTCCTTGCACGCCGAGAACCAGCCGTGCCCGGGCACGGGAGCCTTGTCCTCGGCCTGGCCGCCGAGCGACCGGACCTTGCCGACCGACGCGTCGATGTCGTCGGTTGCGAGGTAGACGTTCGGATGCCCCGGGCTCTGGTCGGACGGCATGATCGCCGCGCCCGACTTGTCGTCGATCTGCGCCATGCGGTAGTCCATGTCCGGCATGCCGCTGCCCTGGAACTGCCAGCCGAAAAGGCCACTCCAGAACTGCTGCGCACGGTCGGCGTCGGCCGCGCTCAGCTCGAGATGAACCATTTCTCCTGCCATGCCGGAAGTCTCCCACGCGGCCGAGCACTATGCTCGCCACGCAGGGCCGCCAGCGACCGAAAGGAAACGATGTATCGCGTGATCGTGCTGTACGACCAGGAGCCCGACGCCGACGTGTACGCCGGGCATGTCGAGATCTGCAAGCAAGTGCCGGGCGCCGTCTTCCGTCATGGAAAGGTCTTCGGCTCGCCGATGGGCGACGCGAAGCACGCCTACTACGCCGAGTTCGAGTTCGCCGACAAGGACGCGTTCAAGACCGGAACACGCAGCCCTGAGTTCATGGCCGCCGGCAAGGACGTCGCGGACCGCGGCCTCCCGCAGCCGACGATCGAATTCGCGGAAGTCAGTTGAGCGAGCCGGACGCACCGCGCCCGGTCGATCCCGCAGAGCTCGGATTCGAGCGGATCCGCTACGAGAAGAGCGGCCACCGCGCGACGATCACGCTGAACCGGCCGGAGGTACTGAACGCCTTCGACTTCAAGATGCTGCGCGAGATCGCGCGCGCGGCGGAGGACGCGAGCTGGGACGACGACATCCGCGTCGTCGTGATCACGGGCGAGGGGCGCGCATTCTGCGTCGGCGCCGACCTCAAGAGCTGGGGCGCGGAGCTGCTCGACAACCCGCGTGAGTACTGGAAATGGTTCGGGGCGTTCAAGGACATGCACGACCGCCTCCGCGAGATCGGCAAGCCGACACTCGCGCGCGTGCAGGGCATCGCCGTCGGCGGCGGCAACGAGCTGCAGATGGCGTGCGACCTCTCGGTGATGGTCGACGACGCGTTCATCCGGCACGTCGGCCTCGAGCACGGATCCGTGCCGGCCGGGGGTGCGACGCAGTGGCTGCCGATCATGATCGGCGACCGCCGCGCACGCGAGATGATCCTCATGTGCGAGCCGGTGCCGGCGAGGCAGGCGGCCGAGTGGGGGCTCATCAACTGGGCCGTGCCGCGCGCGGAGCTCGACGCGAAGGTCGACGAGGTCGTGGAGAACCTCGCAGCGAAGCTGCCGCAGACGACGCGCTACGCGAAGCAGCAGCTGAACTGGTGGCGCGACATCTCGTGGCACGAGACGATCGGCCACGCACGCGACTGGCTCGCGTTGTCGATGCTCGACGACGAGGCGAAGGGAGCGATCCAGGCATTCCTGGACAAGAAGAGCTAGCGCTCGTCGAGCGCGAGGGCCGCGTCGGCGTCGTGCTGATGAACCGGCCGAAGCAGCTGAACGCGCTCTCGGGCGAGCTGATGGGCGCGGTCGTCTCCGCACTCCAGGGGCTCGACGCCGATCCCGAGATTCGCGCGATCGTGCTCGGCGGGGGCGAGCGCGCGTTCGCTGCCGGCGCCGACATCGCCGAGCTCGCTGCGGGAACGCCGATCTCGCTCTACGAGAACCGCCGCATCGATGCGTGGGACTCGATCCGCGACCTGCGCACGCCGGTCGTCGCCGCCGTCTCGGGCTTCTGCCTCGGAGGCGGCTGCGAGCTCGCGATGCTGTGCGACCTCATCGTCGCGTCGGAGACCGCGAGGTTCGGCCAGCCCGAGATCAACCTCGGCGTGCTCCCCGGCGCCGGCGGCACGCAGCGCCTGACGCGCGCGGTCGGCAAGGCTGTCGCGATGGACATGATTCTCACCGGGCGCATGCTCTCGGCACGCGAGGCGCTCGACTTCGGGCTCGTCGCCCGCGTCGTCGCGAAGGAAGCCTGGCTCGACGAGGCGAAGCGCGTCGCCGCGGAGATCGCGGCGAAAGGGCCGATCTCGGTGCGCCTCGCGAAAGAGGCGGTCGACAAGGCCTTCGAGGCGCCCCTCGCCGTCGGCATCGAGTTCGAGCGTCGCGCGTTCTACCTCGCGCGCGCATCCGACGACGCGACCGAAGGACTGAATGCGTTCGTCGAGAAGCGGCCGCCCGACTTCAAGGGCCGCTGATGAAGCTCACCGCGGCGCTTGCAGCCTGCCTCTGCGCAGCCGCGCTGGCAGCGACCGCCCGCGCCGGCGCTCCGGCGAGGCCGTTCGACGGCGCCGGCGTCTTCGTCGACAACCCCGGCAACCTGCCCGGGCCGTGGGGGCTTGCCGTGCAGCTCGAGGAGAACCACTTCACGTGGGTCGCCTTCCACGTCACGAATGGGCTGAACCAGCTCGAGCTCGACCCGATGTGGGTCGACGTCTTCCGCGAGCACGGCATCTCGGTCGGAGGGTGGGGCTACGAAGAGGAGCACCCGCTCATCGACGCGGTACTCGCCGACCTCGCGGTGCGCCGTTACGGGCTCGACTTCTACATCGCGGACGCGGAGGCGCCGTACCTCGAGACGAAGAAGGTGCACGGCTGGAAGCGCTCGAAGACATTCGTCGACGTGTTCCGGTCACTGCAGCCGACGCTGCCCGCAGCCCTCACGACCTACGGCGCCGCGGCCGCGGGCTACGTGATGCCGCTCGACTATGCGAGCTGGCGCAACGCCGGCTTCGAGCTCCTGCCGCAGGCCTACTACAACCAGTTTCCGCGCGTCTACCGGCCCGACATGACGGTCGCGCACTCGCTTCTCGCCGGCTGGTCGCTCGACCAGGTGCATCCGGTGATCGGCGTGTACCGCAAGTACCCGGCGGCGAACTACGTGCCGCTCCTGCACGCCGCGGGCACGCACGGCTTCTCCGTCTTTCTCGGCGACCAGGCGACGGCCGCCGACTACGCCGCCCTCTCGGTGCTGACGAAGTAGGGTCCGCACATGGCCGTGGTCGAGAGCTCGCGTGACGGCGCCGTCCAGACGATCACGCTGAATCGCCCCGAGGTCCTGAATGCGTTCAATCGTGCAGTGCACGCCGGCCTGCGCGACGCGCTGAAGGAAGCGCGCGATCCCGAGGTGCGCGCCGTCGTGCTGACGGGAGCCGGGCGGGGCTTCAGCGCCGGCCAGGACCTGACCGAGTTCAGCGAGACGGTCGACCTCGGCGGGACGCTGCGCGCGACGTATCACCCGAACGTGCTGGCGATCCGCGCGCTCGAGAAGCCCGTGATCGCGGCGGTGAACGGCGTCTGCGCGGGTGCGGGCCTGTCGCTCGCCTGCGTCTGCGACCTCCGCATCGCAGCCGACAACGCGAGCTTCGTCCCGGGATTCATCGGCATCGGGCTCGTCCCGGACGCGGGCGGCACCTTCTTTCTCCACCGACTGCTCGGCGCATCCCGCGCGTTCGAGTGGATGACGTCGAACCGCCGACTGACCGCAGCGGAAGCACACGCGTGGGGCCTCGTCTCGGAGGTCGTCGAAGCCGACTCGCTCGGCGCGCGGGCGGCGGAGCTCGCTGCGCTCTACGCCGCGATGCCGACGCGCGCCGTCGGCATGACGAAGCGACTCTTCGACCACGCAGTGACGGCGACGC
Source organism: Actinomycetes bacterium (assembly GCA_031370755.1). GTDB lineage: Bacteria > Actinomycetota > Thermoleophilia > Gaiellales > Gaiellaceae > Palsa-739. The sequence goes on from JANMQZ010000179.1 coordinate 5,887, forward strand.
TCGAGGAGCAGCTCGAGCTCGAGGCGCAGCTCCAGGTGGCAGCTGCGCAGACCGAGGACTTTCGTGAGGGCGTCGCGTCCTTCCTCGAGAAGCGCGAGGCGAAGTTCACCGGCCGCTGACGAGGCGCGCGCACACGGTCATCCCGAGAGCCGCGGCGGCCTCGCGGCTCGCGCTCCCCGCGAGCTGCGCTCGTGCGGCGGCCGCCGTCACGCCGGGAAAGTCGCGTCGCTGTGCGGCGTCGCCGAGGTCGTGCACGGCCTTCGCGACGCGGCGGTCGGCGGCAAGCCAGGTATGCACCGCCTGTTCGTCGCCGGCCGGCGGCTTCAGCGCTTCGAGTTTCCGCAACGCCGCCTCGTAGAGCGGCAGCGTCTTCGCGACGTACTTGACGATCTGGCCGTACGAGGTCGGTCGCACGACCGCCTTCGTCCCGTCGGCGTAGGCCGAGCAGATCGCGTCGGCCCTCTCGACGAAGTCGCCGTGCGAGAGGCGGCCGCCGCCGCAGCCCGCGGCGAGTGCTGCGAGCGTCAGCGCTGCAGCAAGGCCAGCACTTCGCCTGGCTCCGGAAACCGGTCCACCTGCTGCTTCGAGAACACGAGCTCGCCGTCCAGGAGGACGTCGAACTGGCCGGAGCGTCCAGGCTGGATCGCCGCGTCGAAGCCCTCGTCTGTCAATTCGGCCGCGAGACTCGCGGCCCGGCGGTCGTAGCCGCTTCAGACGGGGCAATACCGGATCTCGACGCTCATGGCCCGGGAGCCTAGTGCCACGGGGCGTTCTGCGCGAGGGAGACCTGTCTGTCCAGTGCTAGGGTGGCAGGCATGAGCGCCGAGCCGATCGCCCGCGACAGGATCATGGAGAGCGCGTACGACCTCTTCTCTCGCCGCGGCATCCGCGCCGTCGGGATCGAGGAGGTGATCGAGCGGGCCGCCGTCGCGAAGGCCACGCTCTACCGCCATTTCCCGTCGAAGGACGATCTCGTGCTTGCGTTCCTGCGCAAGCGCGAGGAGGTCTGGACGCACGGCTGGGTCGAGACCGAGGCGCGCAGGCGCGGCGTCACGCCTGAGGAGAGCCTGCTCGCGATCTTCGACCTTTTCGACGAGTGGTTCCATCGCAGCGATTTCGAGGGCTGCTCGTTCGTCAACGTGCTGCTCGAGACTGCCGATCTCAACCACCCCATCGGCCGCGCGAGCGCCGATCATCTCGAGAACATCCGCGACGTTCTCCGCTCGCTCGCGACCGAGGCGGGCCTCCGCGACATCGACGAGTTCGCGCGCTCCTACCACATTCTCATGAAGGGCTCGATCGTGCAGGCGGGCGAAGGCGATGTCGACGCTGCGAAGCGTGCGAAGGAGATGGCGCGGTCTCTGATCGAGAAGTACCGCTAGGAGGGATACCCGCGCGCGCCACGGCGTGCTTTGCTTCGGGCGAGACCGAGGGGGTTCGCACCATGCGGGTCAAGCTTTCGAATCCAGCCCTGCTGCGGGGTTTGCTCGCCGAGTTTGCGTTCGACGCAAACGTCGTCGTGACGCAGCTCTCGGCTGACGAGGTCGAGGTGTCGTTTCTCGGCTCGCTCAACGCCACAGCGCAGCAGATGGAGACGGAGCTGCGCATGCGGGCCTGGCTCGCCGCGCATCCCGACGCGATCGTGGTCGTCCGCGAGTGACGACGGATGAACGCGGCTGAACGTCAACTGCGCTCGGCAAGCAGCTCGGCCAGCCAGCGCCGAGCCTCCTGCACGAGCACGGCGTTCGTCTCGAGGGTGTAGTACGACAACGCCATCAACGCCTGCGAGAGCACCCAGCCCCGCGCGCGAGCCCACATCGCGTCGTCGACCTGAAGGGCTGCCCTGAACGATTCGCGGTCGTCCCCCGTGAGGACTTTCCACGCCACCGCGACGTCGCACGCGGGGTCGCCGATGCCGAGGCAGCCGAAGTCGATCACCGCGGTGACGCGCCCGTGCTCGACGAGGAGGTTCCGGAAGTCGAGGTCGCCGTGGATCCAGACGGGCTCCTCTTCCCGTGCGGGCGCGCCGAGGGCCGCCTCCCATGCACCGATCACGGCGGCGCCGTCGATTGCTCCACCGAGCAGTGCGATCGAGGCGCGCGTCTGGTCGTCTCGCTCTGCGAGGGGCACGCCGCGGAAGGCGTTGTGCTCCCCCGGCGGCGGTCCTCCCGTGGCATCGACCCGCTGCAGAGCGGCGATGAAAGCCGCGAGATCGTTCGCCGTCCGGCGGAGATCGTCGATCGTCTCCGCACTCGCCGTGTCTCCGTCGAGCCAGCGGTAGACGGACCAGCGAAAAGCAAACCCGCCGGCCGGCTCGCCGACGACGAGCGGGGCGGGTATGGCGAGCGGCAGTGACGGCGCGAGCCTCGGCAGCCAGCGAACCTCCTTCTCGAGCGGCAGCGTCTTCGAGTGCAGACGCGGGAGTCGAACGCACATGTCGTCGCCGAGGCGGTAGATCGCGTTATCGGTCCCGGCCGGCAGGACAGCCTCGACGTGGAGATCGGCCCACTGCGGGAACTGTTCTGCGAGCAGCCGGCGAACGAGCACAGCGTCCGTCGTCAGCTCGCCGTCGTGCATCGGCGGCACGGCGTGGTGAGTCAAGAGCGGACGAGCGTCTCGAACAGATGATCGAGCTGCGCGGGCGGGTCCGCGCAGACGCCGGTGTGCACCGCAGACGGTTGAATGATCGTGCTCGACGGGGCGACGAGCCAGTGGAAGCGCGCCGTCGTGTCGAGCTTCGCCATCGGGCCGCCGCTCGGGTCGCCGGCGGCGATGCGCTCGATCGCCTTGAGGTGCGGGCGCACCGCGTCCAGGTCGAGCTCCGGCCAGAGCGCGGCGGCGCGCGTCTCGTCGAGCCCGGTGCGCGCCGCGAGGAAGTCGAGCGGCCGGCAGAAGACGACGACGCCCACGTTGACGCGCTCGCCGCGCTCGAGCCGCGGCACGAGCCTTTAGATCGCATAGGAGAAGGGGCTACTGCTCGACACGCGCTCGCTCTGCTTCCTCGACGAAGTCCCGCGGCACCTCGAGCCGCTCCAGGAGATATTCGACGTACGAGCGGCGGTCGTCGCCGTCGAGCCACTCGTCCGGGATCGCCTCCGCGACGTCCTTGAGCACCGCTTCGGTCACCTGCGATGCGAGCCGCTCGTCCGCCTCGGCGATCGAGCCCGCGAACGGCAGCAGGACGTGCTCGCGAATCGCCGAGAACGGGCTGCGCGCGTGCGTCGGGTCGCGCTCGGCCGCGTGGTGGAAGTAGAGCGCGGCGCCGTGGTCGATCAGCCACAGCCGGTCGTGCCAGAGCAGCAGGTTCGGGTTCTGCGCGGTGCGGTCGATGTTCGTGACGAGCGCGTCGAACCAGACGACGTCGGCAGCGAGCTCGGCATCGGGTGCCGGGCCGACGGCCGGGCTGTAGGGCAGCGCCGAGGGGAGAAAGTCGACGCCGAGGTTCAGGCCCGCGCTCGCGACGAGCAGGTCCTGGATCTCGGGATCCGGCTCGGCGCGGCCGAGTGCGGGGTCGAGCTCGACGAGGGCGAGCCGCGGGACGAGCAGCCCGAGCGCGCGCGCGAGCTCGCCGGCGACGACTTCGGCAACGAGCGCCTTGCGGCCCTGACCCGCGCCGCGGAACTTGAGGACGTAGAGCCCGTCGTCGTCGGCCTCGACGAGCGCGGGCAGCGACCCGCCCTCGCGAAGCGGCGTGACGTAGCGGGTTGCGGCGATGCGCTCGAGCTGCAGGGGCACAGCTTGACGCACGAGGCACCCGCGCTAGGCTCCGACCGTACCGGTTGACGGCGCGTTCGACTTGATCGTCCTCTGCTAGACGGCGGCCCGGCGTATCGCGGTTACGTCGCGGGACGAGCCTCAGGCCGCGTCGCCGCGCCATCTGAAGCGATGATCGGAGCGGGCCTGAAGCCCTTGACGATGAGGTAGATGCCGAGAACAGCGCCTTCCCAGATGATCTCCGGGATCGTGAAGAGGAACTGGCCGGCGCCGCCGAAGTCGAGGACGCCGAACAGCACGAGGATCCCCGCGATGCACACCAGCGGCCCTCCAACGAGGCCGAACAGGGCCAGGCGTCGCGGAATCAGCCCCGACGTGTACATCAGGTAGCCGAGGATCATTCCGTTTCCGACGCCGACGGTGAAGCCGGGGCCGAGCAGGAATGTCGCGTCCTTGACGGCGACGAGCGCTTGGCCGACGACGCCGAGGGTGGCTGCATCCGCGCCCGCAGCATCCTGCCGCAGCGTCACGACCGCGAGCACACTGAGGATCCCGACTGCGATGAACACGCACTCGACGAGGCGAACCGTGACGTAGCCGAGAGCGAGGATCTCGCTCTGGCGCTTGAGGATCGGAAAAAGCACGAGCGCGGTTCCGATGTTGGCGAAGATGAGGACCAGCTCCAGCGTCGCGCCGAGGAAGATCTGGCTGTCGGCGCCGGCGCCGTTGATGTAGCTGGAGAACCCGTTGTCCTTGAGGATCGGGTCGTACAGGAGCAGGGCTGGGATCGAGGTGACGAACGTGATGAGGAAGAGCACGCCCGTCGCTCGAGCGATCTTCTGGGGGTCCATCTGACTCCTCTCCATGTTGGGGACGGACGCAAGGGAGCTCACGTCGACGAGGTTGCCAGCATCCAAATGGGCGAGCAACGGTCGTTGCCGTTTCTGGGAATCACTGCCGCGGCGCCGCGCGGACGTGCATCCGCTTGCCGTGCGGTCCGTGGACGCTCAGGATCTCGACGGGCTGGTCGTCCGCCGGGCCGAACCAGTGCGGCAGGCGGGTGTCGAACTCGGCGACTTCGCCGGGGCCCATCGTGATGTCGTGCTCACCGAGGATCAGGCGCATCTGCCCGGAGAGCACGTACAACCATTCGTAGCCCTCGTGCGTACGAAGCTCATGCTCGCGCTCCGGTGGAATCACGACCTTCCAGACCTGCACGCCGGTCGACTGCTGTGTGAGCGAGAAGACCATGCGGCCGTTGCGGACGCGCGGCTTGAGCCGGATCCGAGGGTCGCCCACGTCCGGTGCGCCAACGAGCTCATCGAGTGGCACTTGATGGGCTTCGGCGAGCGGTAGAAGCAGCTCGAGGCTCGGCTTTCGCTGTCCGCTCTCCAGGCGGGACAGCGTGCTCTTCGAGATCCCCGTCCTCGCCGCAAGCGCCGTCAACGTGACGCCGCGTTGCTGACGCAGCCGTCTCAAGCGCGGCCCGACTTCGGCGAGCACGTCTGGGATGGCCGGCGAGCTCTCCACGGCGACCACGCTAGTGCCGGTTCCCGGAAACAGCAACGAACGTGGCGGCCGCCGCCTCTCTCATGCATCGTCGAGCCATGAAGTCTGAGGACTATGACGTCGTGGTGGTCGGTGGCGGTGCTGCCGGTTTGAGTGCGGCGCTCGTGCTCGGCCGCGCGAGGCGCCGAGTCGTGGTCGTCGACGCCGGGACGCCGCGCAACGCGCCCGCGGCACACATGCAGGGCTTCCTGTCCCGCGACGGGATGCCGCCCGCCGAGCTTCTGGCAACCGCGCGTGCAGAAGTTCGCAGCTACGGCGTCGAGCTCGCCGACGAGCGGGTGGTCGACGTCACGAGGGGCTTCGCGCTCCGGCTTGCCGCGGGTCGCACCTTGACCGCCCGGCGGCTGCTTCTTGCGACGGGCGCCGTCGACGAGCTGCCCGACATTCCCGGCGCTCGCGAGCGCTGGGGCCGAGACTTCCTCCACTGCCCGTATTGCCACGGCTGGGAGGTCCGCGATCAGCCCCTCGGCGTTCTCGGGACCGATTCCGGCTCCGTCGACCACGCGCACCTTCTTCGGCAGTGGTCGGGCGACGTCATCTTCTTCGCGCACGCTTACCCCGTCAACGCTGCTGAGTCGGCGGCGCTGGCCGCGCGAGGCATTCGGGTCGTCGAGGGTCTCGTCGCGCAGTTCTCGATCGTCGACGATCGGCTGGACGCCGTCCGGCTCGCCGACGGTCGCACGATTCCCCGCGCCGCAGTCTTCATCCGGCCGACGCTCCGCGCGCGGACCGACGGGCTGCTCGACGCTCTGGGTTGTGACGTCGACGAGTGGGGACTCGTTCGGGCTGACGCCACCGGGCGAACGAGCGTGCCGGGCGTCTGGGCGGCTGGAAACGTCACCAACCCACGGGCACAGGTGATCACCGCCGCAGGCGAAGGATCCGCGGCCGCAATCGCAATCAATGCCGATCTCGTCGACGAGGACGTCCGCAATGCCCTCCACGGCGTCACTGAAAGGACTTCCCATGCATGACTCCACGAAGAGCCCGCCTGCGCGGGTTCCGGCACCCAGCAAGCACCAGCTCGCCTTCATGATCTGGCTCTGTGTCTTCCCGACGCTGACCGTCATCAACTTGGCGTTCGGAGACTGGCTCCGGACGATGTCACCGGTGCTCCGCACATTCGTGCTCGCAACGATCGCAGTGCCCGTTGTGATCTACGGGTTGATGCCGTATCTGCACCGTCTTCGTGCTCGGCTGCTGGCGATCAGATCGTCTTGAACTGCTCGAACGGCTGCTTGCAGCTCGAGCAGTGACGGAGCGAGCGGCACGGCGTTGGGCCGAAGATGTTCTCCAGCGTCGTGTCGCTCGAGCCGCAGTACGGGCACCGGTGCACGTTCGCCTGCAGCTGCAGGAGCTGCGGCGCGCCGGCTTCGCGCGGCGGCGGTGGCGCGAAGCCCGCGGCTCGGAGCTTCTCGCGGCCCGCAGGCGTGATCTTGTCGGTCGACCACGAGTCGTCCTGGATCACGCGCACGTCCGGCTCGGCGCCGAGCGCCGTCACGGTCTCCTCGAGCGCGCGCTTCATCGCCTCGAGCGCCGGGCAGCCGAGGAACGTCGGCGTGAGCTCCACGCGGACATGTCCATCCGAGACATCGACCGAGCGGATGACGCCCAGGTCGACGAGCGAGATGACCGGGATCTCGGGGTCGGGGATCTCGTCGAGCGCGTCCCAGACCTGCTCGGCCGTCACCATTGCGCACCCGCCGGCGCCGACCGCCGCACCATCGTCATCTCGTTCCAGAGCTCCGCAAGCTCGTCGGTGTGTGCGCCCCGCTCGATCGCGTCGACCTCGTCACGGCCGACGCGCGCAACGAGCGAGGCGCGCTGTTCCGTCGGTAGCAGGCCGAGCGCGTACGGCCACAGGTCGTCGACCGCGGCGCGGAACTGCGGCGCGTCCTGCAGCCGCTCGCGCCACATCTCGGCGTGCATGCGGTGGTACGCCTCCTCACGGTTGATCTTCGCCGCGAGGCCCGCGACGGTGGCGTCGTCGTCCTCCATGAGCGCAGCGATCCGGATCTCGTCGGCCACCTCGTAGAGCCAGCGGCGCGCGATCGCGTGCCCCCAGTCGAGGAGCCGCAGCTCGACGAGCGGCGCGCAACGATACGCGTCGAGCGGACGGTCGAACGCGAGCGCGTCCGCGTCGTCCGTCAACAGTTCGTACAACGCGCGCGCATGACCGATCTCGTTCTGCGCGATTGATGAGAATGCGACGTCCTCCTCGAGAAGCGGGGCAATGCCCGTCCACTCCGAGTCGCGCCAGCCGATGACGAGCTCGTCGTCAGCGAGGCTGAGCAGAAGCTCGTTCACGCGCCTCCTTCAAGCGGGCCTTGATCGAATAGCCGTCGACGCGCCGGTACTTCAGGTCGAACTCGTCTGCCCAGTCGCTTACGACGTGCACGGCGTGGCGCGGGACGAGCCACAACGCGACCGACTCGCCGCGGCGCCCGTACTGCTCGCGCGCCCACGCCTCCGCGAACTCCGCATCAGGCGCCTCGACCGACCCCGCATGCTCGAACGGCTGTCCCGCCCGGTCCCGTCGAAAGATCTCCCAGATCATCAGGCGGCGAGCGCGTCGCGCACCCACTGCTCCTGCTCGATGAAGCGCGCGCGGAACGCGAGGCGGTCGGCCGTGCGCGGGCCGTGCCCGGTGACTACGCTCTTCAGCTCCGCCCAGTCCGGCTCGGTGTACACCCAGACGCCGTCGTCGCCCTTGCGCAGCTTCGGGTCGGGGATCGTCAGCCCGAGCTCGAGGATCTGCGGCACGTACCCATCGAGGAACTGCTGCCGCGCCTCCTCGTTGCCCTGCGACTTGATCCGCCACTGGAACATCGGATCCTCGTCGGCCGCAATCGGGTTGCCGTGGAACTGCATCAGCGGCCCCCACCAGCGGTCGAGCGCCTCTTGCACGAGCTCGAACTGCGCCGGCGTGCCCGTGACCATCGCGAGGATGACGTCGCGGCCGTGGAGGATGTGGAACGACTCCTCCCAGCAAATCTTCTTCATGATCCGCGCGTACGGCGCGTACGAGCACTTGAGCAGCGCCTTCTGGCTGATGATCGCCGCCGCGTCGACGAGCCAGGCGATGACGCCGACGTCGCCCCACGTCTTCGTCGGATAGTGGAAGACGTTGTGGAACTTCGACTTCCCGGCGACGAGGTCGGCGAGGCACTGCGCGCGCGGCTTGCCGAGGTCCTCGACGACGCGGTAGATGAGCTGCGCGTGGCCGACCTCGTCCTGCACCTTCGCCGTCAGCGCGAGCTTGCGCTGGAGGGTCGGCGCACGGAGGATCCACTCGCGCTCGGGGAGGACGCCCATGAGCTCGGAGTTGCCGTGCATCTCGATGAACTTGATCAGCTTCGCCCGGTAGTCCTCGGGCAGCCAATCGGTCGCCTCGACCTGGCCGC
>JANMQZ010000246.1:0-15486 GCA_031370755.1 Actinomycetes bacterium
TGCCACCGTCGATCAGCGTTGCGAGGAAGGGCTTCTTCGCGCCGACCTCCTCGCGCACCGTCGCGAGTGCCTCGTCGATGCGCGCCTGCTCGATGTCGCGCAGCACCACCGGCACCTCGAGCCGCCGGACGAAGAGGGTCGCGAGCTGCGTCGCCATCAGTCCGGCGCCGACGATGCCCACCTTCTGCACGCGGCGGGGCTTTGCATCCGGCAGCTCGGGCGGACGCTTCGACCGCCGCTCGACGACGGTGAACGCGTATGCGGATGCCTGCGCCTGCGGGCTGACGAGCAGCTCGGCCATCGCGGCCTCCTCTGCGGCATAGCCCTCTTCGATCGACCAGTCCTGCGCGCCGGCGATCAGATCGAGCGCGACGTACGGCGCGCGCGTCGCGCCGTGCACCGCGTCCTCGACGCGCGAGCGCGCCTTCCGCAGCACGGTGAGGACGTCCGACCAGTCCGGCGCCTCCCGGTCTAGTAACAGGCTGTTACTAGCGAGCTCACGGGCAATCGCCAGCGACTCGTCGACGAACTCGACCGGCTCGAGCAGGCGGTCTGCGATCCCGAGCTCGAACGCCTCGGGCGCGGTCAGGAGCTTGTTCTGCCGCAGCGGGTTGAGCACGATCACCTTCGCCGCGGCCTCGGGGCCGATCAGGCGCGGCAGGAGCTGCGTGCCGCCCCAGGCCGGGATGATCGAGAGCGCCACCTCGGGGAAGCCGATGTGGCGGACGTTCGAGGCGAGCGTGCGCGCGGTGCAGTGCAGTGCGAGCTCGAGGCCGCCGCCGAGCGCCGCGCCGTTGATCGCGGCAACGGTCGGGAACGGCAACGCGCGGATCCGGCCGAAGAGCCCGTGCCCTGCACGGATGCCTTCGCGCGCATCGTCCGCCGACCGCGTCTTCGTGAACTCGTCGATGTCGGCGCCGACGCAGAACACGAACGGCTTGCCCGTGAACACCGCTGCCGTCCAATCGCCCTGCTCGAGCTCGTCGAGCACCGCCACCGCCGACTCGAACGCGGAGCGGCCGAGCGTCGTCGGCTTGCGATAGTCCTCGCCGTTGTCGATCGTCACGAGCGCGACCGAGCCGACGGCGTTCAGCTTGAACAGCGTCTCACTCACTGCGTGTTCTCCCAGAGGATCGCGCAGCCCATGCCCATGCCGATGCAGAGCGCCGTCAAGCCGTAGCGGCCGCCGCGCTCGCGCAGGCCGTACGCGAGCTGCGCGATCAGGCGCACGCCGGTCGCTGCGAGCGGATGCCCGCACGCGATCGCGCCGCCGTACGGATTGAGGCGCGGATCGTCCGCCGGAACGCCGAGCTCGTCGCACCACGTCAGCACCTGCACCGCGAACGGCTCGTTCAACTCGAAGAGGTCGACGTCGTCGATCGTGAGCCCGGCCTGCTCGAACACCCGCCGTGTCGCGGGCACCGGCCCGTAGCCCATCAGGTGCGGCTCGACGCCCGCGTACGCATACCCGACGAGCCGAAGCTTCGGCTGCAAGCCGAGCTCGGCAACCGTGTCCTCGGCGGCGAGGAACGATGCGGTTGCGCCGTCGGTGAGGCCTGCAGAGTTCCCCGCGGTGACGCGACCGCCTGCGCGGAACGCCGGCTTCAGCTGCGCGAGCCCGTCGAGCGAGGTGTCGGGGCGGAGGAACTCGTCGCGTGCCGCGACCTTCCAGCCGTCGTCCGTGAACACCGCCATCGGCACGACGGTCTCTTTCATGACGCCGTTCTCCCAGGCTGCGCTTGCGCGCTCCTGCGACTGAAGCGCGAACGCGTCTGCGCGCTCCTTCGTAATCGCGGGGAACTTGTCGTGCAGGTTCTCCGCCGTCTGGCCCATCGACGCCGCGGACTCGTCGATCAGCCGCTCCGACACGAAGCGCGGGTTGAAGTCGACATCCTCGCCCATCGGGTGATGGCCCATGTGCTCGATCCCGCCGGCGAGCGCGACATCGACTGCACCGAGTGCGATCTCGCCGGCCGCCGCGGTCACGGCCGTGAGCGCACCAGCACACATCCGGTCGACCGCGAAGCCCGGGACGCTGGCCGGGATCCCCGCGAGCAGCGCGACGTCGCGGCCGAGCGTCAGCCCCTGGTCGCCGACCTGCGCCGTCGCCGCGAGGACGACGTCGCCGATCCGCTCGGCAGGGATCTGCGGGTTGCGGCGCAGCAGCTCGCGCACCGCCTTCACGCCCATGTCGTCGGCGCGCGTCCGCCAGAACTGGCCCTTGGGCCCGGCCTTGCCGAACGCGGTTCGTACGCCGTCGACGAAAAAGACCTCGCGCGCCTCACGCATGCGTTGGACGATAGCGGAGTTGACTGACCGTTCAATCAGACCCCGCTATCGTGCGCGCGTGGACTGGGCCGAACGCGCGGCAGAGGCGATCGCGCGCTACCGCCGTGGCGCGATGCGCGACGCCGACCAGCGCCAGTTGACGCAGCTTGCGAACAGCGCGTGGGCCGCCGGGCTCTGCCTGCTGATGGCCGGGCAGGTGGACGAGTCGCGGGAGTGGCTGCGGCGCGCGGCGGCGCGCTACCGCGAGAGCTGGGATGCGGGCGCGCCCGCCGACTCTTGGGGCCGGCCAATCGCTGCGATGAAGTCGCTCCTCCTTGCCGGCGACGACGCCGCCCCGGCCGCCCGCTGGGCGCTCGACGCGGACGCCGCGGACGCGGAGTCGCCGATCGGCCGCTACGCGGGCACGCTCGCGCTGCTCGTGCTCGGCAAGGACGCTGCGGCGCTCACACTCGGCGGCACCCTCCGCGACCGCGACGATTTCCCCGAGCCGGTCGCGGCCGGGCTCGTCGCTCTCGCCGCGGCGGATACGCGGGGCTACCGCCGCGCGATCGGCGAGATCCTTGCGTCGTTCAAGGCGCGCAGCGACTTCCTGGAGGACGTCCCGGTCGCGGACACCGTGCTCGTGCTCCAGGCGCTCGCTGCGGCGCGCGGCAAAGCGGTCACGCTTCCCCCGTCGTCGAGACTTCCCTAGACGATCTTTCGACAGCGGAGTAGCGTCAAATGCGTGGAGACCGGCTCCCTTCGCATCCTGCACCAGGCGCTCCTCGGCGAGGCGCTGATGACCGGCGACTCCGCGCTCTTCGTCACGGACGACGAAGGCCGCTACCTCGCGGCGAACGACAGCGGGTTGACGCTCCTCGGCTACAGCCGCGAGGAGCTGGCCGCCCTCAACGCTCGCGACGTGACGACGCGCTCGGACGAGGAGATCGCCGAGGTCTACGCAATGCTCAAGCGCGAGCATTCGGTGCAACACCGCGCGCGCTTCCGCCGCAAGGACGGCGTCACAGGCTCCATCGACGCGGTGGCTGTCGAGTCGAAGGTCGGCGGCCTCCCGGTCGTCGTCTCGATCACGGCGCCGATCAGCACGTTCATTCCCGACTAGAGCTTCGCTGCAGCGGCGGCGTCGAGCACGGCCGTCGTCCTGCCGTCGATGGCGCGCACGAGGCTCCCCGGCGTCGCGCGCGACGGCTCGCCGGCGAACGCGGCCCAGACGGCGTCCGCCTTGTCCGCACCGGTGACGAGGAAGAGCACCTCGTCCGCATGACACAGCATCGGCAAGGTCAGGGTGATGCGATCGACGAACGGCTCGAGCTTCGCTTCGGCGCCGATCGCCTTGAGCTGCGTCTCGGCGAGTGTCGGCTGCTCGGGATAGAGCGACGCGACGTGCCCGTCTGGCCCAAGCCCGAGCAGCACGAGCCCGAACCGCTCGAGCGCGCCGAGCTCCTCGTCGTAGAGGCGCGCGCCTTCGTGCCGCCCGAGCTCACCGCGCATCCGGTGTACAACGCCGGCCTGCACGTGGTCGAGCAGCGCCGCCTTCGTCATGCCGTAGTTCGAGCGGTCGTCGCTCTCGGGAACGCAGCGCTCATCGCTCCACCAGAGCTCGACGCCCGTCCAGTCGGGCTCGAGCCCGGCCGCGAGCTCGTACGCCTGCCGCGGAGACGAGCCCCCGGTCAGGACGACATGGCCTCCCTTGCGCGCCGCGTCGGCGAGCCGCTCCGCGACCATGCGCGCGGGTTGCTCGGCCACGACGATGTCGATCGCCCTAGCCACCCTCGGCGAGCTCGCGCGCGCGGGTCATCGCCGCCTGGATCGCGTTCAGGAACGCAGCACGGACACCGGCCTGCTCGAGCTCGCGGATCGCAGCGATCGTCGTCCCACCGGGCGAGGTGACCGATTCGCGCAGCTCGACCGGGTGCATGCCCTGGTCGCGCAACTGCTTCGCGGTGCCGAACATCGTCTGCACGACGAGCGTCGTCGAGATCTCGCGCGACACGCCGAGCAGGATGCCCGCCTCGATCATCGCCTCGGCCAGGAGCGCGAAGTACGCCGGCCCGGAGCCGGAGAGGGCCGTGATCGCGTCCATCGCATTCTCGTTCACGCGCACGACGCGACCGAGATGCGTCAGCACGTTCTCGGCGAGCGCAAGCTGCTCCTCGCCTGCATGCGAGCCTGCAGCGATGCCTGCCATGCCCTCGTGCACCACCGACGGCGCGTTCGGCATCGCGCGCACGACCGGCACGCCGTCTGCGATGCGCGCCTCGATGTACGCGGTCGGGATCGCTGCTGCGACCGAGAGCACGGTCTGCTCCGCGGTGAGCGACGCGCCGATGTCCTCGAGGAGCGCGTCGATGTCCTGCGGCTTCACTGCGACGACGACGAGCGCCGCGCCTGCCACAGCGTCGCGGTTCGACGTCGTCGCCTCGACGCCGTGCCGCTCGCGCAGCTCGGCGACGCGCCCTTCGCTGCGGGCCGTGACGACGATGTCGCTCCAGTCGGCGCTGACGAGACCGGAGAGCAGGGCCTCGCCAATGCGGCCGCCGCCCAGGATTGCGATTCGCTGCATGGCGAGAGGTTACGTGGTGCCTGGCTCCGCGCAGCGCTGCCAGGCAACGCTTTTCGAAGCGGGGTCAGACACCCGCTACGCGGGAGTCAGACCCCGGCGGGACTCAGACCGACCAGCCCGCGCGCGTAGCCGGCGAGCAGGTAGACGCTCGCGAGCCCGGCCCAGTCGCCGTAGGGCTCGAGGAGCTCCGCGGTCTCCCACCCGTCGACCGGCCGTCCGCGTAGTGCGCGCAGCAGCTTCACGAGGCCGAGATCGCCGACGAGGCCGTAGTCGTAGCGGCCGAGGCCCTCGAGGCAGACGATCCCGACCGACCACGGCCCGAGCCCCCGCTCGCGCTCGAGGCGCGCGGCCACGGCGGCGGTGGGCACGTCGTGCAGCCGCTCGAGCTCGACCGCGCGGCAGATCCGTACGAGCGACGCGGCCCGTTTCGCGTGCAGGCCCAGGCCGCGGAGCTGCGAGGGTGCAAGCGCGGCAAGGTCGCCGGTCGTGGGTGAGAGGTGCAGCCGCTCGCCCCCCGCAGGGCAGAGCGTCCTGATGATCGTCTGCTCGAGCCGGCGCGCCCGCTTCGCCTCGATCAGCTGGCCGCAATACGCCCGGAGCAGCGCCTGCGCGACGGTTGCGACTCGGACGGGCCGGAGGCCGCGTAGGGCCCGGGAGGCCGGTCCGAGCATCGCGTCGTCGCGGACGCGGCGGAGAAAGTCGGAATGGTCGTCGTCGAGCGCGAGGAGCCAGCGCAGCTTCGCGGCCCCCTCCGGCGAGGTCGCATTGATCGACACGGTGCCGTCCGGCGATTGCCACGCACGCGCGAGCTCGGCGGTCCCGTCGACGCCGACGACGGCGGTGAAGAGCCCGTCGCGGAACGTGCGCGTCGCATCGCTCGAGAGTCTCGCCGACAGTGCCAGCGAGTACGGCCCGCGCGGCTTGACCGCGACGTCGACCGTCAACTCTTGAGGTGCGCGGCCTCGGGCGCCGCGCGCATGCCGAGCTCGGCTGCCTTGTCGAGTACGTCGAGTGCCTGCGTCTCGCGGTCGTTGTCGCGCAACAGGCGCCCCCAGGCGCGGCACGCGGCCGAGGCGTCGCGCCACCGGGCGCCGGCCTCGAGCAGCTCGACCGCCTGGCCGTACGCCGTGTCGGCTGCCGTGACGTCGCCTGACATCGCAAGCGCGTCCGCAAGCGCGTAGAGCGCGATTCCCTCCTCGGCCGGCAGCGATGCGCGGCTGAGCTCGAGGGCCTCGCGGGCGAGGTGGGCCGCGTTCTCGGCCTCGTGGCGAAGGAGCGCGAGGCGGGCGCGGCTCTGCGTGATGTAGAGCGTGTCCTGCGGCGTCGTCGACGTGCCGAGCAGGTTCTCCGCGAGGACGAGGTGCTCCTCGGTGGCGTCGGCGTTCTCGCGTCCGAGCGTGATGCCGGCCGCGAGGATGTGCGCGCGGGCGAGGTGGAAGGTGTCGTCGGTTGCCTGGAGGAGCGCGATTGCCTTGCGCACGTTCGTCAGTGCAACGGAGTCGCGGCCCTCGGCGTGTGCGAGGCGGGCGATCGACCAGTAGAGGCGGACGCGCATGTACGGGTCGTTCGTGTCCTTCGTCCGTTCGAGTGCGTGGGCCACGACTTCCTCGGCGCGCCCGATCTCGCCCATGTCGGTCAGTGCGTAGCTCAGCAGCGTGGCGTAGCGGGCCTCGACCGACGGATTCCCGCCAAGCGCTTCGACGGCGGCAATGCACTCTTGGAAGAGCTCGACCGCTCGTTCGGGGCGGCCCGACCCTGCATAGGCGCGGCCGAGGTTCGCAAAGATGTCGAAGCGGTCGATCGCCGAGAAGGACTCACCGGCAACGGCGGCTTCGAGCAGCGTTGCCGCGTCGGCGAAGGCGTCGCGCTCCAGTGCCAGAGACGCAAGCGAGACGCGCGCGCGCAACGCCGCGCTGCCATCGCCCGCCGCCAATGCCTCCTCGAGCGCGGCACGCAGTGCCGGCTCGACCCCTTCGATCTCCCCGAGGCGAACCGAGAGCTCGAGGTTCGAGAGCCGAAGCTCGCGGGCCGCGGCCGCATCGAGATCCGAGCCCGTCTCGAGATAGTCGGCGGAGACGCCGAGCTTCGCCGCGAGGCGGCGCAGGGCCTTCACCGACGGCGTCCGGGTACCGGCCTCGATTCGAGAGATGTAGGCGTACGAGACGCCAGGGGCAGCAAGCTCACGCTGGGAAAAACCCCGATCCAGCCGCAGGCGTTTGAGCCGCTCCCCGATCGTCTCGCCCGCGGCTGGCGAAATGTCGGATTGCACTTGACCTAAGTTGTAGTTGGTTGCCACGTGTGCGTCAAGCGCTTCCGCTTGACAACGACCCCTAGGCTTGTTGCAGTTGTGCCAACACCCGAGTAGTCCCTCGTTCGAGGGAGCTCAACGAGGCCGCAAGGAGGCCAAATGTCCGGTAAGTCGCTCTATGTGAAGCTCGTGCTCCTGATGCTCGTGCTCGGGACGCTCTCACTCGTCCTCGGTGGCGAGCCCTGGGGCCCGAACTAGGCCGCCCGCTTCACGGCGGGCGGGAGCCCCGGCTTCCGCCCGCTGTACCCTCGCCGCGTGACTGCAGTGGAGCTCGGCCTCTACGTAGTGCTCCTCGCCGGCGCCGCGGCGCTCGTCTGGAGGCGCCCCGCGGCCGCGCTCTTCCTCCTCATCGTCGGGCTCGCGCTGCACAACGCCGTGATGGCGGCGCTCTACGAAGCCGGCGTGCGCGGCAACACGCTGACGGCGATCACCGCGTGGAAGGAGATCTTGCTCGCGGTCGCGCTCGTACGTGTCGGCTCCGATGCATGGCGTGACCGTCGGTTGCCGTTCCGTGTCGGCGTCGTCGACGTGCTCGCACTCGCGTTCGCCGCGCTCGTCGTCGTGTATGCGCTTGTCCCGCAGTCGGCACTCGATGGGCAGGCCGGGCACCGCGCGGTCGCCCTCGGGCTTCGCCACGACATCGTCCCGGTCGGCGCGTACTTCCTCGGGCGCTCGCTGATCCTACGCCGCGAAGATCTGCGCCGTCTCGCCTGGATGCTGCTCGCTACCGCCGCGTTCGTCGCGACCCTCGGTCTGATCGACGTGTACGCCGTGTCGATCGGCTGGTGGCGCACGAACGGCGTCGTCGACTACTTCCACCGTCATCTGGGCTACGACTATCACGGCACGGGCGTCCGACTCGACGACCACGGCGCCGTCTACGGCTTGCCGGAGAACTTCATCTACAACGTCGGCGGCGACAAACCGTTCCTTCGGCGGCTCGTGTCGACCTTCCTCTCGCCGCTCGCGAGCGGCTACCTCTTCGTCGTCGCGCTGCTCGTCGCCGTCGCGGCGATGCGCCGCCGCGCGTTGGCGCTCACGCTCGGGGTCGTGACGGCGGCGGGCTTGCTCTGGACGTTCTCGCGCTCGTCGCTCGTCGCGCTCGCCGCCGGTCTCGTCGTGCTCGCGCTCATCCGCCGCCGCCCGGTCGAGCTCGTCGCGGCACTCGCGGTCGTCGCGGTCGCGATCGGCTGGGCACACGTCTTCCCGAAGATCGGCCCGACCGGGAACTGGACGAAGGTCGATCGCACCTACCAGCACGAGATCGCGAAGGGTGGCCCGACGGGCTCGTTCAACGGGACGAGCAGCAACGAGCCGTCGCTCCACTCGCACTGGGCGAGTCTGAAGGACGGCGTCCGGACGATGTTCGACCACCCACAGGGCTACGGCCTTGGCAACGTCGGCCAGACGGCGTCGCGCACCGGGACGCCGCTGAAGGCCGGCGAGTCGAACTACACGGAGCTCGGGGTCGAGCTCGGCGTGCTCGGCGCAGTCCTCTGGTTGGCTTGGGGCCTCGCCCTGCTCGCCGGGCTGGTGCGTGCGGGCCGGGACGACCTGTGGGCTGCGGGGCTCGCCGCGGCGTTCGCCGCCGTCCTCGCGCTCGCGGTGCAGACCGACGTGATCGGCGATCCGTGGATCGCGTACTGCGTGTGGGGCCTCGGTGGCGCGTTGACGCTCGGGACGCGTCCGCAAGAGCGTCTTGCGCGCGCGAGCGCGCCGGCCGTAGCGTCGTAGCCCGTGACGGCATATCGGTTTCTCCTCTGCGCGGGCATCGCGCTCGCGTTGCTCGCGCTCGTTCTGCGGCTCGAGCAGCAGCACGAAGCACCCGCGGTCGTCGCCGACGCGGTCCGCACGCCGGGCGTGCTCAACCCCGACGTGACGCAGGCAACGATCGCCGACACGATCTGCAAGCGCGGCTGGACACGCACGATCCGCCCGCCGACGGCGTACACCGACGCGCTCAAACGCACGCAGCTGCGCGAGTACGGGCTGACCGCGCCTGCTGCGCGCTACCAGGAGGATCACCTGATCAGCCTCGAGCTCGGCGGGCACCCGACCGACCCGCGGAATCTCTGGCCCGAGCCGTATCCCCGGGCGGCGCGCGTCGACACGATCGAGAACGAGTTGAACGCGCGGGTGTGCAGCAGCGCGCTCTCGCTCGATGCCGCGCAGCGAAAGGAGTCCGCGCTCAAGCACCACGACGGGTGAACCTATGATCCTGCAGTGCGCTTGCTCGCCGCGCTGCTCGTCGCGCTCACCCAGCCCGGGGTTCACGTCGGCGCGCAGCCGACAGGGCTCGCGTACGGGGCAGGCTCGCTGTGGTCTGCCAACTCCGGCAGCGGCACGGTGTCGCGCGTCGACGTCGTGCACCGCCGCGTCGTGCGGACGATTCGCGTCGGCGTGCAGCCCGCGGCAATCGCCTTCGCGGCCGGAGCCGTCTGGGTCGGAGACTTCACACAGAACTCCGTCTTTCGTATCGATCCTTCGACCAATCGCGTGGTTGCGACGATCCCGATCGACACCATGGTCGGCGGCTTCCACGCTGCCGCGGACGGCTCGTTGTGGGTGTCGGAGTACAACGCGGGCGTCGTCGTCCGCATCGATCCGGCGACGAACACCGTCACCAAACGCGTGCGCGTCGGCGGCCAGGCCTACGCACTCGCGGAGCTCGCCGGCCTGCTCTGGGTCGCGAACACCGCCGGGTACGTCTCCGCAATCGATGCCGCCACCGGCAAGGTGGTCGGCGCAACGGTCGACGTCGGCCACGGGGTCGACGGGCTCGTCGCGACGCCGGAAGGCCTCTGGGCGACGACGTACGACCGCGGCTTGGTCGTCCTGATCGACGCCGCCTCGCGGAAGGTCGTCCGCCGCACGCGCATCACCGGGCACGTGGCGGCGATCGCGCTCGCGAACGGCTCGCTCTGGGTGAGCGACTTCAGCCACGGCCGCATCACGAGGATCGACCGGAAGACCGGCGCGACCCGCGAGAGCCGCTCAACCGGCGCGAAGCCGACGGCGCTCGTCCAGGTGGGCCGCACGCTCTGGGTTGCGACCCAGGGCTCGGGCCGGCTCGTGTCCATAGAGCTATCGTCGAAGTGATGGAGATCGCGCCCGACACGCACATGGGCCCGGTGGAGCTCACGGTCGGCGATCTCGACCGGACGCTCGATTACTGGCAGCGCGTCGTCGGCCTGCGCGTGCTCGCACGCGAGCACGCGACCGCATCGGTCGGCACGGACATCGAGCTCGTCCGCTTCGTCGCAGAGCCGGGAGCCGAGCCCGACCACGGGCATACGGGCCTCTATCACGTCGCGCTGCTCGTGCCCGACCGCCCGAGCCTCGCGCGGTGGCTCGCGCACGCCGCGCGGGAGCAGGTCGAGCTCCAGGGCCTCTCGGATCACGACGTGAGCGAGGCGATCTATCTGCGCGACCCCGACCACCACGGGATCGAGATCTATGCCGACCGGCCGCGCGAGCTCTGGGAGGGCCAGGTCTTCCAGCGGATGACGACGATGCCGCTCGACGTCCAGAGCCTCCTCGGCGAGCTCGACGACCCGGCGACCGAGCCGTTCGAGGGGCTGCCCGACGGAACCGTCATGGGGCACGTGCACCTGCGCGTGGCCGACGTCCCGGCGACGGTCGAGTTCTACAACGGCGTCCTCGGCATGGACGTGATGGCGCAGCTCGGCCCGGCAGCCGCGTTTCTCAGCGCGGGCGGCTACCACCACCACATCGGCGCGAACATCTGGGAGAGCCGCGGCGCGTCGCCGGCGCCCGCGGGGGCCGCAACTCTTCGCCACGCAACGATCGTCCTGCCGGACGCCGCGGAGAGGGATCTCGTCGCCGGCCGCGTCGCCGACGCCGGGCAGGAGCCGCAGGCCTGGGAGAACGGCGTCCTCGTCCACGACCCCTCGCGCAACGCCCTGCTCCTGACCGCCTGATCATTCGCTATACCTGTGACAGAGGTCTCTGTGAGCAGCAAGCCCGTCGAGCAGCTCCACCAGGTCATCGTCCGCTTCGCGGGCGACTCCGGCGACGGCATGCAGCTCACCGGCTCGCAGTTCACGTCGGAGACCGCGATGCTCGGCAACGACATCTCGACGCTGCCCGACTTCCCGGCGGAGATCCGCGCGCCGGCCGGATCGCTGCCCGGTGTCTCCGGGTTCCAGCTCCACTTCGCCGACCACGACATCCTCACCCCGGGCGACGCGCCGAATGTCCTCGTCGCGATGAACCCGGCGGCGCTGCAGACGAACCTCAAGGATCTGCCGAAGGGCGGCACCCTGATCGTGAACGCGGACGCGTTCAACGAGCGCAACCTCCAGAAGGCGGGCTACACGACGAACCCGCTCGAGGACGGGTCGCTCGACGAGTTCCAGGTGCACGCGGTGCCGCTGACGACACTCACGGTCGGCGCGCTGAAGGACGTCGAAGGCGTCACGTCGCGCGAGGCGGAGCGCGCGAAGAACATGTTCGCGCTCGGGCTCATGTCGTGGCTGTACGGCCGCCCGGTCGACGCAACGGAGTCGTTTATCACTGCGAAGTTCGCGAAACGGCCCGAGATCGCTGAGGCGAACTTGAAGGCGTTGCGCGCGGGCTACGCGTTCGGTGAGACGACGGAGACGTTCGCTGTCACCTACGAGGTGAAGCCCGCGAAGCTCGCGCCGGGCGTCTACCGGAACATCACCGGCAACCAGGCCCTGTCGATGGGCCTCATCGCCGCCTCGGAGCTGTCGGGTTTGCCGCTCTTCCTCGGCGCGTATCCGATCACGCCGGCGTCGTCGATCCTCGAGGAGCTCGCGGGCTACAAGCAGTTCGGCGTGCGCACGTTCCAGGCCGAGGACGAGATCGCGGCCGCGGGTGCGGCGGTTGGTGCTGCGTTCGGCGGCTCGCTCGGCGTGACCACCTCCGCAGGCCCGGGCATCGTGCTGAAGGCTGAGACGATCGGGCTCGCGATCATGCTCGAGCTGCCGCTCCTGATCTGCGACATCCAGCGCGCCGGGCCGTCGACCGGCATGCCGACGAAGCCGGAACAGGGCGACCTGCTGATGGTGCTGTTCGGCCGCAACTCGGAGTCGCCGGTGCCGGTCGTCGCCGCGCTCTCGCCGTCGGATTGCTTCCATGCGGCGATCGAGGCGGCGCGCATCGCGCTCAAGTACCGCACGCCGGTCTATCTGCTCTCCGATGCGTACCTTGCGAACGGCTCGGAGCCGTGGCTCCTGCCCGACGTCGCGACGCTCCCGAAGATCGGCGTCGAGTTCGCGACCGAGCCGAACTTCGAAGGCGAGTTCCTGCCGTACCTGCGCGACGAGCAGACGCTTGCGCGGCCGTGGGCGGTGCCGGGCACGCCGGGGCTCGAGCATCGCGTCGGCGGGCTCGAGAAGGCGGATCGCACGGGGAACATCTCGTACGACCCCGACAACCACGATCTGATGACGCGCCTACGCGCGCAGAAGGTTGCGGGCATCGCGAACGACATCCCGGAGCTCGAGGTCGACGACCCGGACGGCGACGCGACCGTGCTCGTGCTCGGCTGGGGCGGGACGTACGGCCCGATCGCGGCCGGCTGCCGTCGCGTGCGCGCGAACGGGCACAAGGTTGCACACGCACAGCTGCGGCACCTGAATCCGTTCCCGCGCAACACCGGCGAGGTCCTGCGCCGCTACGACAAGGTGCTCGTGCCGGAGATGAACCTCGGGCAGCTGCTGAAGCTCGTGCGCGCCGAGTTCCTCGTCGACGCCGTGGGCTACAACCGCGTCACCGGACATCCGCTCCGCGCGGCCGAGGTCGAGGCAGCAATTGAAGCGATGGTGAGCTCATGACCGACAAGCTGACGATGAAGGACTTCAAGACGGACCAGGAGGTTCGCTGGTGCCCGGGCTGCGGCGACTACGCGATCCTCGCCGCGATGCAGTCCTTCATGCCGGAGCTCGGCATCGAGCGCGAGCGCACCGTGTTCGTGAGCGGCATCGGTTGCGCAGCGCGCTTCCCCTACTACATGAACACGTACGGGATGCACTCGATTCACGGCCGTGCCCCTGCGATCGCGACGGGCCTTGCGTCGTCGCGGCGCGATCTCTCGGTCTGGGTCGTCACCGGTGACGGCGATGCGCTCTCGATCGGCGGCAACCATCTGATCCACGCGCTGCGCCGAAACGTGAACTTCAAGATCTTGCTCTTCAACAACAAGATCTATGGGCTGACGAAGGGCCAGTACTCGCCGACGAGCGAGCTCGGCATGGTGACGAAGTCGACGCCGATGGGCTCGCTCGACTTCCCGTTCAACCCGCTGTCGCTCGCGATCGGTGCGGAGGCGACCTTCGTCGCGCGCTGTATCGACACCGACAAGGCAGGCACCACGGAGGTTCTGCGTGCCGCCGCGCAGCATCGCGGCAGCGCGTTCGTCGAGATCTTCCAGAACTGCCCGATCTTCAACGACGACGCGTGGGACTTCGTGCGCGACGACAAGGAAGGCGTGAACCGGATCGTGCTCCAGAGCGGCTCACCGATCCTCTGGGGCGCGGATCACGAGAAGGCGCTGCGCCAGCGGGGCGACGGCTCGATCGAGGTCTGCCGCGCGAGCGACGACGGCGTCCTCG
Source organism: Actinomycetes bacterium (assembly GCA_031370755.1). GTDB lineage: Bacteria > Actinomycetota > Thermoleophilia > Gaiellales > Gaiellaceae > Palsa-739. Next base: position 13,760 of record JANMQZ010000246.1, read on the forward strand.
TGCACGACGCGGAGCACGAGTCTGCCTCGCTCGCGTTCGCGCTCACTCGCGTCACGCAGCAGACGCACGGCGGCACACCGGTCGGCGTCTTCCGGGACGTGCAGCGGCCCGTCTACGACGAGCTGATGGCCGAGCAGATCGAGACGGCTACGGCCAAGCAAGGCAAAGGCGATCTCGCGGCGCTGTTGCACAGCGGCGAGACCTGGCAGATCAGCTAGAGGGCTTCCTCCGGCTCGTCGAGCGAGAAGTGGAAGTGGTCGCCGTGCGCGTGCACGTCGAGCGTCCGGCCGGCGAGCACGGCGGCTGCCGTTTCGTCGAGGAACACGACCGCGCCGCCCTCGCGGACGACTTCGTCGCCTTCCTGCGCCTCCGGAGCGAGCTCGAACTCGAGCGCCGCTTCGCCGTTGCCGTCGTTCGCGCCCGAGATGCGGAGACCGCCGTCCGGGCCGAGCTCCGAGTCCTCGACGATCCCGCGGATCGCCTCGACCGCCTGTTCCGTCAGCACGAGCATTGTTCGAGCGTAACCGCTCGCCCCTGCACCAAACCCGTGAGGCGGAGCTGGGCCGGACGCACCGAGGAGAGCGTCCGGCCCAGTGCCATCCGATCCGCTAAACCGCTTCCGCCGTGGGGATGAGCGCCTGCTCGAGCGCACGCTCGAGCTGACTGCGGCGGAAGGGCTTCATCACGTGGGCAACGGGGGCGAGCGACTCCGTCTCGCCGTTCGGCCCGTCGATGCTCACGCAGAGGATCGGCAGCTGCGGGAACCGGCGCCGGTAGCCGCGGGCGAGCCGCACGCCCGGACGCGACGCAGGTTCCAGCAACAGCAGGTCGGGCTCCTGCCCCTCGACCCACTCGCGTGGGCCGATGGGGCGGTGCCCGAGACGCTCGCACAGCAGCTCGAGTAGCGACCGCGTCGCGGAATCCGGGTCGACGATGAGAATGGTCGCCACAACCGGAAATGTCGGCCCTTTAGGAGGGAACGACGGATGCCGTTGGTATGAATGAGGTATGAGCGAGCCCCGTGTCCTGGTGATCGACGACGACGACGACATCCGCAACCTCGTGCGGATGCTGGTCGAGCGGACCGGCGCGACCGTCCACGACGCGCCGAACGGCAAGGAGGGGCTGCGCGAGTTCCACTCCTGGCGCCCTGATCTCGTCGTCCTCGACGTGAACATGCCCGAGCTGGACGGCTGGAACGTCCTCGAGCGGATCCGAGACATGTCCGAGGTGCCCGTGCTGATGCTGACCGCGCGCGGCGAGGAGCTCGAGCGCGTCCGCGGCCTCCAGAGCGGCGCCGACGACTACGTCGTGAAGCCCTTCGGCAAGCAGGAGCTCGTCGCGCGCATCCAGGCGCTCCTCCGCCGCGCCGCCCGCGGCTCGAGCGAGACGGAGGCGGAGACCTACGCCGACACGTTCGTGTCGATCGACTGGGGCCAGGCGCGCGTGACCGTCGGCGACCGGGAGGTGCAGCTCACCCCGCTCGAGTTCAGGCTCCTCTCGACCTTCGTCCGCCATCCGCGCCAGGTGCTGAGCCGCGACCAGCTTCTCGAGCTCGTCTGGGGAGACGCCTTCGGCGTCGGCGGCGACCAGGTGAAGCTCTACGTCGGCTATCTCCGCCGCAAGCTCGACCCGAAGGAGCCCGACGCGGTGCCGATCGAGACCGTGCGCGGTTTCGGGTACCGCTACAAGACGCCGTAGACGTCTAGTAGCAACCAGCTTTCAAG
>JANMQZ010000295.1:0-1909 GCA_031370755.1 Actinomycetes bacterium
GACGCTCGACGCGCCGGGACTGCGCAAGACATCGGTGGCCTTCGGCGCGCATGCGATCTTCTTCACGGGCGCTCCGCTCGAGGGAGGGCCGACGCAGATTTTCGAGACCGCGGAAAACCGCGCACCCGTCGCGCGCACGACCGGTGACGACGACAAGGCGATCCAGCTCACGAATTCGACCGGCACCGCGCTGATCTTTGCGAGCCGTCCACCCGGCGGCGGCCGCGGCGCAGGTCGCGCTGGCGGTGCGGGAACGCCGGCGTCCTTCGGTGTCCTGTCGCTCGTGGATGGCAAAACCACGATGGTCAGCGGCGCCGCACCGGCATTTTCTCGGGACGGAGCAAGCCTGGTGTATGTGAGCCGCGACGGGGCGGACACTCGGCTGATGATCGCCCCAGCGGACAATCCGGCGAACGGCGTGGTCGTGCGAAAGGGACCCGAGCGGGTTGACGCGCCGGCGCTCTCTCGCGACGGCAGCCGCGCGGCCTTCCAGATGATGCCGAGAGACGACTGGGAGATCTTCACGATCAATCGCGACGGCACTGGCGAAACGCGAGTTACCCGCGAAATCCAGCACGATGTCGTGCCCATGTTCCTTTCCGACAGCCGCATCCTCGCCGCGATCGGCGAGCCACGGCATCGGCGGTCCTACCTGTACGACCTGCCGGGGATGACCCGCACGCGACTCTTCCACAACAACACCGTCCGCACGATCGCGCCGGAGTACTCGTGGGCGGCTGGCCCCGACGGCACGAAGGTGCTGATCGCGGCGGAACGGGACGGCGACACGGTGTCGCCAGAGCGGGGCGTGTACCTCGTCGATCTGTCCACGCGCATAACCCGTGACGAGCTGCGCGCCAGGGTCAGGGCCGATCTCGCCGCGGAGCAGGACCTCGCCGCCAGGGGCCGGCGAATGTACGCGCCGATTGCGCCGGAGGTCAGGAAGGTCGTCGCGGAGACCTCCGTCAGCCGCATTTTCAGTTACGAGAAGGCGCTCTTCGACTTCGACTCGAAGTTCGTGACGCAGCCTGGCAACAAGCGCGCGGCGGCATTCCTGTTCGACACCTACAAATCGTTCGGGTACGAGCCGGAGTATCAGCCCTTCGAGTATCGAGCCCGCACCGGTCCAACGGGGCCGACGGCAAACGTGATCGCCACGCTCAAGGGCACGGTGAACCCCGAGCTCGTCTACGTCGTGAGCAGTCACTACGACTCGGTTGCGATAGGGCCAGGTGCGGACGACGACTCCTCGGGAACGGCGGCGCTTCTCGAGACGGCGAGGATCCTGACCGGGCATCCGCAGCCGGCGACGATCATCTTCGCGTCGTTCACCGGCGAGGAAGCCGGCCTGCTCGGCAGCCGCGAATTCGTCCGCCGCGCGGTCGGCGACAAGCTGAAGATCGTCGGGGCGCTCAACAACGACATGATCGGGTGGGCGAACGATCATCGGCTCGACAACACCATCCGCTACTCGAACCCGGGCATCCGCGACGTGCAACATGCCGCGGCCATGCAGTTCTCGAACCTGATTACTTACGACGCGCTCTACTACAAGAACACCGACGCGGCCGCCTACTACGAAGCCTACGGCGACATCGTCGGCGGCATCGGGTCGTATCCGGTGCTCGGCAACCCGCACTACCATCAGTCGCACGACCTGCTGGAGGGGATCAACCATCAGTTGATCGCCGAGGTCGCCAAAACGACCGCCGCGACGGTCATGCTGCTCGCGTCGAGCCCGTCGCGCCTCAAGGATCTGCGTGTCGAACCTGCCGCCAACGGGAGCGCCGTGCTGTCCTGGTCGCCGAGCCCGGAGAGTGGCGTGAAGGGCTACATCGTGTCCTATGCGAGCGCGCCGGCGGCGGCGGCCGGGCAGGTGCGCGTCGCCAAGCCAACCATCACGCTCGCG
>JANMQZ010000094.1:0-12302 GCA_031370755.1 Actinomycetes bacterium
TCGATCGGCAGCTCGAGGCGCTCGGTCGCGACGGCGCTCATCGTGCGACCTCGACGGTGAACGGTGCGGTGTGCACGACGCCGTCGACCTTGAACTGGAGGAAGAGGCGGTAGCTGCCGGCGGAAGGGAGCTCGGTATGGAAGACGATCTCGCCGACCTTGGCGTCAGGCTCCGGGTGCACGTGCGAGTACGAGAGGTCCCCGCCACGGAGCGCGACGAGGTGCCCGCGGTGACCGACGTAGTTGTCGAACGACGGGACCGGCTTGCCGTTGCGGCTGATCGCGAAGTGGAGCTTCGTCGCCTTGTTCGCGCGCAGCGCAGCGTGCGTCAACGCGATCTCGAAGCCGTCCGCACGGACGGTGCTTCGAGCGGCGGGAAGCGGAGCGGGTGTGAACGCGCCGGCGACGAAGAGGTCGTGGCCGAGGACGGTCTTCGTCCCGCCGACTTCGAAGTCGGCATAGGCGCGATACGCGCCCGGAGCCGTCAGCGTCAGCGGCACCGACCAGGTGCCGTCCGCTTGCGGCTTCGGGTGGACGTGCTGGTAGCCGACGAAGTCGCGGCGGACGACGATCAGGTGCACGCGCACGCCGCCGTCGACATCGAATGCATGGGTCGCGCGGCCGCTGCGGTCGAGGATGCGGAAGCGGAAGGCGGTCTGCTTTCCCTCGGGAAGCGTCGTCTGCACGGGCGCGAAGGTGTAGCCGCCTGCGACGGACGAGAGCCCGCTCGCACGGCTCTGCGCAGCAGGGCTCAGCTCGGTCATCGCCATCTCGTCGCCGTGGGCGTCCTGCACCGTGACGCGCCCGTGATCGGTCGCAGCGCCCGCGAGGGCGGCAAGCCCGCCCACGAGGGCGAGGCCCACCGCAAAGAGGGCGAGCCTCGTAGGTGCACCGAGGTCACGGAAGCGCGCGAGCATCAGGCGACGTCGTAGCCGGCTTCGTCGATCGCGGCGCGGACGGCGCTGTCGTCGAGGCCCACGCCGTGGACGGTCACGACCTTCTGCTCGAGGTCGACGTCGACGGACTCGACACCCGTGACCATGCCGACCTCCTTGCTGATTGCCGTACGGCAATGCTCGCACGTTACGCCGGGGACGCTCAGGATCAGGTTCTTGCTCATCGTCTCTCTCCATACCTCGTGGGGGTATCTGACCGGGCCAGCCTATCGCGCCCGCCGGCGAATGTCAAATACCGTATGGGGGTATGCTACGATCCCGGGCATGACGACGAAAGCGGCTCCCCCGACCCACGGCTACACGCCGCACAAGGAGCAGCTCCTGAAGCGGCTCGCACGGATCGAAGGCCAGGTTCGCGGCATCTCGAAGATGATCGAGGACGACCGCTACTGCATCGACATCCTCACGCAGCTTGGTGCCGTCGACACCGCGCTCGAGGCGGTCGGGATCAAGGTGCTCGAGGACCACGTCCAGCACTGCGTTGCCGGCGCGCTCGCGTCGGGCGACCCGAAGCAGGCGAACGAGAAGGCGGACGAGCTCCTCCAAGCGGTTCAGCGCTTTGCCAAGACCCGGTAGCGGCCTGACCCCGCTGACCCGCTCGGCCGTCCAGGCGACGGTTCACTGCCTGACCGGCTGCGCGATCGGCGAAGTGCTCGGGATGGTCCTCGCGACCGCGCTCGGCTGGGGCAATGCCCTCTCGATCGCGGTCTCGACTCTGCTCGCGTTCTGCTTCGGCTACGCGCTCACGCTACGACCGGTGCTGCGCGCCGGCGTCCCGTTCCGGCGAGCGACCGGGCTCGTCTTCGCCTCCGACACCGTCTCGATCGCGGTGATGGAGATCGTCGACAACGGCTTCATCCTGCTCGTGCCGGGCGCAATCGCCGCCGGTCTCGCCGACGCGCTCTTCTGGTGGAGCCTCGGCGTCGGCCTCGGGATCGCGTTCTTCGTCGCGCTGCCCGTGAACCGCTGGCTGATCGCGCGCGGGCGCGGGCACGCGGTGATGCACGAGCTGCACGGCCACTAGGGCCTTTGCAGAGCGGTGACAGGCACCGCTCGCGCGGCGCCTGTCACCGGAACAAGCGTGGTTACGAGACGACGAGCGTCCCGTGCATGCCTGCGTCTTCGTGTCCCGGCACCGAGCAGTAGAAGTTGTACTTGCCAGACTTGAGCGTGACGTAGAACGTCGTCGTCGCCTTCTTGACTGTCGCGCTGTGGCCGAGCTCCTTCTCGCCCAGCTCGACATTGACGTTGTGCTTCAACGCCGAGCGGTTCAAGAACACGATCTTGATCCGTCCGGCGTGGGCGTGAACGACCTTCTGGTCATAGCGCAACCCGGAGATGGGTGCGCTCAGATGCACGACGGCCGGGGTGGCGGCGGTCGCGGTCGAGGCGGCACCGACGCCGAGTGCACCGGCGCAGGCGAGTGTCAGCAACAGTTTGCGCATGTGGTTTCACGTTCTCCTGGGAGACCCGGGCAGCGGGATTGCTGCCCTCGAGGGGAGCAGTCGAGCAGCACGAGATGAAAGGGTCGTGAAGCGACCGGACGAGACAGAGCGGGCGAAGGGAGTCGAACCCTCGTACGCGGGTTGGAAACCCGCTGCTCTACCGTTGAGCTACGCCCGCGAAGCCCGGCTAGCGTAGCGCCATGCACTTCTCGGCGGAGGCCATCGTCCTCGTGCCGGCGCTCGCACTCGGCTACGCACTCGTCGCGCGCGCCGAGCGCGGCGGCCGCCTTCGCATCTACGCCGCGGCGGCCGCGCTCGCGCTGATCTTCGCCGCGTTCTTCACCGAGCTCCAGCCGCTCGCGCTGCACACGTTTCTTTGGGCACACCTGCTGCAGAACGTCGTCCTCGCCGAGTGGGCGCCGGGCCTCCTCGTGCTCGCCGTCCCGCCCGCGCTCGGGCTGCGTGCGGCGGCCTGGGTCGGCTTCCGTCCGCTCGTCGCGTTGCCCGTGTGGCTTCTCACGTACTTCGTGTGGCACCTGCCGTGGATCTACGACTACGCGCTCGAGCACCCGCACTCGCTCCTACACGTCGAGCACCTGATGTATCTCCTCACGGGCATCGCGGTGTGGTGGCCCGTGATCCACGGCAGGATCTCGTCGGGCGGCAAGGCGCTCTATCTCTTCGCGGCATTCGTGCTCGCGTCGCCGATCGGCCTCTTGCTCGCGCTCGTGCCGCGACCGGTGTACTCGTTCTACGAGAACGCGCCGCGTACCTGGGGGCCCTCGCCGCTCTTCGACCAGCAGCTCGCCGGCATGACGATGGCGTTCGAGCAAGCCGCCGTGTTCTTCGCGGTGTTCACGATGTACCTCTTGCGCTTCCTGCGCGAGGAGTCGAACGACCCGCGCGCGTTCGACGAGCTGCGCGTCACTCCGCGCTGAGCGTTCGCGCGAGACTCTTCGGTGCCGCGAGCAGCCAGGAGTCGGTCAGGAACTCGCGCACGTCCTCGAGCGAAGCATCGAGGCGGATCAGCATGTACGGCCAGCCGTGGTAGTGCGGCGTCTCGAAGAGGATGTCGGAACGCGCGTCGAGCAGCAGCGGCTTCTCTTCCCGATCGCACCGCACGACGATCGCGTCCGGCTCCGTCCGCAGCGCGGCGAACATCTTGCCGCGCACCTTCAGCGCCTGGCGGCCGTACGAGGTCGACTCCTCGGTCTCGGGCAGCTCGCGCGCGAGCGCGACGAGGTCGTCCCAGCCGATCACGGCGTTGCTCCGAGCGGCGTGATCAACGCGCGATATGCCGCACGCGACGCAGGCTTCGACGCGAGATCGAAGACGGATCCGGGGCGACCGGAGTAGTAGGCGATGAACTCGACGCGCCGGTGCTGTTTGACCCAGGTCGCCATCGCGCGGACGAACGCGGGGTCGTCGAAGCCCCAGACGCCCCACTCGGGGAATGCGTACGGCTTCTTCGGGTGCGCCTTGTACAACGCCTCCGCCGCAGCCCACGTTGCCCCATGCCCGCGAATGTCGTAGAGGTCGTTGCCGATCACGTCGACGTACGCGTCGCCCGGGTAGTACGCCTGCGCGGAGTTGCCGGGAACGTTCGGTGCGCCGAAGCCCTGCGGGTTCCAGACGATGCGCAGCTTCGGCGTCGTCACGGGCAGATCGCGCTGGGCGCCGGGCAAGCCCAGCTTGGCGAGCTTCGCGTTGATCGCGGCCTGGGTCCCGCCGCGCACGATCACCGCGATTCGCGCGAGCGCCTTGCGGTTCCAGAGCGTCGAGTGCGCAGCGTCGCGGAGCGTTCCATTCGAGTTGTACGCGCACGTCGCTTCCCAGTGCGCGTTCATCTCGGGAAACGGCCGCACGTAGAACCGGTCGCCCGGCCACGCGTCGACGACCGCGTTCAACTGAAAGAGAAAGGTGTCGTTCTGGCCGGTCGCGATCCCGCGCGGCGTCGCGGTCTCGTTCTTCCCATACGAACCGGTGTTGAGCGCGAGGAGAGGCACCGGCCCCATCGAGGAGACGATGCGCTCCAGCGCGCTCCCCTGCGCGAAGCTCATGAACGTGTGGTGGATCTGGCTCTGCTGGCCCGTCTGCGCCGCGAAGCGCCCCGCGTCGCCGTGGACGCCGAGCAGGACGCCGGCGTGAGCGGCGGGAACGAATGCGACTGCTGCTGCGGCGATGGCGGCAAAGCGCACGGCGCCGCCAGGGTAGCCGTCTCTAGCTCAGGTCGATCCTCTCGATCGTGACATCGGTGCGCGGCCGGTCGCGGCCGTCGGTCTCGATCGCGGAGATCGCATCGACGACGTCCATGCCGTCGGTCACCGTGCCGAACACCGTGTGCTTGCCGTCGAGCCAGGAGGCAGCCTCGGTCGTGATGATGAAGAACTGGCTGCCGTTCGTGTTCGGTCCCGCGTTCGCCATCGCGAGCGCGCCGCGCACGATCTTCTTGTCGTTGAACTCGTCCTCGAACTGATAGCCCGGGCCGCACTGCCGGTGCCGGTCGGGTCGCCTCCCTGGATCATGAAGTCGGGAATGATGCGATGGAAGATGACGCCGTCGTAGAACCCGTCACGAGCGAGCTTCAGGAAGTTCTCGACGGTCTTCGGCGCGTCGTCGTCGAAGAGCTCGATCGCGATGGCGCCATGATTTGTGTGCAGCGTGGCGTTGGACATCAGCGGAGACTATCGGCGAGCGGTTCGAGCGCACCCGCGGTAGGCGCGAGCGCACCGGACTCGAGGCCGATCACGATCTCCTGCGCGAGTGCGTGCGCCTCCGACTCCTGGTCGGCATCGAGGACGGTGTTGATCGCGGCGACGTGCTCGCCGTGTGCATAGAGCTCGATCGTCACGGTGTCGAGCTCCTTCGGCGCGATGTAGGAGTCCTCGGGCACGCCGACGCGCACGCGCACGACGCTGCCGTCGGGGAGGGTCGCGTCCCGTTCGACTGGGTTGCTCCGGAGCGTCATCTCGACAGTCTTGCAAGAGGAAGCCGGCGACATGGGCGGAACTCGTTCCCGTGGGAATCGACCGGATCGTCCACTTCCGCCCGCGCACGATCTTCGGCATCCTCGGCATCCTCCTCGCCGTCGGGGCCGTTCTCTACGTCCTCTGGGTCGCGAGGCACGTGCTCAGCTGGCTCCTGATCGCCCTCTTCCTCGCGCTCGCGCTCAACCCCGCCGTCGAGTGGGTGCAGCGGCACGGCATCAAGAGCCGCGGGCTCGCTGCGGGGATCACGTTCCTCGTTGCGATCGCGGCCGTCGCCGGGCTGGCAGCTCTCGTCATTCCGACGCTCGTCGACCAGGTGGACAGCTTCGCGAACAAGGTGCCGGACTACGTGCACGACCTCACGCACGGCCGTGGACGGTTCGGGTTCCTCGAGACGCGCTACCACATCGTCGAGCGCGTGAAAGAGGCGGTGAAGAACGGCGGTGTCGGCAAGTTCACCGTCGGTGCCGGTGCGGCGCTGACCGTGACGAAGAGCGTGCTCACCGCAGTCGTCGCCACGCTCACGATCGTGTTCATGACGTTCTTCATGCTGCTCGAGGGGCCGGCCTGGATGGAGCGGATCTCCAGCGTGATCTCCGAGGAAAGCCGGCCGCGGTGGCGCCAGGTCGGGCACGACATCTACCGAACCGTCGGCGGCTACGTGACCGGCAACCTCTTCATCAGCTTGATCGCCGGGGTGTCGTCCGGGATCCTGCTCTGGATCGTGGGCGTGCCGTATGCGGTGGCGCTCGGGCTCGTCGTCGCGCTCCTCGACCTGATCCCGCTCGCCGGCGCCACGATCGCGGCCATCCTCGTTGTGCTCGTGGCGATCGCGGCATCCGGCGTGACGGCCGCGATCATCGTCGGCGTCTTCTTCCTCATCTACCAGCAGCTCGAGAACCACATCATCCAGCCGCTCGTCTACGGTCGCACGGTGCAGCTCTCGCCGCTCGCGGTGCTCGTCTCGGTGCTGATCGGCGCCCAGATCGCCGGCGTCCTCGGGGCGCTCGCGGCCATCCCGGTTGCCGGGGCGATCCAGGTCCTGCTCGTCGACTGGCGCCGGCACCGGCAGCAGCCCGCGCCGTCAGCTGCGGCGACCGGCTGAGCAGCATTTTAAGCTTTCTAACTATCACTCTTATGGGTTAGAAATATGGGACTTTGGCGTAGGCCGAATCCTCCTTTCGGCCGATGTCGCCCAGAGTCGAAATGCCGATTCTGTGGGGGATGGCCGGAGGGAGGATCGCAGCAGCGCTCGCAGTCGCACTCGCCGCCGTGGCGGCGACCGCGTCTGGGGCGTCGGCGGCCCCCCGTGCCCCGGCTGCGTCTCTCTCGTCGCTCGAGTCGAGCGTGCTGGTCGACATCAACGCCTTCCGCGCGGAGCACCATCTCGCCCGGCTGCGGCTGAGCACTTCGCTCACGCGTGCCGCGCGCGAGCACTCCGGCCAGATGGCCGCCGACGGCTACTTCGCCCACGAGTCGGCCGACGGGTCGGCGTTCTGGAAGCGCATCCAGACCTTCTACGGCTCCTCCCGCTGGCAGTTCTGGTCGGTCGGCGAGAACCTGCTCTGGTCGTCGCCCGACGTCGACGCGAGTCGCGCCCTGAAGCTCTGGCTCGCGAGCCCCGAGCACCGCAAGAACCTGCTGAGCCCGGCGTGGCGTGAGATCGGCGTCTCCGCCGTGCATGCCGCCCGCGCACCCGGCACGTTCGCCGGCCGGGACGTCACGATCGTGACGACCGACTTCGGCGTCCGGCGCTAGGTGCGCCCGGGAGGATTCGAACCTCCGACCCGCGGATTAGAAGTCCGCCGCTCTGTCCCCTGAGCTACGGGCGCGCACGGGGGAGGGTACCGCCGTCCCCGGCGCCCTAGACGTTGCCCCACGAGCTCAGCGCGCTGAGCCGGTTCCGCCCTCGTAACGCGCTACGCTTGTCCCGCTTCGCGGTGGCGGTAGCTCAGTTGGTAGAGCCCCGGGTTGTGGTCCCGGTGGTCGCGGGTTCGAGTCCCGTTCGCCACCCTCTCGGCGTCCAGCAAGCAACGCGGGGAGCCGCTTTCACGGCCCCCGCGCTCACCCGCTATAGAACGTCGATCACCCCCTGGAGCGCACCCCTGATCCCCGAGGACAGTGCGGTGAGGGTCCCAACGATGAGGACGGTGATCAATGCGAGAACGACGCCGTACTCGGCCATCGTCTGACCCTCTTCCTTCTTCCAGTTCGTCCGGACGAACTGGAACCAGTCGGACAGATTCATCTCGTTTCACCCCCTCTCGAGGAGTCGAGCGGCACGACGGTCGACGCAACCGGCTGCGGCCGGCTGGAGGTGGGTTCGAATTTGCGCTTCGACGGCGATCCTGGCCACGACGTGACCCCTCCAACAGTTCGGGCGTGGCCGCGCCGCCGTGTGCGTACGAGATCCGATCGTAGGCCGGTCGATCCGGGCGCCCATACCCCCTTTTGTTGATTCGCCCGGCCCCGAACGAGTGACTGTCGCAGTGCCCAGCCACCTTTTTCAGGGCGGGTTCGTCTCATAGGATCGACGCGGGTCTCTCGATGGACGTCTCACTCGACACCCCGGACGGTCTCGAGCTCGTCGACGCGGGCGTGCGCCGGCGCGGGCCGTGGCGGCAGGCCGTCGCGCGTTTCCGGCGCCGCCCCGCCGGAGTCGCAGCGCTCGCCGTCCTGCTCGCGCTCTTCGTCACGGGCCTGCTCGCGGCGACGATCGCGCCGTACCCGGCGGGCGAGGAGTTCCTCGAGTTCATCAACAAGCCGCAGCCGCCGTTCTCGACGCCGCACCATTTCCTCGGCACCGACGTGATCGGCCACGACTTCCTGACGCAGCTCCTCTTCGGGCTGCGCGAGTCGGTGTTCTCCTCGCTCGTCTGCGCGCTCGGCGCAACGCTGATCGGAGCCATCGTCGGCGCGCTCGCCGGCTACTACGGCGGGGCCGTCGACGCGTTCGTCACGTGGCTCACCGGTGCGGTCGTGTCGGTGCCCGCGGTCGCGTTCCTGCTCGTCGTCGTGATCTTCCGTTGGCCGGTGACACCGTTCGAGTTCGGCCTCTGGCTGATGATCTATCTCTGGACGGGCGTGGCGCGCGTGATGCGAGGCAGCGTCGTCGCGTTACGCACACGCGAGTTCGTCGAGGCCGCGCATGCCGCAGGCGCGTCCGGGCCGCGGATCATCCTTCGCCATCTCGTGCCGAACGCGAGCGGCCCGCTGATCGTCGCGGGCACGGCGCTGATCGGCCAGTCGATTGTCATCGTCGCCACCGTCACCTTCCTCGGGCTCGGTACCGTTCAGGCGGAGAAGCCGTCGCTCGGGACGCTCATCGCAGACGCCGTGCGCGGCACCGGCGGCACGTACGGCGGCGGCACCGTGCACTCGCCCTGGTGGGTGTACGTCTTCCCGGGGCTCCTGCTCGTGTTGCTGCTCGTCTGCGTCAATCTCGTCGGCGACGCGCTCGACGAAGCCCTCAACCCGGCGAGCGACCGCGTCTGATGGCCGGGTTCCTCATCCGCCGCCTGCTGCTCGCGGTCGTCACTGTCGTGACCGTGTCGTTCATCGCGTTCGTCTCCTTCGGCAAGTCGCTCGATCCGTCCTATCCGCTCGTGCTCTCGCCCGATCAGACGCCACGGCATCTCGTCCAGGCGCACTACCACCTCACCGACCCGATCCTCGAGCGCTACTGGCTCTGGGTGAAGAACTTCGCGCAGCACGGCTTCGGTAAGCCGGCGTCGACCAACGTCGTCGACGCGCAGGTCGTCGAGAGCAGCGGCAACATCGGCTCGGAGCTGTGGCACGCGGGCTGGACCACCGTCCAACTCGTCGGGTATGCCCTCGTGCTCACGGTGCTGCTCAGCCTGCTGCTCGGCACGATCTCGTCTCGCTGGCGCGGCGGCGCGGCCGACGCCGGCGTGCGTCTGCTCACGTACATGTCGTGGTCGGTGCCGGCCTTCCTGATCGCGTTCTTCTTCCGCCGCTGGTTCACCGGCGACCAGACGGCGTCGTCCTTCGTCTACGGGCCGCAGACGATCGGCTATCGCGGCGGCCAGACCTTCCTGATCGGCCCGCCGACGGGCGGCTTCGTCGACTGGTTCCAGCATATGACGCTGCCGGCGATCGCGCTCGCACTCGGCCTTGTCGGCGTCTACAGCCGCTACATCCGCTCCTCGATGCTCGTCGCGCTCAGTCAGCCGTATGCGGTGGTGGCGCGCGCGAAAGGGCTGAGTGAGGGCCGCGTCGTTGTGCGACACGCGCTCCGCAACTCGTTGATCCCGTTCGTCAGTGCGCTCTCGCTCGAGATCGGCGCAATCGTCGGCGCCTCGATGGCGGCGGACTGGGTGTTCTCGATGGGCGGCGTCGCGACCCTGACGATCGGCGCCCTCGGCCGTGCCGATCCCTTCGAGATGACGGCCGTCGTGATCACCCTCTCGCTGATCGTGATCCTGTTCATGACCCTCGCGGACCTCGTGGTGGGCTGGCTCGATCCGCGCGCCCGCCTTGCCGCCTCGAATCGCTAGGCTCCGCTCGATGGCCGACGCTCTCGAGCAGCTGACTGCCCGACTCGCCGACTACACGTCGCTCGACGCTCTGGCGTACCTCCTCGCGTGGGACCAGCGCACGGTGATGCCGCCCGCCGGCTTCATGGAGCGCGCGGGCCACATGTCGCTGCTCGAACGGCTCGCGCACGAGAAGCTCACAGATCCCGAGGTCGGCCGGCTGCTCGACGAGCTCGAGCCGCGCCTCGACTCGCTCGACACCGACTCCTGGGACGCGGCGATCATCCGCACGGCACGCCGCGACTACGTGAAGGCCGTCCAGGTGCCCGCCGGCCTGCGCGGAGAGATGGTGCAGGCGGCCTCGGAGTCCGCGCCTGTCTGGCTCGAGGCCAAGGCGACATCGAACTTCGACATCTTCCTGCCGCTGCTCGAGCGCAACGTCGAGTTGCGCCACCGCTATGTCGATTGCTTCGAGAAGCAGGACGAGCCGTACGACATCCTGCTCGACGACTTCGAGCCGGAGATGAAGACGGCCGAGGTCACGCGCATCTTCGACGAGATCAAGCCCGAGCTCGTCCGCCTCATCGCCGACCTCCGGAACCGCGAGGTCGACGACTCGTTCCTCGTCAGCGACTTCCCGATCGAGGAACAGGTTGCGCTCGACTACGAGGTCGTCGACATGTTCGGCCATCGCCCGAACTCGTGGCGCATCGACCCGACCGAGCATCCGTTCGCGTCCGGCGCCGGCATCGACGACATCCGCATCACGACGCACTACTACCCGGAAGAGCTCAAGTCGCTCTTCTCGACGATGCACGAGTACGGACACGGTCTGTATGCGCATCAGCTGCCGCGCGAGTACGCGCACCTGCCGGTGGGGCAGCACACCTCGCTCGGCATCCACGAGTCGCAGAGCCGTCTCTGGGAGAACCTTGTCGGCCGCGGCCTTCCCTTCTGGCAGTTCTTCTATCCGCGCTTGCAGGCGCGGTTCCCGAAGCAGTTCCGCGGTGTCGACGTCGAGCAGTTCTACGCTGCCGTGAACAAGGCGCAGCCGTCGCTCATCCGCATCGAGGCCGACGAGGTGACGTACGGCATGCACGTCATCCTGCGCTTCGAGCTCGAGCAGGACATCATCAACGGCCGCGTCGAGCTGAAGGATCTGCCGCAACGCTGGGCGGAGAAGATGGACGAGTACCTCGGCATCGAGGTTCCCGATCACGCGCACGGCGTGCTCCAGGACATGCACTGGGCGTCGGGCTTGATCGGCTACTTCTCGACCTATCTGCTCGGCACCGTCATGTCCGTGCAGATCTGGGAGAAGGCGGACGAGGAGCTCGGTGGGCTCGACGAGCAGATCGGGCGCGGCGAGTTCGCTCCGCTCCGCGAGTGGCTCGGCGAGAAGATTCACTCGCAGGGCCGCAAATACGTGCCGCAGGAGCTGCTCCGGCACGCGACCGGCTCCACGATCGACGCGAAGCCGTATCTCGCGTATCTCGCGCGGAAGTTCGGCGCTCCGGTTACCGCCTAAGCAGGCCGATACCCTCTACTGGCACGGCCCCGTAGCTCAGCGGATAGAGCGGCAGCCTTCGAAGCTGCGCGCGGTGGTTCGATTCCACCCGGGGCCACTGGGAGGGTCTGCAGGCTACGCGGCTGCAGCAGGCGTGGCGACGCGCCGCCGCACGAGCTCGAGCCGCGCCGTGAGCTCCAGCGGCGTGAACGGCTTCGTCAGGACCTCCTCCCCGGCGTCGACCATGTGCTGGCCGGTCAGCACCTCTGCCGGGTAGCCGGAGATGAAGAGGACAGGCATCGACGGGAACCGTTCGCGCACGTGCCGCGCGAGCGTCTGCCCGTTCATGCCGGTCATCGCGACGTCGGTGACGAGTGCGTCGAAGCCGTCGTCGAGGAGCAGCAATGCTTCTTCGCCGCTCGCCGCGCAGACGACGTCGTAGCCGCCGCGGTGCATGAGCTCGGCCGTGACGCGGCGAACGAGATCCTCGTCGTCGGCGAGCAGGATCCGGCCCGGCAGCGCGGTTGCCGGCCGCTCGGGGGCGGCCGGCTCAGGAGCCGGCGACTCGTAAACCCGGGGGAGCCGGATCGTGAAGGTGCTGCCCCGGCCCGGCTCGCTTGCGACCGTGATGGTGCCGCCGCTCTGCGCGACGATGCCGTCGACGGTCGAAAGGCCAAGACCGGTGCCTGCGCTCTTCGTCGTGAAGAATGGCTCGAAGATCCGGCTCCGCGTCTCCTCGCTCATGCCGACTCCGTCGTCGGCCACTGTGAGCTCTGCATCCGCTCCGGCCGTGCGCACCGACACTGCGATGTTGCCGCCGGCGGGCATCGCATCGCGGGCGTTCAAGGCGAGATTGAGCAGTACCTGCTCGAGCTGCGGCAGGTCGACCTGTGCGATCGCGTTCGGCGCGAG
>JANMQZ010000002.1:0-3348 GCA_031370755.1 Actinomycetes bacterium
CGCGAGCGCGTAGATCCGGTCGGCACGCGCCCACTTGCCGAACCCGAGCGAGATCATCCGCGACGACCGATCCGCCATACGGCCGATCATCGCAGAACGGCGCTACTCGAAATAGGTGTCGTCGTGCGAGTACGCCGGGGAGCAGCAGCAGAGGATCCGCAGCTCGCTCGTGCCGTTGTTGACGAGGGTGTGCCACGCGCCGGGCGGGATGAGGACGGCGTCGCCTGGGCGGATCTGCTGCTCCTCACCGTCGACCTCCATGCGGCCGGAGCCCTTGATCACGAAGTAGATCTCCTCGGTCAGGCGGTGGTAGTGGCGCTCGGTCGCCTCGTCCGGCTCGAGCGTCGCCTCGGCGAGGCTCTGCAGCTCGGTGTGGTGCAGCTCCCGGATCGTCGAGCCGTCCTTCGTCGTGAACGCCTCGACGCGGCCGAGCGAGACGAGCTTCACAGCGCGGCGACCAGCGCCTCGGCGACGCGTTCCTGGGCGTCGCGCTCGAGCGCGGTGAAGAACGGGAGCGCGAGCGTCCTCGAGCTCAGGTCTTCCGAGACCGGGCAGAGCCCCTCCCGGAAGCCGTAGCGCTCACGCATGTACGGCTGCAGGTGGATCGACGGCAGGTACCGGTTGAAGCCGATGCTCTCCCGCTCGAAGTGTGCGATCACCCGCTCGCGCGCGTCGTTGTCCGGCAGCGCGACGACGTAGACGAACCACGACCGCTTGTGCTCGGCGTCGTCGGTGCACGGCAGCTCGACGCCGTCGATGCCGGCGAGGAGCTCGCCGTAGCGCGCTGCGACGTCGGAGCGCAGCCGCAGGATCTCGTCGAGCTTCTCGACCTGCCCGATGCCGAGCGCGGCGCTCACGTCGTCGAGGCGGTAGTTGAAGCCGAGACGCACGTGCTCGAGCCAGCCGCCCGAGTCACCGCGGCCCTGGTTGCGCAGCGAGCGCAGGAGCCGCCACTCCTCCTCGGAGTGCGTCGTCACCATGCCGCCCTCGCCGGTCGTCATCTGCTTGTTCGGATAGAACGCGAACACCGCCGGCGGGCCGTGCGTGCCGATCTGCCCCCCTTTGTACTCCGCCCCGAGCGCCTCGCACGAATCCTGGATGAACGCGAGCCCGTGCTTCTCCGCGATCGCGCGTAACGGGTCGAGCTCGCACGGATAGCCGTAGATGTCGACCGCGACGATCGCCTTCGTGCGTTCCGTCACCGCAGCTTCGACCGCAGCGGGATCGAGGTTGTAGGTCCGCGCGTCGATGTCCGCGAACACCGGCACGGCGCCTTCGTAGATAAAGCAGTTCGCGCTCGCCGCGAACGAGTACGGCGACGTGATCACCTCGTCGCCCGCGCCCAAGCCCGCCGAGATGCACAACAGATGCAGCCCTGCCGTCCCCGACGACACCGCCGCCGCGTACGGCACGCCGACCTTCGCCGCGAAGACCTCCTCGAACCGGTCGATCGCAGGCCCGAGCGAGAGCCGCCCCGAACGAAGCACCTCGAGGACGAGCTGCTCCTCGCGGTCGTCGAGATACGGCCCCGACAGCGGGACCGATCTCACCTCCTGCTTCACGCCTTCGTCGTCTTCGCCGCGGGTGCGTACTCGAGCCACTGCGCCCACCGCTCGCCGCGGCCGTGCACGGTGTCGAGGTACGACTCCTGGATCTCGAGCGTCACGGGCCCGGGCGGGCCGACGGCGTGGTCGTCGACCTCACGGATCGGCGTCACCTCGGCGGCCGTGCCGCACATGAAGACCTCGTCGGCGAGGTAGAGATCGGTGCGAATCAGGTTCTTCTCGACGACGCGGTGGCCGAGATCCTGCGCGATCTGGATGATCGAGTCGCGCGTGATGCCCGGCAGGATCAACGCGGACAGATCCGGCGTGTAGATGACGCCGTCCTTGACGATAAAGATGTTCTCGCCGGAGCCGTCGGCGATGTAGCCGTCCTGCGTGAGCAGGATCGCCTCCTCGTAGCCGGCGCGGTTCGCCTCGGCGACGGCGAGCATCGAGTTCAGGTAGACGCCCGTGGCCTTCGCGACGTGCGGGATCACGTTCGGGCCGATCCGCTGCCAGCTCGAGATCTTCGCGCGGATGCCGTTGCGCAGGCCCTCCTCGCCGAGGTAACTGCCCCACGGCCACGACATGATCGCGACGTCGACGGGGTTGCCGAGCGACGACACGCCGAGCGTGCCGTAGCCGAAGAACGCGATCGGGCGCAGGTAGCACTCGGGCAGCCCGTTCGCGCCGAGCAGGTCCCAGGTCGCGGACTTGAGCTCCTCGACCGAGTAGGGCAGCTCCATGTGGAGGAGCGCCGCCGAGTTGTGGAGCCGCTGGAAGTGCTCGGTGAGCCGGAAGACCGCGGTGCCGCGCGGAGTCTCGTACGCGCGAATTCCCTCAAAGACGCCCGACCCGTAGTGGAGCCCGTGCGAGCCGACGTGAATCGTCGCGTCGGCCCAGTCGACAAGCTCGCCGTTCATCCAGATCTTCGAGGTCTCTTCCATGCTGGTCTCCCTTTGTGTAGTCGGGCGGCACTGCAAATGCTACCCGGGGAGCGACGCGTCAGGTCTCGGAGAGATCCACGATGTCCGCATTTGTCAGGCGCGCGGCGTCGGCGGGCGCGATGCCGACCACGTGCCGCGGCGAGCCGGCTCCCGCCCAGACGAGCTCGTGCCGGAGGAGCTCCCGCTCCATCAGCACCCGCACGGCGGGCGGCACCGGGAAGGGCGCGACGCCGCCGGGCTCGAAGCCCGTTGCCGCGAGCACCTCGTCGCGCTTCGCGACTCGTGCGTAGCCCGCCTCAGCCGCGGCGGCGATCTTGCCGGCGTCGGCGCGGCGGTCGCCGGGGACGAGCGCGATCACGGGCAGGCCGTCGCAGATGAAGACGAGCGACTTGACGATCTGCGCCGGCTCGCAGCCGACCGCGTCCGCCGCGGCCTCCGCTGTCGTCGTCCCTTGCGGGAACTCCTCGATGCGCGCGTCGACGCCCTGCGCGCGCAGCACCGCGGCGACGCGCTCGACGGGCTCCGGCCAGGTCTCCACTCCGGCAAGCGTAACCGGGCGCCGAACAGCTGCGTTGTCACTCCGGGAGACGACTTGAGGAGGCTCAGGTGGAGGACGACAAGGTCAGACGGGCCCAGACGGAAGCGCTCTTCCGGGACGTGAACGAGCGCATCGCCGAGAGCGCGGAGCGGTTCGAGGTCAACGCGACGGAGTTCTTCTGCGAGTGCGCAGACGCGACGTGCACACACCGCGTCGCGGCGACACTCGAGGAGTACGAAGCTGTCCGCGCCGACGGCGCCACGTTCATGCTCGCCCCCGGCCACGCCGAGAACGACATCGAGCGCGTCGTCGAGAACCG
>JANMQZ010000086.1:0-4608 GCA_031370755.1 Actinomycetes bacterium
CAGCGCTTCGACGACGCGTTCGGCCGCGAATGGAGCCGGATGCTCTACGACGCGGGCTACGCCGGCCTGACCTGGCCGAAGGAGTTCGGCGGCGCGGGCGCGCCCTACAGCTTCCAGGCGATCTTCTACGAGGAGATGGCGCGGGCGCACGCCCCGGGTCATGTCGGCGTGATCGGCCTCGGCATGGCGGGGCCGACGATCATGGCCCACGGCAGCGACGAGCAGAAGCAGGCGCATCTCTCGAAGATCCTCTCGGCCGAGGAGATCTGGTGCCAGGGCTTCTCGGAGCCCGACGCCGGCTCCGACCTCGCGGCCGCGCGCACGCGCGCCGAGCGGCGCGGCGACAGCTACATCGTGAACGGTCAGAAGGTGTGGTCGTCGTTCGCGCACATCGCAGACTTTTGCATCCTCGTCACGCAGAGCGACCCGGACGCGCCGCGGTATCGCAACCTGACATACCTGATCATCGACATGCACGCGCCCGGCGTCGAGGTGCGGCCGCTGCGGCAGATCACGGGCGAGGCGGAGTTCAACGAGATCTTCTTCAACGACGTCGAGGTGCCCGTGACGAACCGGCTGGGCGAGGAAGGCGAGGGCTGGCAGGTCGCGATGACGACGCTGCTGCACGAGCGCGGCACGCTCGGCTTCGCGCTGACCGCGGCACTCGAGAGCGGCGTCAGCCGCCTGCTCGACGTTGCGCGCGAGCGCGTCAACGGCGACGCAGGCATACGCGAGCGCGTCGCGGCCGAGTGGATCGAGCTGCAGGCGCTCCGCTACACGAACTACCGCTCGCTCGGCGCCTACCAGCGCACCGGCATCCCCGGCCCCGAGGGCTCGGCGATCAAGCTGCGCTGGTCGGAGCAGAACCAGCGCATGACGAAGCTCGGCCGCGAGCTGCTCGGCGCGGAGGGCATCCTCGACGACGGCTGGTGGCACCACCAGCAGCTGCGCAGCCGCGGCAACACGATCGAGGCCGGCACCTCTGAAGTCCTGCGCAACATCGTCGCCGAGCGTGTGCTCGGCCTCCCGAAGGGCCGCTAGATGGACTTTGCGTTCACCGAAGAGCAAGCCGAGCTGAAGCGCCAGGCGCGCGCGTGGCTCTCCGAGCGCTATCCGCTCGACCGCGAATGGGATGCGCCGCAGGACGATCGCTGGTCGGAGCTCGCGGAGCTTGGCTGGCTCGGCGTCTCGGTGAGCGAGGACGAGGGCGGCGTCGGCCTCGGCTTCCTCGTGGAGGCGATCCTGCTCGAGGAGCTCGGCTACGCGCTCTACCCCGGCCCGTATCTCGCCACCGTCGGCTTCGCGCTCGCGGCGCTCGGCCCGGAGGATCGCGCCGCAGTCGCCGCCGGCACGACGCGGTGGTCGGCGGAAGTGAACGGGCTGACGCCGTGGCTCGGCTCGGTCGACAAGGTCGTCGACATGGACGGCAACGCGCAGCCGGCGCAGGGCGAGGAGCTCGTCTCCGTCGACCCGTCGCGGCCGCTCGGCCGGCTCGAGCGCTCGAACGGCACGCCGCTGCCCGGCCCGCGCGACATCCCGCGCGCCCGAGCCGCGATGGCCGCCGAGGCCGTCGGCATCGCGCAGCGCGTCCTCGAGCTCGGGATCGAGCACGCGTCGACGCGCGTCCAGTTCGGCAAGCCGATCGGCGTCTATCAGGCGGTGTCGCACCAGCTCGCCAACACGTACACCGACGTCGAGCTCGCGCGCTCGCTCGCGTACTGGGCCGCCTGGTGCGTCGCCGAGGACGACGAGCAGGCGCCCGTCGCCGCAGCCGCGGCGAAGGCGTTCGCCGCCGAGGCCGCGGTCGCCGCGTGCGAGCGCTCGATCCAGGTGCACGGCGGCACCGGCTTCACGTGGGAGCACCCGCTCCACCGGTTCTACAAGCGCGCGCTCTGGCTCGAGGGCCTCGGCTCACGGCCCGCCGAGCTCCGGCTCGAAGTCGCGGACGCCGTGCTGGGCGTGTCCGTTCCCGTCTGACCGAGGAGGCTCCCGTGGACGGCCTGATGATGGACTTCCCGCTGACGCTGACGCACATCCTCGAGCGGGCCGAGACGTTTTTCGGCAACGGCGAGATCGTCACGCGCCTGCCCGACAAGAGCTTCCACCGCACGAACTACCGCGAGACGATGCGGCGCGCGAAGCAGCTCGCCGCCGCGCTGCAGAAGCTCGGCCTCGAGCGCGGCACGCGCGTCGCGACGCTCTGCTGGAACCACCACCAGCATCACGAGGCCTACTTCGGCATCCCGTGCGGCGGCTTCGTGCTGCACACGCTGAACCTGCGCCTGCACCCGAACGATCTCGCGTACATCGCGACGCACGCCGACGACCGCGTCGTGATCGTCGACCGTTCTCTCGTGCCGCTGCTCGAGCAGTTCAAGGACCGCACGAACATCGAGCATGTGTTCGTCGTCGAGGACTCGTACGAGGAGCTGCTCGCGTCGGCATCTCCCGAGGAATGGCAGGACCCGCAGCTCGACGAGAACGAGGCGGCGGCGATGTGTTACACGAGCGGCACGACGGGCCTGCCGAAGGGTGTCGTGTACTCGCACCGCTCGACGGTGCTGCACACGCTCGGCGTCGGCGTCAACAACCCGTTCGGTCTCGGCACCTCCGTGAACGACGTGATCCTGCCCGTCGTGCCGATGTTCCACGCGAACGCGTGGGGCTATCCGTATCTCGCGACGCTGCTCGGCGCGAAGCTCGTCTACCCCGGCCCATTCCTCGATCCGCAGAGCCTGCTCGAGGACTTCGTGCAGGAGAAGGTCACGTGGTCGGCGGGCGTCCCCACGATCTGGATGGGCATTCTCGCGATGCTCGACGCGGATCCGGGGGCGTGGGACCTCTCGCACATGAAAGGCATGCTTGTCGGCGGCTCCGCGGTGCCGCGCGCGATGATCGTCGCGTTCGCGAAGCACGGCCTGACGATCGTGCAGGGCTGGGGCATGACCGAGACGTCTCCGGTCGCCTCGACGGGCGCGCTGCCGCACGACCTCCAGGACGTCGACGAGGAGACGCGCTTCGACATCATGGCGTGGGCCGGAATCCCGCTCTCGTTCGTCGAGATCCGCGCGCGGATCGGCGACGAGGTGATCCGGTGGGACGGCGAGGCGATGGGCGAGCACGAGGTGCGCGGCCCCTGGGTCGCGTCGAGCTACTACGACACGCCGGAGCAGTCCGACCGCTGGACCGATGACGGCTGGTTCAAGACCGGCGACATCGTCTCGATCCACCCGCGCGGGTACATCCAGATCAAGGACCGCTCGAAGGACGTGATCAAGTCCGGCGGCGAGTGGATCTCGTCCGTCGAGCTCGAGAACGCCCTGATGGCGCATCCGTCGGTCGCCGAGGCTGCGGTGATCGCGATCCCCGACGAGAAGTGGGCCGAGCGTCCGCTGGCGGCGATCGTGCTGAAGACCGGCGCCGCGGCGTCGGCGGACGAGCTGCGCGAGTTCCTCGCGCCGAGCTTCGCGAAATGGTGGCTGCCGGAGCGTTTCGAGTTCGTCGACGAGATCCCGAAGACGAGCGTCGGCAAGTTCCGCAAGACGGCGCTGCGCGAGCAGTTCGCGCAGGAGCCGGCGAAGACTTGAGAGCCGCGCTGCTGCGCGACGTCGACGGGCCGTTCGAGCTCAGCGACGTGCCGGAGCCCGAAGCCGTGGGCGGCAAGGTGCGCGTGCGCGTGCGCGCGGCGGGCGTGAACTTCGCCGACGTGCTGATCCGGCGCGGGCGCTACCCGCAGATGCCCGAGTTTCCCGTCGTCCTCGGCTCGGAGATCGCAGGCGAGCTCGAGGACGGGACACGCGTGATGGCGATCACCTCGGGTGCGGGCGGCTACGCCGAAGTCGCGACCGTCGACAGCGCACAGGTCGTGCCGCTGCCCGAGCATGCGAGCTTTGCGGAGGGCGCGTCGTTCCTGCTCACGTTCCTGACGGCGTACATCCCGCTGACGCGGCAGGCGCGCCTCAATCCGGGGACGACCGTGCTCGTCTACGCGGCCGCGGGCGGCGTCGGGACTGCGGCGGTGCAGCTCGCGCGCGCGTTCGGCGCACGTGTGATCGCGGCGGTCGGCTCGGCCGAAAAGCTCGACACGTGCCGCGAGCTCGGCGCAGCCGAGGCGTACGTCTACGACGACCTGCCCGACGACCTCAAGGTCGACGTGATCGTCGACCCCGTCGGCGGCGAGCTCTTCGCGCAGGGGATCGCGCGCTTGAACCCGCTCGGCGTGCTGCTCGCGCTCGGCTCCGCGGCCGGGCCATGGCCGGAGACGAATCCGGGGCTGCTCGTCGGCAGGAACGTCGGCGTGCAGGGGTTCTACCTCGGGCGGCTGCTGCGGCTCGCGCCCGAGCTCGTCGGCAGCGCGGTCGGCGAGCTGCTCGCGCTCTGGCAGACGGGTACGTTCACGCCGCTCGTCGGCGCCGAGCTGCCGCTCGACGAGGTCGAGCGCGCGCACGAGCTGATGGAGTCACGCGGCAGTGTCGGGAAGGTAGTGCTCGTCCCGTGAAACACCCCTCCCGCAACCTGCTTTCAAGCAGGTTGCAGTCGTTGACTTCGTCCGTGGCGGAGCCGACGACTGCAACCAGGTTGAAACCTGGTTGCTTCCTCCATGAGAGC
>JANMQZ010000102.1:0-6382 GCA_031370755.1 Actinomycetes bacterium
TAACAGGCGGCGTGCGACTTATTGAACGAATAGTCCTGCGCCTGCTCCATGTCGGCCCAGAGCTGGCTCGCGACACCCGGCGTGACCCCGTTTGACGCGCAGCCCTCGAGGAACTTGCTCTTCAACGAGGCCATGAGGGAGTGGATCTTCTTCCCGATTGCCTTGCGCAGGTCGTCGGCCTCCGCGGGGGAGAAGCCGGCGACCTTTTTTGCGATCTCCATCGATTGCTCTTGGTATATGGCGATGCCGTATGTCGCGCTCGTGATCTCCTTCAAGCGCACATCGGGATACGTCACGGGCTCCTCGCGGTGCTTGCGGCGCGCGTAGACCGGGATATAGGCCATCGGCCCCGGCCGGTAGAGCGCGACGAGCGCGATCAGGTCTTCGAAGACGGTCGGCTTGACCGAGCGGAGCGCGTCGCGCATGCCCGAGCTCTCGAACTGGAAGACGCCGGTCGACTCGCCGCGCGCGAGCATCGCGTACGTCTTCTTGTCGTCGAGCGGGATCGCGCCGATGTCGAGGTCGCCGATGAGCGCGCATGCCTTGTCGATCACATCGAGGTTGCGCAGCCCGAGGAAGTCCATCTTCAGGAGCCCGAGCGCCTCGATGTTCGTGCCGGAGACCTGCGTGACGACTTCCTGGTCGGCGCCCTTCTGCTGCAGCGGCAGCAGGTCGATCAGCGGCTCGGCGCCGATCACGACCGCGGCCGCGTGGATCCCATCTTGCCGCGTCAGCCCTTCGAGCGGCTTCGCGAGGTCGACGATCTCGCGCGTGACCGGGTCGGAGTCGTACGACTGCTTCAGCTCGGAGCCGGCCTTGAGGCAGTCGTCGAGCGTCTGGCCAGGCCCCTCGGGGATGAGCTTCGCGATCTTGTCGACGATGCCGTACGGCACTTCGAGCACGCGGCCCGCGTCGCGCACGGCGGCGCGCGCAGCCATCGTCCCGAACGTGATCACCTGCGCGACACGATCGCGGCCGTACTTCTCGGTGACGTAGTTGATCACGCGCTCGCGGCCGTCGACCGCGAAGTCGATGTCGATGTCCGGCATCGACTTGCGGCCCGGGTTCAGGAAGCGCTCGAAGAGCAGGTCGTAGCGGATCGGGTCGAGGTCGGTGATCTCGAGGCAGTACGAGACGAGGCTGCCGGCGGCCGAGCCGCGGCCCGGCCCGACGCTGATGCCGTTCTTCTTCGCAAAAGCGATGAAGTCGGCGACGATCAGGAAGTAGTCGGCGAAGCCCATCTCGCGGATCGTCTTCAGCTCGAACTGGAGCCGCTCGCGCAGCTCCGTCGTCACCGTGTCGTAGCGCTTCGCGAGCCCCTTCTCGCACCACTCGACGAGGTAGTCGAACGCGTCGCGGCCGTCGGGCGTCGGGAAGTGCGGCAGCAGGATGCGCCCGAGCTCGATCTCGACGTTGCAGCGGTCCGCGATCTCGAGCGTGCGCCGTAGCGCCGCCTCCTGCCCCGGGTAGTCCGCGAGCATCTCGGCCTGCGTCTTGAAATAGAAGTGGTCGGTGTCGAACTTCCAGTGGTTCGGGTTCTTCAACGAGTCGCCCGACTGGATGCAGAGAAGCGCCTCGTGTGCGCGCGCGTCCTCGTGGCGGAGGTAGTGCACGTCGCCCGTCGCGACCGTCGGCAGCGCGCGCTTCGCAGCGAGCTGCTCGAGCAGCGGGTTGATGCGCTGCTGCACGTCGAGGTGCGCGTTCTGCATCTCGACGTAGACCGAGTCCTTGCCGAAGATCGTCGAGAGCCGGTCGAGCTCGCTCTCGGCGTCGTCGGCGCGTCCTTCCTCGAGCGCCTTGCAGACGCGGCCCGAGAGGCAGCCGGAGAGCGCGACGAGGCCGGTCGAGTGGCGGTCGAGGAGCTCCCAGTCGACGCGCGGCTTGTAGTAGTAGCCCTCGAGGTAGCCGAGCGAGCTGAGCTTGATCAGGTTCGCGTAGCCCTCGTTCGTCTCGGCGAGGAGCGTCAGGTGCGCATAGCCCTTCTGCTGGGCCTTGCGGTCGTCGGCGACGTAGACCTCGCAGCCGAGGATCGGCTTCACGCCCTGTGCCTTCGCCTCCCGGACGAGGTCGATCGCCCCGGCGAGCGAGCCGTGGTCGGTGAGCGCCACCGCCGGCATCTCGAGCTCGGCCGCGCGAGCCGCAAGCGCCGGAATCCGGCACGCCCCATCGAGGATCGAGTACTCCGAATGGACATGGAGATGGACGAAATCGGGCGCAGCAGGCACGGAAACTCATCCTAGAGTGACGGTCCGCTAGCGCCCGATCGCACCCTTTCGCACTTCCCGCATCGTGCGGGAAACCGCTCTTTCAGCCGAGCCTGGTCAGGAATCCGAGCTCATGGAGCCGACGCACCGTCGGGAGCACTTCGCCTGGAGCGGCGCCCGCCTCGGCGACAACGTCGCCCAGCGGCCGCTCGGGGTCGAACGCAAAAAGCACGGGCAGCGCCGCCGCGTCAACACGTGCGACGAGCCCGACGCCCTCATTCAGCAACATGTTCACGTCGCTGAGCTCGTACTCGTCGCGGTACACGATCCTCTGCTCGAGCCTGTGGCCCGGGATGAGCGCGAACCGCGCAGCCAGAACCTCGTCGTCGTCTCCGAGCGGCTCGTCGGTGGCCGCGAACAGGCGGAGCAGATGCTCGCCTGCGGCTCCGGCGGCAGGCTGATCGAGATCGAAGCCGTGGTGCCAGTTCTCCCCCGCCCGGCGGCGCAGCACGACTGCGCCGATACCGATCCCGTTGATGCCCGCACGCTCGTAGGACTCGAGCCAGCGCTCGATTGCGGCGTTGAACGCATCCGGGTCGCCGCGCAGCGGCTCGTTCCACCGCGCGGCGTAGTGGAACGGGTCGACCGGCTCGTGTGCGAGGAGGAGCGCGTCGCAGCCCGAATCAGCGACCCACTCCTCGAGCGGCTGCCACGTCTCGCCGGCGTCGCGGCAGATCCAGTTGCACATGATCGTCGCGTGCCCGCCCTCGCGAAGGTGCGCCGCCGCGCCGTGGACGACGTCGCGCGAGACTGTGTCGCCGTCGAGCCCGCTGTCCCGGAAGACGAACTGGCTGTCCGGCGAGATGACGTACGGCGGATTGGCGACGATCAGATCGAACTGCTCGTCTGCAACCGGCTCGAACCAGCTGCCCTCGCGCAAGTCGAGATCCACTCCGTTCAAACGTGCGTTGAGTGCCGCATAGCGGAGCGCGCGGCGGTTCACGTCGGTCGCCACGACCGAACGCGCGTGTCGCGCAGCGAGGAGCGCCTGCGTCCCGGAACCGGTGCCGAGATCGAGCACGCGATCAACGTGCCGCCGAATCGTCAGCGTCGCCATCGTCCGCGTCGAGTTGTTCATGCCGCTGACGTGATCCTGGTCGTGCTCCATGTTCTCCGCGTCGTGCACGAGCAACAGCCCCTCGTACGGCGCGAGACGAAGCGGCGCGCGGACGAGATCGCCCTCGCGCTCGACGAGACCTGCCGCCTCGAGCTCGACCGCATCGACCGGCAGCGCGTCTGCACGCACCGGCTCACCGAGCACGAAGAGCTGTACGAGAACGGCGCGCGCGTCTGTGGGGGCGAGCCGCCGGACGTGCAGGGGCACCGACTCGGCGTTCGGCGCGCTGCCGAACGTCGCGCCGATCGACGCCTCGTCGAACCCCGCAGCTTCCAGCCTGCGCCTCAGCTCTTCCACGAGACCATCCTGGCCTCTGGACGCGCTTCGGGGAAGGTGCTATGACGAGCTGGTCCAACCACATGGGGAGGGACGGATGGGAAAGAAGACGCGAGTCGCCAAGGCGAGCCTCGCCGCCGCGTTCGTCGCGGCAGGCGGCACAGCTGCGAGCCAGGCGAGCGCGGCCGCGAACCCGGACGACGCGAGCATCCAGGGCGTCGTCTCGTCGTACTTCGGTCCGCTCGGCCTGCAAGACAACTTCCAGCAGTACGTAAAGCTGAACACCGCGTTCGAGAACTTTCAGAAGTTCTGGAAGTTCTCGCCCGGCGAGGCGACACGCACCGTGGTCGCCTTCTCGAAGATCTACAAGATCGCGCCTCCGCCCGGCTTCGACATTGGCGACGGCGGCGGCGACCTCTAGAAGCGGGGATTGAGCCGGGAGGCCCGGACGGCGGGTCTCTCGGCGCGGCCTCCTTGCGCCCCGCGCCTATGGTGGAAGGTTCATGTCTGCCGCCGAGGCCACCGTTTCAGAGCAGGAAGCCGCGTTCCCGACGCTCGAGATCGTCTGGCAGCAGGAGCCCCACGCGTACGTCTTCCTCCGGGACGCCGAGGGTGGCCTGACCGACGGGCAGCTCGAGTCCGGAGTGCCGGCCGCCGCCAACCTGACGCTCGCCCGCGGCGTTCCGGCCCGCCGCGTCGACGTCCGCGAGCTCGTCGCCCTGGCAGCGGAGCTGCCGTCGGACGAGCTCGAGCTCGGCGGCAGCGCCCAGGGCGTCTTCGCGCTCGTCGCGCTCGCGCACCGCTCGCTTGCAGAGGGCCTCGTGCACCCGTACCTCGACCACGGCGACGGCGACTGGCACGCCTTCTGGGGCGCGACGCTCGACTCGAGCGTGCAGGCCGCGCTCGCGGACATCGCAGCCGCGCTGCCGCCGGTGGCCGCAGACGCATTCGACGGCGACCGCGACGCGATGGTGCACGACCTCTACCCCGTCGTCGTCGACCGCATCGCGCGCGACCGGCTGCGCGCCGACCGCGTCAAGCTGCTCGCACATCTGCCGCGGCGCCCGTCGGCGCTCGAGCTCTTCGTCGACGGGCTCACCGCGCCCGATGCGATCCTCCCGCCCCACTCCGGCTACGCAGCGCTGCGACGACAGCTCTCGCGCTGGGTGTACGACGGGCTCGGCGCGCTCGCGCGCGGCTCGGAGGCGTCGTGGCGGATCGCCATCCACCTCGACGAGCGCGGCGACGGCATCGTGCTCGAGCTCTGGCTCCAGGCCGAGGACGATCCGTCGCTCAGCTTGCCGGCGTCGCTCGTGTGGGAAGGCGGCGACATCTTCTCCTTCCTGCGCGCGAGCGATCCGCAGACCGCGTTCGTGCAGCGGCTCGCGGAGCTCGAGCCGCTCCTCACCGAGCACGACATCCGCTTCGACGGTGCGGAGGCGACGGAGGCGCTGCTCGACGCCGACGCCGTCGGCCGCTTCCTGCGCAACGTGATGCCGCAGCTCGAGGAGAAAGGCGTGCCCGTGCTGCTGCCGGGCGCGTGGGTGCGCTCGCCGAGCCGGCTGCGCCTCGACCTCTCCGCCTCGAGCCGCCGTGACCCGACGATCCGCTCGAGCGGACTCCTGTCGAGCGCGTCGCTCCTCCAGTTCGACTGGCGCCTCGCCGTCGGCGACGTCGCGATCACAGAAGAAGAACTGACAGAGCTCGCGAAGGCGAAGGACCCGTTCATCCGCGTCGCAGGCCGCTGGCATGCACTGCGCCGCTCCGAGGTTGAGCGCGCGCTGCGGTTCCTCGAGCGGAAGCGCAGCGGCTCGGGGCTCGTCGACCTCGTGCGCGCGGTCTCCGGTCTCGACACCGACGAGGCAGGGCTCGAGATGGGCGAGGTGACGCTCGACGCGCCGCTCAGCGAGCTGCTCGGCGACGACGACCGGCGCTTCCGCACGCTGCCGACGCCGGCCGCGATGCAGTTTCAGCTCTTCGGCTTCCAGGAGCGCGGCCACGGCTGGCTGCGCATGCTCAGCGACCTCGGCGTCGGGGCGATCCTCGCCGACGACATGGGCCTCGGCAAGACCGTGCAGGCGATTGCGATGCTCGCGTCCGAGCGCGAGGAGCTCGGAGCCGATGCATTCGGCCCGACGCTCGTCGTCTGCCCGATGAGCGTCGTCAAGCAGTGGGCGCACGAGATCGAGCGGTTCGCACCCTCGCTGCGCGTGCTCTCGCATCACGGCGTCGCGCGGCTCGCCGGCGACGCGCTCGTCGCGAGCGTGCAGGCCGCGGACGTCGTCGTCACGTCGTACGACATCGCGACGCGCGACATCGAGACGCTCGCGCGCGTCGAGTGGGACCGGCTGCTGCTCGACGAGGCGCAGGATGTGAAGAACCCCGCGACGAAGCGCGCGCGTGCGCTTCGCCGTCTCAGCGCGCGGCGCCGCCTCGCGATGACGGGAACTCCGATTGAGAACCGGCTCGGCGAGCTCTGGGCGATCATGGACATCGTCAACCCGGGGCTGCTCGGTTCGCGCGAATCGTTCGACCGCACGCTCGCGCGCCCGATCGAGACGTACGGCGACGAGCAGGCGCTCGAACGGTTGCGCGGCATCGTGCGGCCGTTCGTCCTGCGGCGCGCGAAGGACGACCCGGAGGTCGAGCTCGAGCTGCCGCCGATCACGATCGGCAAGGACTACTGCAAGCTGACGGTCGAGCAGGCGAGCCTCTACCAGGCGAC
>JANMQZ010000239.1:0-12288 GCA_031370755.1 Actinomycetes bacterium
CTCGCGTACCCCGTGGCGCTCGCGCACGTCGGCGGCGATGTCGAGTGGATCACCCGCGTCCGCGAGAACCGTGCGCACGTCGGCGCCGGTCTCGCGCTCCGCCGCAATGCGTGTCGCAACGTCGCGCACGACCCGGTCGCGCACGCGCGCGTCGACGTTCCGCAGCTCGTCCTGAAGCTGGGCGAGCCAGCGGGCAACGAGGTCGTCGGCGTTGCTCCCGCCCCTCGGAAACACGCAGGGCCGGCGCAAGCGCCGCCCCTCTGTGCAAAGCCCGGAAGGGCTTCGACTACATCATCCCGCCCATGTCGGGCATACCGCCCATGCCGGAGCCCGCCTTCTCAGGGGCCTCCGCCACGATTGCCTCGGTCGTGAGGATGTTCTTCGCGATCGACGCTGCGTTCTGCAGCGCGGAGCGCGTGACCATGGTCGGATCGCCGATCCCCGACTTGAGGAGATCCTCGACCTCGCCCGTGTCGATGTTCAGGCCGAAGCCCGGCTTTGCCTGCCGGACGTGCTCGACCGCGATCGAGCCCTCGAGGCCCGCGTTCGTCGCGAGCTGGCGAAGCGGCTCTTCGAGCGCGCGGATGATGATCTTCGCGCCCGTCTGCTCGTCGCCCTCGAGTGAGGTGAGGAGACCCTCCTTGACCGCGTCCGCCGCATTGATGAGTGCGACGCCGCCGCCGGGGACCTGGCCCTCCTCGAGTGCCGCGCGAGCGGCCTGGAGAGCGTCCTCGACCCGGTGCTTCTTCTCCTTCATCTCCGTCTCGGTCGACGCTCCGACCTTGACGACCGCGACGCCGCCGGACAGCTTCGCGAGGCGCTCCTGGAGCTTCTCGCGATCGAAGTCGGAGTCGGTGTTCTCGATCTCCCCCTTCAGCTGCTTGATGCGGGCCTTGATCGCGTCGGACTCGCCGGCGCCGTCGATGATCGTCGTCGTGTCCTTGTCGACGACGACGCGACGGGCTTTGCCGAGCTGCGAGACCTTCGTGTTCTCGAGCTTGAGGCCCATCTCCTCGGTGATGACCTCGGCGCCCGTGAGGATCGCAATGTCCTCGAGCATGCGCTTGCGGCGATCGCCGAAGCCCGGCGCCTTGACGGCGACGGCCTGGAACGTGCCGCGGAGCTTGTTGACGACGATCGTCGCGAGCGACTCGCCCTCGACATCCTCGGCAACGATCAGCAGCGGGCGACCCGCCTGGATGACCTGCTCGAGCACGGGGAGAAGGTCCTTCACGGCGCCGATCTTCTGGTTGGCAACGAGGACGTACGGCTCCTCGAGGACTGCCTCCATCCGCTCGGCGTCGGTGATCATGTACGGCGACAGGTAGCCCTTGTCGAACTGCATGCCTTCCGTGAACTCGAGCTCGAGACCAAGCGTCTGGCCCTCCTCGACGTTCACGACGCCGTCCTTGCCGACCTTCTCGATCGCGTCGGCGATGACGTCGCCGATCTCGCGGTCGCGCGAGGAGACCGTCGCGACGCGCGCGATGTCTTCCTTGCCCGAGACCGCCTTCGACTGGGTCTTGAGGTTCTCGACGACCGCGTCGACCGCAGCCTCGATGCCCCGCTTGAGCCCCATCGGGTTGGCGCCGGCGGCGACGTTCTTCAGGCCCTCGCGGACGATGGCCTGAGCGAGCACCGTTGCCGTCGTGGTGCCGTCGCCTGCGACATCGTTCGTCGAGGTGGCGACTTCACGCACGAGCTGTGCGCCCTGGTTCTCGAAGACGTCCTCGACCTCGATCTCGCGAGCAATCGTGACGCCGTCATTCGTGATCGTGGGCGCGCCGAACTTC
Organism: Actinomycetes bacterium; assembly: GCA_031370755.1. Taxonomy (GTDB): domain Bacteria; phylum Actinomycetota; class Thermoleophilia; order Gaiellales; family Gaiellaceae; genus Palsa-739. The sequence goes on from JANMQZ010000239.1 coordinate 1,794, forward strand.
TTGTCGAGCACGACGTAGCGCCCCTTCGGGCCAAGGGTGACCTTGACCGCGTCGGCGAGGATGTTCACGCCGCGCTCGAGAGCGCGCCGGGCATCCTCGTTGAACTTCAGCTCTTTGTGAGCCATACGTTCTTCTTCCTCCTCAGACTTTCGACTTTGCGCGGGCCGGCTCGCGTGTACCGACGACCTTGGCGAGCACATCGGACTCGCGCAGGATCAGGTACTCCTCGATTCCGACCTTGATTTCCGTGCCCCCATATTTGGAGAAGACGATCTCGTCGCCCTCCGCCAGGTCCATGGCGACGAACTTTCCGTTGTCGTCCCGGCTGCCCGGGCCGACGGCGAGGACGCGGCCGCGCTGCGGCTTCTCCTTCGCCGTGTCCGGAAGCACGATGCCGCTGAAGGTGACGTCCTCTTCCTCGAGGACTTCGACGATCAGGCGGTCACCAAGTGGCTTCAGGTTCATACAACTGCCTCCTGTGTGATTCGCTTTTGGCACTCTCGGGTGGAGAGTGCCAGGCCATTATAGGGCCAGTTCCACGCTACGCAAACGCGATAGAACCGAGGGCGTGGAACGGGAGTTCTCGGCGGGCGGCGTCCTCGTGAAGGTGATCCGCGGGAAGCCGATGGTGGCCGCGATTCGGCCGCAGGGGAAGCCCGAGGGCATCTGGGCCCTCCCGAAGGGGAACATCGACCCGGGCGAGCAGCCGGCCGAGACGGCCCTCCGGGAGGTGCTCGAGGAGACCGGCGTCGAGGGCCGCCTCGTCGAGAAGCTCGGCGACGTGAAGTACACGTACACCCGCCGCGGCGGGGTGCGCGTGTTCAAGATCGTCAGCTTCTTTCTCCTCCGCGCGGGCCGCGGCCGCCTCGGCGAGATCGATGAGGCGATGCAGGTCGAGGTCGCCGAGGCGCGCTGGCTGCCGCTCGACGAGGCGCCGCGCCTGCTTGCCTACGGCGGCGAGCGGGAGATGGCCGCCAAGGCGCGCGATAGATTCGACGCGTGAGCGGGCTACTCAACATCGGCGAGATCGTCGCCGCAGCCGCAGCGAAGGTCGACCCGAAGGTCTGGTGCTACTTCGAGGGTGGCGCGGGCGACGAGGTGACGCTGCGCGCGAACGTCGCCGCCTTCGGGCGCTGGCTCTTACGGCCGCGGATGCTCGTCGACGTCGCCGAGGTCTCGACTGCGACGACCGTGCTCGGGGAGCCCGTCTCGATGCCGCTCCTCGTCGCGCCCTTCGCGATGCAGCGGCTGCTCGATCCGGAGGGCGAGGTGGCGACGGCGCGCGCGGCGCGCGCGGCGGGAACGCTCATGTGCGTCTCGACGGTCACGACGAGCGCGCACGACGACGTCGCGGCGGTCGGCGACGCGCCGCGCTGGCTCCAGCTCTACGTCCTGAAGGACCGGCAGCGGACGCTCGACCACGTCGCCGAGGCGCGCGAGGCCGGCTACTCGGCGCTCGCGCTGACCGTGGACACGCCGTACCTCGGCGTCCGCGAGCGCGACCTACGGCTCGGCTTCGAGGTTCCCGGTGACTTGCCGCTGCCGTACGTGAAGGGGCTGGACGCGAAGCTCGCGATGACGCTCGCACAGCAGTTCCAGATGACGCCGTCGCTCACCTGGCGGGATCTCGAGTGGATCGCGGCCGAGTCGAACATGCCGGTCGTGTTGAAAGGGCTGCTGACGCGGGAGGACGCACTGCTCGCGGTCGAGCACGGCGCGGCCGGGATCATCGTCTCGAATCACGGCGGCCGCCAGCTCGACGGGGTCGCAGCGACGCTCGACGCGCTTCCGGAGGTGGTCGAGGCGGTCGCCGGCCGCTTGGAGGTCTACGTCGACGGCGGCATCAGGCGCGGCACCGACGTGCTGAAGGCGATCGCGCTCGGCGCGCGGGCGGCGTTCGTCGCCCGGCCGGTCGCCGCGGGTCTCGCCCTCGGCGGCGAGTCGGGCGTGGCGCGGGTGCTCGAGATCTTCCGGAGCGAGCTCGAGGTCGGGCTCGCTCTCCTCGGCTGCACGGCGCCGGATCAGGTGTCGAGGAGCCATGTCGAAGCAACCGTCCCCTATGATCCTCCGGCGTGAGCGGCGGCTCGATGTACGCCCTGAACTTCTATTCGCCGGTGGTGGCGGATCAGCTCCGCACGGGCCGGAAGTCCGCGACAATCCGCCTCGGGGACAAAGCCGGGAAGTACAAAAAGGGCATGGTCGTCCAGGTGCTCTGCGGCAACCGTTACAGCCCGCGCGAGCGGATCTTCGACGCGGTGATCGACAAGGTCGAGGTGAAGACCCTCGGCGAGCTCTCGCCGCGGGAGATCGAGCACGACAACCCCGAGATCCGCCGCACCGACGAGATGGCGCACTTCCTCGCGACGCTCTACAACCGTGAAGTGTCGAGCGACGACATCGTCACCGTGATCCGCTTCAGCCAGATTCTGACAGGCCCGGTCGCGCCGTCGTTCCTCGGCGAAGACTTCTAGCGCTTCGCGCGGCGGATCTTCGAGCCGAACAGCTCGTCCGGGCGCAACGCGGCGCCGCACTCCTCGCAGTCGACGGCGGCGATCGACGAGAACGGCGCGTTGCACGCCTTGCACCGCCGCAGCAGCTCACCGCCGCACGCAGGGCACGCGTCGGGCATCTCCGCCTCGTACTGCTCGAACCACCGCTTGCCGGCGCCGCACGTGAGGCACACGGCGACCCAGTCGCCGAGCACCTTGCGCCGCTCCTCGCGGAGCCAGTCCGACGCCTTGCCCATAGCGTCACTCTAAAGACCCGAACTTGGTTTAAACCAGGTTCGGGTCGTTGGCTATGGTCGCCTGCGTGCGCCCGTACCCGAAGATCGAGCTGCACGTCCACTTCGAAGGCACCGTGCGCGCACACACGCTGCTCGAGATCGCGCGGCGCAACGATTACGCGCTGCCGGCCGACACGGTCGAGGGCCTCGCCTCGCTCTACGAGTTCACCGACTTCCGCCACTTCATCGAGGTGTGGATCCTCACGACGAACGCGCTGAAACGCGAAGAGGACTACCGCCAGATGGTCGTCGACTACGCGGCCGAAGCGGCGTCGCACGGCGCCGTCTACCTCGAAGGGATCTTCAGCCCCGCGGAGCGCGTGCGCCACGGCGTCTCCTGGGAGACGGTGTTCGAAGGCGTCTGCAACGGCGCGCAGGAAGCGAAGGAGCTGCACGGCGTCGAGATCCGGCTCACGCCCGACATCACGCGCGGCTTCACGCAAGAGGAGGCGCGCGAGACGGTCGAGTGGTGCAACCGGTACAAGGACCGCGGCGTCGTCGGCGTCGGTCTCGGCGGGCTCGAGGCGGAGTTCCCGCCGGAGCCGTACGCGGACGTGTTCGCGTACGCGAAGTCGCTCGGGCTGGGCTCCGTCCCGCACGCCGGCGAGGTCGCGGGCGCCGCATCGGTGCGAGGGGCGCTCGAGAGCCTGAAGGCAGACCGGATCCGCCACGGCTTCCGCGCCGAGGAGGACCCAGGGCTCGTCCGCGAGCTCGCGGGCCGCGGCATCGTCCTCGACGTCTGCCCGCTCTCGAACCTCCGCACCGGCGTCGTCGCTTCGCTCGCCGACCACCCGCTGCCGCGCCTCGTCGCGGCCGGCGTCCGCTGCAGCCTCTCGACCGACGACCCGGCGATGTTCGACATCGATCTCAGCCGCGAATACGAGGCGGCCACCTCGCTCGGCCTCGATCCCCGCTCGTTCTATGAGGCCGGCGTGGCCGGGGCCCTCTGCGACGAGGCCACGGGGGCTCGGCTCCAGGCGATCGGCGACTCGTTCGACTGGGCCGCCGACCGCAGCCGTTAGATTTCCGGTTATGGCGATTGCGAGAGAGGCAGAGCCGGTCGGGTCGCTGAGCGAGGTCCGCGAGGCCGGGCTCGACCGCGAGGATCTCCTCGGCATCTACCGCAACATGATCCTGACCCGCGGTGTCGAGGAGCGCGGTCACATCCTCTACAAGCAGGGCAAGATTCCCGGCTCGTTCTACACGGGCCGCGGCAATGAGGCCGCCGCCGTCGCCGTCGCGACCGCGATGGCTCCCGACGACGTCGGCACGCCGCTCCACCGCGACATGGGCGTGCACATCGTGCGCGGCGTCGAGCCGTGGCGGATCCTCGCGCAGTTCATGGCGCGACAGGACGGGCCGACGCACGGCCGCGACGGCAACGTGCACCTCGCCGACCAGCGTCTCGGGCTGATCGCGATGGTCAGCCACCTGCCGGCGATGCTGCCGGTGGCAACCGGCGCCGCGCTTGCGTTCCGCATTCGCGAAGAGCGCCGCGTCGCCGTCGGGTGGTTCGGCGAAGGCTCATCGGCGCGCGGCGACGCGCACGAGGCGATGACGTTCGCCGGCACTCGCAAGCTGCCGATCGTCTACGTCTGCGACAACAACCAGTGGGCCTACTCGACGCCGACGCATCTCGAGTACGCGACGGAGCATGTCGCCGACCGCGCGCAGTCGTACGGCTTCGAAGGTGTCGTCGTCGACGGCACCGACGTCCTCGCCGTGTACCGCGAGGCGACGCGCGCGATCGAGAAGGCGCGCAACGGCGGCGGGCCGACGCTGCTCGAGTGCGTGACGCTCCGCATGGAAGGCCATGCGGTGCATGACGACGCGTTCTACGTGCCGAAGGTGATGTTCGAGCGCTGGGCGGAGAACGACCCGATCGAGCGCTTCCGCACCTGGCTGCGCACGAACGCCGACATGACCGACGAGGAAGAGGATCACATCTCAACAGGCGTGAAGAAGCTTCTGAACGAGGCGCTCGAGAAGGCGGACGCGTCGCCGCCGCCCGATCCCGCTTCGCTCCTGGAGGGCGTGTACGCGACGCCCGAAGACCTCGACACGCCGCACCACAAGTAGCCGACATGCCCGAGATGACCTATCTGCAAGCGATCTCCGACGGTCTCCGTATCGAGATGCGCCGCGACGAGCGCGTGTTCGTGATCGGCGAGGTCGTCGGCGTGTACGGCGGCGCCTTCAAGGTGACGCTCGGCTTCCAGGAGGAGTTCGGGCCGTGGCGCGTGATCGACGCGCCGCTCGCCGAGACCGCGATCGTCGGCGGCGCAACCGGCGCCGCGATCATGGGCATGCGGCCCGTCGCGGAGATGCAGTTCGCCGACTTCGTCTCGTGCGCGTGGGATCACCTCGTCACGATCGCGGCGAAGCAGCGCTGGCGCGTCGGCACACCGGTGCCGATCGTCCTCCGGCTGCCGTCGGGCGGCGGCTTTTCAGGCGGCCCGTTCCACTCGCAGAACCCCGAGTCGTCGTTCGCGCACATCCCGGGCCTCAAGTGCGTGTGCCCGGCGACGCCGGAAGACGCGAAGGGCTTGCTCATCAGCGCGATCGAGGACCCGAACCCGGTTTTGTTCTTCGAGCACAAGCACCTCTACCGGCGCATCAAGGCCGAGGTGCCGGAAGGGCGCTACACGACGCCAATCGGCAAGGCGCGCACACACAAGGAAGGCACCGACATCTCGGTGATCACCTGGGGCGCGATGGTCTACACCGCCGAGGAAGCCGCGCAGCAGCTCGACAACGACGGCGTCTCGGTCGAGATCGTCGACCTGCGCACCGTGATGCCGTGGGACAAGGCGGCCGTACTCGAGTCCGTGCGCAAGACGTCGAAGGTGCTCGTGCTCCACGAGGACACCCGCACCGGCGGCTTCGGCGGCGAGATCGCCGCGACGATCGCCGAAGAGGCGTTCGAGGATCTCGACGCGCCCGTGCGGCGCATCGCCGCGCCCGACACGCCGGTGCCGTTCGCGCCGCCGCTCGAGAAGGCGTTCATCCCTCAGGTCGAGGACGTCGTGAAGGGTCTTCGCGAGCTCGCGGAGTATTAGAAAGGGAGTCGCATGGCCACGGAGACTGCAACCGACGTCGTGATGCCGCAGATGGGCGTGTCCGTCTCGGAAGGGACGATCACGCGCTGGCTCAAGCAGGAGGGCGAGCACGTCGAGGCCGACGAGCCGCTGCTCGAGATCTCGACCGACAAGGTCGACACCGAGGTGCCGAGCCCGGCGAGCGGGACCGTGACGCAGATCTTCGTGCAGGAAGGCGAGACCGTCGACGTCGGGACGAAGCTGGCCCAGATCGGCGGCGCGGCAGGCGCGGTGGTTCCGGAGGCTGCACCGTCTGCACCGGCTGCACCCGCGGAGCCTGCGCCCACAGCGGAAGCGCCGGCAGCGCCCGAGCCCGTGGCAGCGCCCGAGCCTGTGGCGCCGGAGCCCACACCGGCAGCAGCGGCCGCGAGCGAGAACGGCAACCGCTTTGTCTCGCCCGTCGTCGCACGCATCGCCGCCGAGCACGGCGTCGACCCGACGCAGGTCGCAGGCACGGGCCGCGGCGGCAGGGTCACGAAGCAGGACATCCTCGGCTTCATCGAGTCGGGCGCAGCCGCTCCGCCGGCAGCGCCGTCGCCTCCGTCCGCACCTGCACCGCAGCAGGCTCCCGCTCCGCTTGCGGCCCCGCCGGCCGCTGCGCCGAAGCCGGCCGCGCCCGCTCTGCAGCCCGTGGGCGAGCCACAGGCCGGCGAGCAGCTCGAGCCGGTGTCCGCCATGCGCCGCGGCATCGCGGAGCACATGCGGCGCTCGCTCGACACCTCGGCGCACGTCACGAGCGCGATCGAGGTCGACATGTCGAAGGTCGTGATCGCGCGCGAGCAGCTGAAGAAGGAGTACCAGGCAGCGTACGGCGTCAACCCCACGTATCTCGCGTTCGTCGCACGCGCGGTCGCGCAGACGATGCCGAGCCACCCGTACGTGAACGGCGAGCTGCGCGGCGACTCGATCGTCACGCGCAACTTCGTCAACCTCGGCATCGCGGTCGAGCTCGCGGAAGGCAAGGGCCTCATCGTTCCGGTGCTGAAGAACGCGGAGACGATGAACCTCCTCGGCCTCGCCAAGGGCATCGCCGACATCGCGCGCAAGGCGCGCGAGAAGCAGCTGCTGCCCGACGACGTGCAGGGCGGGACATTCACGATCACGAACCCCGGCGGCTACGGCACGTTCCATGGCACGCCGGTGATCAGCCAGCCGCAGGCGGCGATTCTCGGCACGTACGCGCTCGTGAAGCGGCCGTGGGTGGTGCAGGACTCGCTCGGCAAGGATGTGATCGCGATCCGGCCGCTGATGAACATCACGCTGACCTACGATCACCGTCTCGTCGACGGCGCCTACGCCGGCCGCTTCCTCAAGGAGCTGCGCGAGCGCCTCGAGGCGTGGGAGGGCGACGGCGGCTAGTCGTGAATAGGGGCGGTTATCTCATGCAGCTCGGCACGATCCCGTACCGAGAGGCGTGGGAGCTCCAGCGTTCGCTTGCAGGCGCTGTCTCGCAGGGGGCGGTGCCCGACACGATCCTGCTGCTCGAGCATCCACCCGTCGTCACGCTCGGCCGCCGCACCGACGAGGGCGCGGAGCTGCACGTGCCGGAGAACGCCGACGTCGAGGTCGTCGAGACGAACCGCGGCGGCAAATCGACGTTCCATGGGCCGGGCCAGCTCGTCTGCTACCCGATCCTCGACCTGAAGCGGCACGGCCGTGACGTCAAGCAGTACGTGCGCAACCTCGAGGAGGCGCTGATCAAGACGCTGGCGCCGTTCGAGCTCGCGGCCGAGCGCATCGACGGCCTCACCGGCGTCTGGCTCACGCGGCCGCCGCGCAAGATCGCTTCGATCGGCGTGCACGTGTCACGCTGGGTGACGACGCACGGCTACGCGCTCAACGTCGATCTCGATCCGGCGCCGTTCACGGAGTGGATCACGGCGTGCGGGCTCGAAGACGCGATGTTCACGACGATCGCGCGCGAGGCGGGTCGCCCGGTGACGGTCGACGAGGTTCGCCCGCACGCGGTCGCCGCGCTGGAGGAGGTCTTCGGGCTCGAGCTCGAGGAGCTTCCCGCGGAGGACGGCATGGGCCTCTGGGCGCAGCCCGTGCACGCGCAGCTCTCGCACCGATGAGCGAAGAGGCCGCGCGCATCTACGACGGGATCGCGGAGGAGCTCGACAAGGCAGCCGCGCACGCCCGCCGCACCGCCGAGCACTTCCGCGACGGTGAGATCCCGCGCGCGGCCGCCCACGCCTGGGCGACGCAGGGCCATGTGCACGAGGCGCAGCGGCGGCTCGAAGGGCAGTCGCGCGACCACGCTTCTCGCTCTCGGCCCTGATCCGAGCCCCTCACGTGTCTTGAGAGGCCGCCACTAGACTGGAGACGTGGAACGCTCGCTTCCCGTCGCCGAGAGGCCGCGCCGGCCGGAGTGGATGAAGGTGCGCGCGCCGTCGCAGGACGGACAGTACTTCGACGTGCAGAAGCTCATCCACGGGCTGCAGTTGCACACGATCTGCGAGGAGGCGCGCTGTCCGAACATCTCCGAGTGCTGGGGGCGCGGCACCGCGACGTTCCAGATCCTCGGCGAGACATGCACGCGCGCGTGCCGCTACTGCTACGTCCACTCGGGCAAGCCCGACGCGCCGCCCGACCAGCTCGAGCCGCTCCGCGTCGCGCAGGCCGCCGCGCAGATGAAGCTCAAGCACGTCGTCGTCACCTCGGTCGACCGCGACGATGTCGCTGACCGCGGCGCCGGCCACTACGCCGCGACGATCCGCGCAATCAACGCGAAGCTGCCCGACGCGAAGGTGGAGGTGCTGACGCCCGACTTCCTCGGCGTTGAGGAGGAGGCACTGCAGACGCTCCTCGCCGCACGGCCCGACGTCTTCAACCACAACATCGAGACCGTGCGCCGCCTGCACCGCGCCATGCGCGGCGGCAAGGCCGACTACGACAAGGCGCTCTGGCTCCTGCAACGCGCAAAGGAGATCGCCGACTACCCGGTGCTCACGAAGTCGGGCATCATCGTCGGCCTCGGCGAGACGAACGACGAGGTCGTCGAGACGATGCGCGACCTGCGCGCGCACGGCGTCGACGTCGTCACGATCGGCCAGTACCTCCAGCCGAGCCCGAAGCACGCGACGATCGACCGCTGGGTGCACCCGGACGAGTTCCGCTGGTTCCGCGAGCAGGGCGAGGCGATCGGCTTCGGCTCCGTCTTCTCGGGGCCGCTCGTCCGCTCGAGCTATCGCGCAGACGAGCAGCGCCACGCGGCCGAGACCGGCCGCGGCGCCGTCGCGTACTGAGAAACGAGAAGGGCCGCCCGGAGGCGGCCCTTCGATTCGATCGCTCGAGGGTCGGTTACCCGTTGCCCGGCTTCGCGAGCGCCGGTACGAGCGCGCTTGCGATCGGCGACCCGAGACCCGTCGCCATGTCGTACCCCGGCACGGCCTCGAAGCCGCTGATCGGGGTACCGCTGCCGGCACCGAGAGCCGGGATGCTGTTGTTGCTGCCGTCGGCGATGTCGTGGAAGTACGACGACGCGTTCGGCATCTTCGCCAGCTTGTAGAGCGTCTTGTTGATCGGCCCGATCCGGCCGCCGGCCATCTGGTCGGCGAGCGCGACGAGACCGGCCCACTGCGGTGAGCCTGCGCTCGTCCCGCCGAAGAGGAAGAAGCTCCCCTTCCACGCGACGATGACGCCGTGGAACACCGCGGCGTTGTACGCAACGTCCGGAACCTCGCGAGCGTGCGTGTCCTTCACGAACGGCGCCTGATAGTCGGGCCGCGAGAAGAGAACGCTCACGCCTCCGCCACCGGCAACCGCGTCACCGAAGACCGCGCTTTCGTTCCAGGTCGACTCCGAGCCGTACGCGCCCGAGACACCGTCCGCGACGAGGGTCGTACCGCCGACGGACGTGACATTCGGATCGCTGGCCGGCGTGCTCGTCGCCTTGAAGTACGCGGGCGTGCCGCTGCAGGTCGGAATGCCTGCACCCTGGTCGCCCGACGACGCGAAGAGCGTGATGCCCTTCGCGGTCGCCGCTTCGAAGATCGCGTGCTGACGCGTGAGCTGTGCGCTGTCCATGCACTGCTCGGCCTCGCCGAAACTCTGCGAGAGGACGTCCCCGCTCGAATGGTCGACCATGTACTGCGTCGCGTCGAGGATGTCGGCGTCGTCGTTCGACCGCGCCACGAGAAGGACGATCTTCGCGGCAGGCGCGATTGCATGTGCCCACTCGACGTCGAGCGTCGTCTCAGCCGACCAACCGTCGGCGTTCGCCGGCGTCGTCGAAGCGATGCCGAACGGGGCGAGCACGGTCAGATCCACGGCCGGAAGCCTCCAGACGCCGGTGAAGCTCGCCAGATCGGCGGTCAGCGTCGGGCTGCCATACGCGTCGATGATCACGATCGTGCTACCGGCACCGTTGATTCCGGCGTCGAGCAACGGCTGAACGCCGTACGCCGCACGCATCTGATCCGGCCCGTAGCAGCGGAAGGCCGTGAACGTCGGCAGCTGGCACGTGAAGCGAACGAGCCCCGACGGGGCCGCCGCCTGCTGCAGCTGGACGTAGTTCGGACTTCCCGTCACTCCCGCGTGCATGACGCCGCGGGCCGCGGTGGTGTGCGACGACGCGGTGAGCGCCGCAGCTGCGATCGCGCCTGCTGCG
>JANMQZ010000135.1:0-16394 GCA_031370755.1 Actinomycetes bacterium
CTCACGAGCGCCGCCGGCGCATCCGCCGCGCGCACGACGCCCGCCGGTGCCTGCTCCGCCGCGAGCCTCTCCGCGAAGCTGCCGAAGCAGAACCTCCCGGCCGCCGTCGCGAGCGTCCGCGCGCGCATCGCCGCCGCAGCGGTCGCCTGCGACTACGCGAAGCTGCAGAAGATCGCGCTCGAGAAGGGCAACGGCTTCAAGTTCTCGTTCGGCACCGAGAAGTCGGCCGCCGCGTACTGGCGGCAGCTCGAGTCGCAGCACCGCGACAAGCCACTCGCGCGTCTCGTGAAGATCCTCAGCATTCCGTACACCCGAAACGAGACGGGCGCGTACGCCTGGCCGTCGGCGTACACGGACAAGCCGACCGCCGCGAACTGGAACGCACTCGTGCAGAAGGGCGTCTACACGCGCGCCGAGGTGACCCGGATGCGCAAGGGCGGCAACGTCTACTACGGCTACCGCACCGCGATCACGCGCTCCGGCGACTGGCAGTTCTTCGTCGCCGGCGACTAGGCGCGCCGCAAAACGAGAAGAGGCCCGCTCGCGCGGGCCCCTGCTGCTCTCCACCGAAGACACCGGGCGGACTCGAACCGCCGTGACGCGCGTTGCAGGCGCGTGCCTCGCCGCTCGGCCACGGTGTCAGGCCCCCGGAAGGAATCGAACCTTCGCGCGCGGGGTCGAAGCCCGCTGCTCTTGTCCGCTGAGCTACGAGGGCGAGATACGGATGGAGGGAGTCGAACCCCCATGGGCGCTGCCCGCCGGTGTCTGAGACCGGTGCGTCTGCCTGTTTCGCCACATCCGTACGAAGGGCTGCGTCACGGCGGCGCAGCCCGTCGCTCAAGCGGCAGGCCGCGTGGGCTGCCGCATGTCACGTGCCACGTCGAGACGCGCCTGGCGGCGTGCCTCGAGCTGCACGACCTTCGCCGGGCGCACCGGCACATGGCGTGCCGGGCGCCGGACCACGTACAGGTGCCGGTGCATCTCATCTCCTCTCTCTGTGTGTGAAGGCGCCTCGCGGCGCCCTCCTCTCAGAGAGCGCCGCGGGCGAAGTCGGAGATCAGCTGGGGCGTCGCGGTGTCGAAGCCCACGACGTCGAGCATTCCCGGATCGCCTGGGTCGGCGATCGAGAAGCCGTTCGCGACCATGCCGACCACCACCAGGCGCGCGTCGATGCCCGACGCGGACCGGTAGTCGCGCAAAGCCTGAGACGGGTGGATGTCACCCGCCCAGGTTTCCGAGTCCGTCAGGATCACGAACGTGTCGATCTCCTGCTGTCGTGCGAGGGCGTACAGCATCGGCAGCGCGCAGTCCGTGCCGCCGAACGGCAGCTCGGACACCGTCTTCACGACGTCGTCCAGGCGCTGCCGCGGCGAGATCGCCAGCGGCGTCAGGCCGTCGACGTAGCCGTCGTGCACCTGGCGGCCCCGCTTGCGGTAGCCCTTCCGGCCGGCGTAGAAGCCCACGATCTCGTACAGCGGCTCCGTCGCCGCCGTGACGAGCGCGAAAGCAGCAGACGCATCCCGCGGCGTCAGGCCTGGAACGCCGCCGACGGTGCCGTACGTCATCGAGCCCGACACGTCGAGTGCGAGCAGCAGCCGCGTGCCGGCCGGCTCGACGTTGCCGAACGACGCGTAGAACGCGCCGTCGAGTGCGTCGACGATCTGACGCACTGGGCTCCAGACACCGCGGCCACGTGCACCGCGGCCCGACGCGTACGTGCGCAGCGCGGCGAGCAGGGCGATCGGGTGCACACGTGCAGCACGGATCCGCTCTGCATCGCCGAGCTGTGCCACGGCTCGCGCCGTGCCGTCCGAGCCCGGAGCGATGACGCCAACGCGCGTCATCGTCGCGAGGTTGCGGACGAGGGCGGTCATCGGCATGCCGTCGAGCAGCGCCTCCCAGACCTCGGGCGAAGCCAGGTGCTCGGGCTGCACCGCCTCGCGTGGCAGGCGATACTCGCGAACGAGCGCGGCGCTCTCGTGCGGCGTTGCCGCGACCTGTGTGCGCGCGAAGCCCTCGACGAGCTTCGGCAGGCCGTCCGTCGAGCCGCCGCGGACGATCCACTCGAACAGGCGAGCGTGCTCGTCCGTGACGTCGAGCGTCGGGTTGCCTGCGCCGACGCGAGCGGCCGGGTGAGCGAGACGCAGCACGTCACGATGCGTCACGCCGTCACGCTGACGGTACTTCACTGCCTGGTAGGCGAGCGCGTCGACCGACTGCGCTGCGTACCAGTTGCCGACCGCGCGTCGCAGCGAGCGGCCCCAACCGCGGAAGCCCTCGACGAACGAGACGAACCGGAACAGGTGCGTGCCCGTGCGCGCGACCTGCGGCAGTGCTGCGAGCGCGGCCTTGCGCGTCGCCTCGTCGTTCGCACCGGCCGCGAGCGCGAGTGCGTAGAGCGCCGGGTCGTTCTTCGGCGCGCGACCCTCGCGGCTTACGCGAACGATCTCCTCGACGGCACGGATGCCGTCCTCCCGGACCGCTTCGTCGACCGCTGCTGCGTTCTTACGCGTCAGCGTCGCCTGCGCGGCGTAGTACGAGCCGCCCTCCGAGCCGAGAATCAGGAAGCGGCGAAGCCGCGTCCACACGTCGACCGCCCATGCGTGACCGCCGGCGCTGTTCGCCGACTGAACCGGTAGCGGCACCCACTGCGGCACGCGTCGCGTGCCGAAGCCCTTCAGATACGTCATCGCGCACCTCCTTTCGTTGTCGAGTGATGTGCTGCCGTCGTACGGCTCTGCTGCGGTCATGTGGGACCAGACCGGAACTGCTCTACCGCTGAGCTACCGGAGCCCGACAGAGCTCCGGGCGGGACTCGAACCCGCGACCTGTCGATTACGAGTCGATAACCGGACCTGTGTCGGCCCGCAGCAGAACGGTGTCGTCGCGGTCGTGGGATGCGGTCGGGACGCGGACTTGAACCGCAGGCCCGTAGGCCCTTCCCAGATAACCGAGCCGCTCCGGCCCGCGACGATCGTGTGTGTGCATGAGAGGCAGGCCCACCAGGAGTCGAACCCGGACCAGCGAGGTTGGAGCTCGCGATGCTCGCCGTTACACCACGGGCCTGCGAGAGCGGACGGCCCGACTTGAACGGGCATCCCCGGGCTGGCGACCCGGTGCTCTGCCGTTTGAGCGACGTCCGCGTGATACGCCCGGCTGGATTCGAACCAGCGTCAACCGCCACCGCACGACGGCGCTCGTCCCCTGAGCTACGGGCGTTCGTGGAGGAGCCTCCGGCAGGAGTCGGACCTGCGCCGCAACCGTACGAAGGGTGCGTGCTGCCCTTGACCACAGAGGCGTGGAAGTGGAGACGGCAGGAGTCGAACCTGCATTCCCTCGGTGCAAGCGAGGTGCTCTCGGCCGTTGAGCTACGTCCCCGTCGAAGTGCGAACGGGTGGAGTCGAACCACCACAGCGCGTGGCTACGGCGTTACAAGCCGCGGAGCTCGCCGGTGCTCAGCGTTCGCGGGAAGGGCGACCGACCGGATTCGAACCGGTACCGCGAGGATCACAACCTCGAATGCTGCCGCTACACCACGGTCACCAGGAAGAAGGCGGGGACGACCGGATTCGAACCGGCGACGACTCGGTCGACAACCGAGCGCTCTGGCCGGGCTGAGCTACGTCCCCTCGTTCGAGCCTGTTTCACAATGAAGGCTGAGCCGCCCCGCCGCACCGGGATCGACGAGCTTCATTGTGAAACAGGCTCTTAAGTGCGCGGGTGGGATTCGAACCCACGGTCTCGAGCTCATGAGGCTCGCGAGGACAGCCTCTCCTCTACCGCGCATCTGCCCGGCTGGAGTCGAACCAGCGGTCTCCGGTTCCCGAAACCGGCGGGGTGGCCGTCTCCCCCACGAGCAGTCAGTACCCCCGGCGGGACTCGAACCCGCAGCTTCCCGGTTGAGGGCCGGGCGTCCATCGCCCTTCGACCACGGGGGCGTGCCGGAGCGAGTCGGAGACCCTGGAATCGAACCAGGCCCTGCTCGATATCAGCGAGCCGTGCCTCCACGGACACCTGTCTCCGGCGGCGAGCTCCGGCGGCAGGCCTCGAACCTGCTTCTCGCGAGTAACAGTCGCGCGTCGTGCCCGCTCGACCACGCCGGAATGATGGTGCGCAAAGGCGGAAGGAGAGGGAGTCGAACCCCCAAGGCCGCGAGGCCCACCCGTTTTCGAGACGGGATACCGCGCCGGTGGCAGTCCTTCCGAACGCGTGAAGTGGACGCTAGGGGACGCGCTGTCTCGTGCCCGGCCTGCCTGCGTCGCTCATCCTTCTCAACCGCGGACGCGTTCGCTAGGTCGCGTTGACGCGGCGGTGGCGCAGGTGGATGATCGCGCCTTAGGAACGTAGTAGCGCGAAGGATGCGGTGATGAGAAACATCAGTCTGGCCACAGCAGGGGCTGTGTGCGCCCTGATCACGGTTGCCGGATTCGTCATCGGCATCGCCTTGATGGCGTCGAGTGGGGTCCAGGTGTTGATTCCGGAGACCGGCAAGAAAGGCCTGGAGTGGATCGCGGATGTCCAGGATGCGGGCAACCTGTTCAGCGCCGGGGCGTCGGTCACGGTCTTCGCGGGGCTCTTTGCGCTGGTGGCTTTCGTCGGCTTTTACGACGCGCTGCGACACGCCGGACCTTTGATGATCATCGCCCCGGTCGCCGGTGCGGCCGGCATGGTGCTCGTGACCATCTCGCATGCGACGCCGATTGCGATCGCTCTCCAACTGGCGCCGGGCTACACGGCGGCGAACGAGGTGACACAGGCCTCACTCGCCGTCACTTTCGACACGTTCGCGCGGTTCTGCCTGCTGATGAACTACTTCGGAGACATCCTCATCTGGGGTGTCACGACGCCGCTCTTCGCGATCGCCGTGCTGAAGACCTCGGCAGTGCCGCGGTGGATCGGCTGGGTGGGCATCGTTACGGCCGTCTTCGCCGGGTGGCTCTACCTCCTTTCGCCGGTGTCGAGCATCGTCGAGGGCCTCAGCGTGATCGGCTTCCTCGCGTTCTTCATCTTCATGGCAAGCCTCGGCGTCGCTCTGCTCCGCCGCCACACCGCATCCGTCGAAGCACCGGCAGTCACCGCGTAGAGTCGCCGCCGTGCCTCCGGCGAACGGCGGCCCGCTCTACGGCAGCTTCCGAATCGGCGTTCCCCTCCTGCCGCAGCCGAGCTAAGCGACACGGCAGGATCTCCACCACAGAAAATCACGACCGCACCGGCGACCCGTCGCCAAAGAGTCGCGCTCACGGCGTCAGGCGCGCGACGCAATAGAACGTCGCCTGCGCGAGCGTTCGGTCACTCGAGAGTATCCGGCTCTCCCTCGAGAATTCATTCGAGGCAGGGTTCGAATGAGACTCCTCGCGTCAGGAAAGTGGTCCCGGCAGGAGTCGAACCTGCACCGTGCCGATTAAGAGTCGGCGGCTCTACCTGGTTGAGCTACGAGACCGGATGTGGCCGGCAGGAGTCGAACCTGCGACGCGCCGCGTTTCAGGCGGCCGCTCTACCGGCTGAGCTTCGGCCACATGCGATGGGCGAGGCTGGACTCGAACCAGCAGCCTCTTGTGTGTGAGACAAGCACTCTCCGCAATTGAGCTACTCGCCCGTGAAGAATCCGGGACAAGGAGTCGAACCTCGTCCTCCACGTTCAGAGCGTGGTGTCCTGCCGGTTAGACGATCCCGGAACGAGGAGCGCGGTGACGCCCTCCGTCCACCTCGGCGTACGAGGTCGACGCAGCGGCGCGAAGCGCGCGTACTCGAGCTGTGTCACGTCCGTCCGAAGCCGAACGATGTTGTTCAAGCCACTCGCCTGCCCTTCGACCCTGGATCACCAAGATACGGCGTCCTACGTGGAGGAGCTTTGGAGCCCGACGCTCGTGCGGTTTCGGTAAATGCGCAGACAAAAGCCGCAGCGTATTCAGCAGCGAATTCTGCTGCGCCGAAAGCGCAGGAGGATCTTTCTCTCTGAGGCGGGGCCTCGGGTCGGTCGTTGCATATCTCAAGCTGGGCATCACTCCTCGTTGACTCGATTGTGGTTCCAGATACGACGAAGGCGACCCTTTCGGATCGCCCTCGCTCAAGCAGTCATACGGCTAAACGCTTAGCTCGTAGACCACTCCGCGAGGGCCGGCGCTGCCACGGTCCGGCACTCATCCGCAGGCTTGCGCCCGAACGAGACCGGCGCGGCATGTGCCGCTTCGGTAAGGATCATCGTGTTGTTGTTGTTCCCCATGTCGAGATCCACCTTAGACCAAACGTCGGATGCGCGCAAGTTTCCTTTCGAAGTTCTAACGAGTTGCGCGTACATGGAGTGAGAAATGCGAGTCGCAATTTCTGCTTCAGCGGCGGCTCGCCGGGTTGAGCGCCGCGTCGATCTCGTCGCCGACGAGGTTGACGCAGATGAGCAGCAGCGCCAGCGCGATCGCCGGGAACGCCCACGTCCACCAGCCGAGCTGCCGGTAGCCGTTCAGCCCGAGTCCGCCGCTGAACGTCACGTCGGCGAGCAGGTTCCCGAGTGACGGCCAGCGCGACGTGGGCAGCCCGTAGTTGAAGAACTCGACGGTCGCGTCGAGCAGGATCGCCTGGCCGAGCACCGACGTTCCGGCGACGAGGATCGTGCCGACGACGTTCGGCAGCAGATGGCTGCGCACGATGCGGAAGTCTGACGCGCCGAGCGCGCGGGCCGCCTCAACGAACTCGGTCTCGCGCATGGCGGTCACATGCGCGCGCACGACCCGTGCGATCACCGTCCACATGTAGAGGCCGAGCACGAGGATCAGCGTGTGCGGCCATACCGGCCGGAAGAGGACGATCGCCGCGAGCGACAGCATCACGGCGGGAAACGCCGTGACGAGGTCGACGACGCGCATCAACACTGCGTCGAGCCAGCCGCCGTAGTACCCGGCGAGGAGGCCGAGCGGCACACCGACGACGAGCGCGATCCCCGCGACCGCGAGCCCGATCTCGACGGTGGTGTGCAGCCCGTAGATCGTCCGGCTCAGGACGTCGCGGCCGATGTGATCGGTTCCGAACAGGTGGTGCGCCCAGAGCGTCGGCCCGCGGTTCAACGCCTCGGGACGCAGGTCGATCGAGTCCCAGTCGTACGGCGAGACCTGCCGCTGAAAGAGCGCAGCGCCGACGATCGCGAGCAGGACGGCAAGTGCCGCAACCGCGACCGGCCTGCGCGCGAAGCGCCGCGCGGCCCAGAGGGAGCGCCGGCGGCGCCTCACCGCAGCCTCACGCGCGGGTCGAGCCAACCGACCGCGAGCTCGGCGAGGAGCGACGACACGAGCACGAGCGCAGCCGTCAGGAGCAGGACGAGCTGCACGGCGTTCGGGTCGACGCTCGTCCCCGCGAGGAGCTGGATGAAGAGGCTGCCGATCCCGTTCAGGCCGAAGATCCAGTCCACCGCCATCGCCGCTCCGAAGATGGCGCCGAAGTCGAGCAGGAGCGCGCTGACGAACGTGACCAGCGAGTTGCGGAGCGCATGACGCACGACGCGGCGCTCGGGCAGCCCCTTGGCGCGGGCTGTCGTCGTGTACGGAGCCCCGAGCGCGACGAGGAGCGACGAGCGGACGTAGCGCGCGTGCAGCCCGATGAAGCTCGCCGCGAGCGCGATCGACGGCAGGGCGAGATGCTCGAACAGGCCGGACACGTACCGCCAGCCGTGCACGCCGCAATCGGACTGGTTGACGAGATCGCTGATGTTGACGCACGCTCCCGGCCAGCCGTGCAGCGGCAGCGGCTCGGCATGGATGTGCGCCCAGACGATCGCGAGCACCTTCTGCATGATCAGCGCGAGCAGGAACGCCGGGACACCCCACGACGCGTACGACAGCGTGCGGAGCACGACGTCGACGACGGATCCTTCGCGAACCGCGCAGAGCGTCCCGACGAGGAGCGCGAACACGAGCACGAGCACGAAGGCGAACGCGAGCAGCAGCAGCGTGTGCCCGAAGGCCGGCAGCACGCGCGGCCAGAGATCCTGCCCGAACACCCCCTTGCCGATCGAGCCGTTCGGGATGCCCTTGAACCACTCCCACCACGCCCGTTGCGCGGAGACGGGCAGCAGCGTCCCGGGAGCGATGTAGAAGTTGCGCGCGAAGAACCAGAAGGAGCCGAACGAGACGGCGACGAGCACGACGAGAGCAAGCGCGAGGCGCCGGACGAGGAACGCGAGCAAGAGCCAGAAGCTAGCTTCCCTGCCGGGCGAGCGTTGGTTCCGCGGTTCGTCGATCCACCGCTTCGGTCATGATGCAGTCCGTGGGAACAGGCCTGAGAGAAGCGGTGGACGTGAACGCCGCGCGGATCGTCGGCGAGACGCTGCGCACGGCCGGCTACACCGAGGCGGCGATCACCGACATGCTGGGCGAGGACGCGTTTGCGGCCCGCTCGAAGGATCTGCCGGTGCTGCTTCGGCGGCTGCCGGAGTCCCGGCTCGGCACCGTCATCCGTGCGTTTTTCCTCGTTCAGCCGGTGCCGACGGCGGATCTCACGAAGGCGCTCGGCGAGCGCGGCGTCAGCTCGCTCGAAGCCGCCGGCGTCGCCGACGTCGGCGACGACGCGGTCACGGTGCAGATGCGCATCCTCCCCGTCGCCGGGCTGCTCGTCGCCTCGGACGACGACCCGACGCACGGAGACGACGACCTGCGGACGGACTTCGTCGCCGCCTACACCGCCGCGTCGCGGCTCACGGACGCGCTGACGCCGCGGCCCGAGGTCGAGCGCGCGCTCGACGTCGGCACCGGCAGCGGGGTGCATGCGCTCCTCACGGCGGTCCATGCGAAGGAGGTGATCGCGACCGACGTGAATGCGCGCGCGCTCGCGTACACCGAGCTGAACGCAGCGCTGAACGGCATCCGCAACATCGAATGCCGCGAGGGCAGCCTCTTCGAGCCGGTGCAAGGCGAGAAATTCGACCTGATCATCTGCAATGCGCCGTACGTCGTCTCGCCCGAGACGCGCTGGGCATACCGCGACGGCGGCTTCGCTGCGGACGACGTGTCACAGCGCGTCGTCACCACGGCGGCCGAGCATCTGCGCGACGGCGGCTACGCGGCGCTGCTCGTGTCGTGGCTCGGCTTCGAGGAGGGCAAGCAGGACGTGCGGCCGCTCGAGTGGACCGAGTCGACGGGCTGCGACACGTGGATCCTCCCGATCTGGGGCGGCGACCCGCTGACGCACGCGGCGACCTGGAACGATCATCTCTCGGACGATCCGGAGGCCTACGAGAAGGCGATCGCCGACTGGACGAGCTACCTCGGCGACCTCGGCGTCCACTGGGTGAGCGAGGGCGGCATCCTGCTGCACAAGCGTGACGCCGCGGAGCACACCACACGGATCGACCAGGTGGACGAGGACGATCTCGAGGATTCGGGCGACCAGATTCTCCGTGCGTTCGAGTCGCGCGCCGTGCTTGCGGACATGGACTCGGACGACGAGCTGCTCGATGCGAACGTCGCGGTCGCCGGCCCGGTGCGCCTCGAGCTGTCGCTCGAGCCCGAAGGCACCGGCACGATCGTGATGGGCGCGCACGTGAACCTCGACGAGGGAACGCATCCGGATCTCGAGGTGAGCAGCGACATGATCGAGGTGATCGCAGCGCTCGACGGCGCGAAGCGCTACGGCGAGGTGATCGAGTCGGTCGCGTCGAGCCTCGACTTCACGCCTGCGGAGACGCAGAGGCTGCGCCGCGAAGCGCTCGAGGCCGGACGCGAGCTGCTCGAGCTCGGCGCACTCTGCTTCGAGTAGCCATGCTGCTCTTCCTCGGCGTCTCGGCGCTCGTGATCGGAACACCGGGGCAGGACACCGCGCTTACGATCCGCAACACGCTGCCCGGCAGCCGGGCGACAGGCGTCGCGACGGCGCTCGGCGTCGGCGTCGGACAGGCCGCCTGGACGGTCGCGACGGCGCTCGGAGTCGGGGCGTTGCTCGCCGCGAGCGAGCCCGCGTTCGAAGCGCTGCGGCTTGCCGGCGCCGCGTATCTCGTGTGGCTCGGGCTCCGCACGCTTTGGACTGCTGTGCGAGGCGCCGGTAAGACGTCGCACGGCGGCCGCGCCGCGCGACGTCCCGCGGTCGCGTTCCGGCAGGGGCTGCTGAGCAACCTCGGCAATCCGAAGATGCTCGCGTTCTTCACGAGCCTGCTGCCCCAGTTCAGCTCGACGAGCGCAGGGCTGCTCGCACACGGCCTGCTCTTCTGCGCGCTCACGACGGTCTGGCTGAGCACCTACGCCGCTGTCGTCTCCCGCGCACGCGGCCTGCTCGACCGGGGCCGCGTCCGCCGCGCCCTCGACGCGGTCACAGGCACCGTGCTCGTCGCGTTCGGGCTCCGGCTCGCCGCAGAGCGGCCCTGACGATGGAGCAGGTCCGGATCGACAAGTGGCTCTGGGCCGCCCGGCTCTACAAGACGCGCAGCCTCGCGTCGGCAGCGGTGCTCGGCGGCCGCGTGCACGTGAACGGTGTGCGCGTGAAGCCGTCGAAGGAGGTGCGGCCGGGCGACGAGGTCGAGGCGGCCGTCGGCACGGTCAGGCGGACGGTCGTCGTGACCGGCGTGAGCGAGAAACGCGGCCCGGCAAGCGTCGCCGCGACGCTCTACGCCGAGACGCCCGAGTCGATCGCGAAGCGCGAACAGCAGGCAGCCGAGCGCCGGCTCGCACGGCCGCTCGGCGCCGACCTCGGCGCGCGGCCGACGAAGCTCGACCGGCGCAGGCTCGATGCACTGCGCCGCGCGCAACGGAAACGCTAGTAGGAGGTCTGGCGAAATAGTGGCTGTGTCGCAGGGCCGCGCTGGACGCCGCGCTGCGGCGTCCTCGGTCGCCCCGATAGCCCCACTATCGGGGCTCCCTGCGTCCTTGCATCGCGACGCCCATCGCACCCCTGCAACGAGCACCATTCCGCCAGACCCTCCTAGCTATCGATCAAGTCGAGCAGCGCCTGCGCGATCGCGTCCGGCGCCGGCGGGCAACCCGGTATCCGCACGTCGACCGGCAGAACCGCCTCGACCGAGCCGACGATGTTCTCGGCGGTGCCGAGGACGTTGCAGCCGAGCGCGCAGTCGCCGAGCGCAGCGACGCGCCGCGGCTCCGGCATCGCGTTGTACGCCACGAGGAGTGCCGCGTGCATACGCGTCGTCACCGGGCCGGTGACGAGGAGGACGTCGGCGTGCCGCGGCGAGGCGACGACGCCGAGCCCGAACCGCTGCAGGTCGTAATACGGGGAGCTGACGAGCGTGAGCTCGTGCTCGCAACCGTTGCACGAGCCGGCATCGACATGACGAATCGCAAGGCTGCGCCCGCTGGAGGGACGGTCGAGCGCAATGTCACGGCGGAGGCGGCGTAGATCACGAAGCAACGTCAGCATCAGCGATCCACGCACGCGTAGCAGAGCTCGAAACTCTTGTTGATCAGCGGAAAGTCGGGAAGCAGGTTGTCGGCCGCCGCGAATCCGACCGCCGGCCAGTTCGCATACGAGCCGGTGCGTAGCCGAAGCCGTTCGACGCGCTCACCACTCCGCTCGACGACGCAGCTGGTCGCGCCGCGCGGGCTCTCGACCCGGCCCACCCCAATCGTGCGTTCCGGCGCGCCTCGTTCCGCAGCGGCCGCTTCGACCGGCCTCGCGAGAAGCCCGTCGAGGAGCGCGTAGGTCTGCAAGAGCTCGAGCGCGCGCTGCTCGAGCCGGGCCTGCACGTCGCCGGCTGTGCGCCGCGGCACGACCGGGCGGAATCCCTCGTAGGCGAGCCGGGAGCTCGCGGCGCGCACGTCCTCCTCGAGGCCGGCCGCGCGCGCGGCCGGACCGACCGCTCCGAGCCGCTCGACGTCAGCCGCGGTCACGATGCCGATCCCGGGCAGCCGATCCTGGAACGACGCGTTGAACAGCAGCTCGTGCCACGCACGCTCGGAGTCCGCGCGAATCGTGGCGATCTCGGTGCGCGCACCGCCGATCGCCGTCTCATCGAGCCTCAGCGCACTCCCGCCGACGCGAACGCTGTCGAAGAGAAACCGGTGTCCGGTGAGCGCGGCGTTGAGCCGCCGCCCACGCTCGGCAAGCGCCGCGAACGCATTGTTGCCTGCCGCGAGGCCGACGCCCGCGCAGACGGCGGCAATGTCGTTGAGGTGGCTCCACATCCGCTCGAGCTCGAGCAGGATCGTCCGCACGCGCGCGAGCTCCGCATCTGGAACGAGACCGAGCGCGTCCTCGCAGGCGTGCGCATACGCGACGGCGTTCGTCACGGTGCAGGCCGCGCAGGCGCGCGAGGCGAACGCGATGCCGTCCTCGAGCGTCGCCCCCTCGGCCGCGCGCTCGAGACCGCGGTGCTTGTAGAAGAGGCGCGCGTCGACGTGCAGGATCCGTTCGCCGACGACGTGAAAGCGGAAGTGCCCCGACTCGATCACGCCGGCGTGGATCGGGCCGACGGCGACCTGATACGGATCGTCGCCGCGCACGGGGACCGTCCAGTGCGCAAGATCGAGGTCGTGGTCGACGAGCGGCCGAAGGGGCTCGTGCCCGGCGAACTCAACGCCGTGCAGGTCATGGGCCTCCCGCTCGTCCCACCCTGCCGCCGGGGCGAGATCGACGAGCGAAGGAACGGTGCCGTCCGCGACGTCCACCGTCTCGAGCCGAACGTCCGCGTCGCGCGCGAGCAGCGTCCGCACGCACGCCCCGTCGGCCGAGGCGTGCAGGCCTGCGAAGCGCCACCCGTCATCGAGGGCGGCGGCGACAGTCTCGCGGTACGCGCTCACGATGTTCCCCGTAGCAGTGCATGCACGATGTCGCTGCCCGGCAGGACCGTCGCCGCGACCGTGAGCGCAAGGAGCAGCACGACCGACACCCCGGCGAGCACGACGACGCCGCGCAGGCCCGGCGCACGGCGCCCCCGGCTCGGAGCCTCCCCCGCGGTCGTCTCGAGCAATGCGTGCATGAGCCCGAGGAAGCCGAGCGCGAGCAGAAGCGCGGTCGCTGCGGCAGCCCACGGTCTTCCGGCCTGAAAGCCGCCGGCGATGATCAGAACCTCACTGACGAAGAGCGGCGACGGCGGCAACCCGGCAAGGGCGCCGAGCGAGATGCCCATGGCGGCACCGAGGGGCGGGCGCGTGCGCGCAATACCGCTCACCGGCTCGTGCGACGCCCGCTCGTCGTGGCCGATGAGCGGCGTCGCCGCATAGAAGCCGAGCGCCTTTGCCACGGCATGACCCGCAATGTGGACAGCAACGCCCGCGAGGGCGAGCGGGGTCGCAAAGCCGATGCCGAGCGCGATCACGCCCATGTGCTCGAGGCTCGAGTAGGCGAGCAGCCGTTTCCACGGCAGCGAGCGCCAGAGGAACGGCACCGCGACCGCAAGCGAGACGAGCCCGAACGACACGAGCACCGTCTTTGCGGTGTTTGCGCCGACGACCGGCGCGAGCGAGTGCTCCGAACGCCACGCAACGAGCAGCACCGCAGGGAGAAGTGCAGCGGAGAGCAGTGCCGACACGGGCGGCGGCGCTTCGGAGTGCGCGTCCGGGAGCCAGTTGTGGACCGGTGCCCAACCGATCTTGGCCGCAAGCCCGGCGAGCACGAGCAGATAGGCGACGAGTGCGCGATCGTGGCCGGACGCGTAGCTCCCGAGCGCGCGCCAGGACAGCGCGCCGATCCCTCCCTCCGGCACGCCCGCTGCGAGTAGGACGATCCCGAGCAGCGCGACCCCGAGGCCGAGTGACGTGAGGATGAGGTACTTCCAGCCGGCTTCGAGTGCGCGCGCTCCACCGCTGAAGCCGACGAGCAGCGCGGAGGCGGCCGTCGTCGCCTCGACGAGCAGCCACGCGAGCCCGAGGTTGCCGGCGAGAGGCACCGCGAGCAGCACCGCCCAGAAGGCGTAGACCGTAGCGTAGTACGTCTTGTCGCGGCGTTCGGGCGCGACGAGCGAGCTGTAGCTGCTCGCGAGATACGAGGGCGACACGAGGACGCTCGCGAGGCCGACGACGCCGATCACGACCACGAGCAACGCGCCCGCCGCATCGGCGACGAACCAGTCGCCGACCGACGGCTCGCCGGGTCGCCGCAACACCAACACACCGAATGCCAGCGCGAGCGCTCCCGTCAGGCCCGCCACACCAAGAGCGATCGCGGTGACGAAGCGCCGCGGCACGACCAACAGCAGCACCGTCGCGACCAACGGCACACCGACGATGCAGGCGGCGAGAACCTCGCGGCTAGTCACGAAGCACCCGGAGCGCCGCACTGTCGCCTGCGCCGAACTCCGCGAAGATCCGCTCGTGGAAGACCGACGCAACGACAGCGATGAGCACGAGGTCGAGCGCGACGCCCAGCTCGACGGTGAGCGACGCACCACCGGGTAGCTGGAGCGCCGCGAGAGCCAGCGCGTTCTCGACGAGCACGATGCCGAGCACCTGGAAGAGCGTCGCTCGACGAGTCGCAACAGCAGTGCAGCCAAACGCGACGAGCGCGAGGACGGCGCGCTCCGCATCGCGCGAGGTCAGGCCGATCGCAGGGACGAGCCACGTCAAGGCGAGCGCCGAGGCAACGGCGATGCCGCCACGCGTGAGCGGCGCGATGCGCGCGCGCACCGGCCGGGTCTCACGGGTGCGCGACACGAGCAGCAGGAAGACGGCGGCGAGCACGAGCGCGCGGATACAGAGCGCACCGGCGGCGACGAAGTCCTCGCCCGTGCTCGCCTGGTACAGCGCGTAGCCGACGAGGACCAGAGCCTGCGCGGTCACGAGCGCGACGGCCAGCGAGCGCCGCCGGATCACGACGACAGCGAGCCCGAGCGCGACGAGCGCCCACGCGAGCGTCCCGCTCACAGCGACCCCACCAGGTGCGCTGCAATCCCGAGCAGCGCGGCCGCAGCGCCGATCGCGAGCACGCGTGGAACGAGGAGCACCCGCATCTTCGCGACGAGCGTCTCGACGACGGCGAGCGCGCCGCACAGGACGACGAGCGCAACCAGCACAAGCGCCAGCTGGAGCCAGATCTCCCGGGGATGCGGCAGGAACACCTGTGCGGCGAGAGCGAGCACGATCCAGTGGCGCGCCGCAGCGGCCCACTGCAGGTACGCGAGATCGCGCCCGGCGTACTCGAGCAGCGGCCCTTCGTGGATCATCGTCAGCTCGAGATGCGTGTCCGGGCTGTCGACCGGCTGGCGACCCGTCTCGGCGATGACGACGAGCGCGAACGCGAGCGATCCGAGAGCGAGAGCCGGGTTCGCCCAAACCGGACTGCCGGCGGTCGCGGCGACGACACCCGCCAGGTCCGTGGTCGACGCGATGAGGGCGGCCACCGCCAGCGAGAGAACGAGCGTTGCCTCGACGAACACGGAGAGCGTCAGGTCGCGACTCGCCCCCATGAGCGCGAACCCGTTCGCCGTATCCCACGCCGCAGCCGCGACGGCAAATCGCGCGAGCGCAAGGACGCCGACGAGCACGAGCGCGTCGTGGCCGAGACCGAGGCTCGGTGCGCGCGACGTGAGCGGCACGACGAGCACGGCTGCGACGAGACTCGCTGCAACAACCGCAGGCGCCAGGCGGTAGACCGCCGTCGTCCCATCGATCGTGACGCTGCTCTTCCCCCAGAGCCGGCGCAGTTCGCGGTACGGCTGGAGCGGACTCGGGCCGCGGCGGCCCTGAAGCCTCCCCTTCCAGTGCTGAACGAGGCCAGGCAGGAGCGGCGCGAGCGCGATCCCTCCCACAAGCTGCCCGGCACCGGTGACGAAGGTCGCCGCGCTCATCCGATCAACCCCAGCCGTGCGGCTGCGAGCAACACGACGACGAGCCCGATCAGGTATGCGACATAGGTGCCGAGACTGCCTGTCTGCAGACGCCGTGCATGGGCCGCGGCACCGAGAGCCGCACGTGCTGCGGGGGCATAGAGGTGCTCGTCGATCAGGTGCGGCACCCTGCCGCTGTAGGAGACCTCCTGCACCACGCCGCGCTCTGTGCGTGTGGCGATTTCGCGTTGCGGACGCAGCACGATCTCGAGCACGAGGCGAAGCGGCTTCGTGAACCCCGCACTCGTCCAGTTCAACGCCGGCTCCACGCGCTGTCCGGATGCCCAGGTCGGGGCAGGAGCCGCGCTGCGCGTTCCGCGTAGGAATGCGAGGACGATGGTGAGCCCGACGAGGACGACCACGAGGCCGACGGTCGGCAGCGAGCCTGTTCCCGGAACATGAAGGCCGACGCGCGTTGTCCCCGGCGCAGACCACGGTGCAACGCCGACGAGCCGCCCGTACAGGAGGCCAGGCGCGACCCCGAGTACGAGGCAGACGAGTGCGAGCATGCCCACTGCCGCGCGCTGCGGCAGCGGCGGCTCCTCGGCGGCCGCCGCAGCGGGCGTACGCGGTGGGCCGAGCAACACGAGCCCCACGACCTTCACGAAGCAGAACACGGCGAGGGCCGCGGTCGCGGCGAGCG
>JANMQZ010000136.1:0-10887 GCA_031370755.1 Actinomycetes bacterium
GGCGCGGCTGTGAGCTATCCGGCGGCGACCGCCACGGACGCGGTCGGTGTCGCGTCGGTCACGTACTCGCAGGCGTCCGGCACGGTCTTCGCACGCGGGACGACGCACGTGACGGTAACCGCGAAGGATTCGGCCGGTAACACCTCGACGGGCTCTTTCGATGTGGTCGTGGTCGACACGGTCGCGCCGCTGTTGACGGTGCCGGCGACGCAGACGGCCGAAGCGGCGAGCGCGGCCGGCGCGGCTGTGAGCTATCCGGCGGCCACCGCGACCGACGCCGTCGGTGTCGCGTCGATTACGTACTCGCAGGCGTCCGGAACGGTGTTCGGGCTCGGGACGACGCACGTGACGGTGACCGCGAAGGACGCTGCCGGCAACACCTCGACCGGGAGCTTCGACGTTGTCGTCCGTGACACGGTAGCTCCGCTCCTCACCGTGCCGGCAACGCAGACCGCCGAGGCAACGAGCACAGCGGGCGCAGCTGTGAGCTACCCGGCGGCGAGCGCGACCGATGCTGTCGGCGTCGCCTCCATCACGTACTCGCAGGCGACCGGATCCGTGTTCGCGCTGGGCACGACGCACGTGACGGTCACGGCGAAGGACGCTGCCGGTAACACGGCGACCGGGAGCTTCGATGTGGTCGTGGTCGACACGGTCGCGCCGCTGTTGACGGTGCCGGCGACGCAGACGGCCGAGGCGACGAGCGCGGCGGGCGCGGCTGTGAGCTATCCGGCGGCGAGCGCCACCGACGCGGTCGGTGTCGCCTCGATCACGTACTCGCAGGCCTCGGGGTCGGTGTTCCCGCTCGGGACGACGCACGTCACCGTCACGGCGAAGGACGCGGCGGGGAACACGGCGTCCGCCTCGTTCGACGTGGTCGTCCGCGACACGACCGCGCCGGTGCTCACCGTGCCCGCCACGCAATTCGTCGAGGCCACGAGCCCGGCGGGCGCAGCCGCGAGCTATCCGGCGGCAGCCGCGACCGATGCCGTGGGCGTCGTTTCGATCACGTACTCACAGGCGAGCGGATCGGCGTTCGCGCTCGGGACGACCCACGTGACTGTGACGGCGAAGGACGCGGCGGGGAACACGACGACCAAGAGCTTCGACGTGGTCGTCCGCGACACCATCGCCCCTGTCGGGACGCTCGTCATCTCCAACGGCCTGCCGGCGACCAGGAACCGTCTCGTCTCGCTCAGCCTCGACTTCTTCGACGCCGTCGGCGCAGTGACGATGCGCTACTCCGTCGACGGCGGCGTCACCTGGAGCGCGTGGGAGGGCTACGCCAGGATGAAGAGCGTCATGCTCGGCGGCTCGGACGGCCGGAAGACGGTTGTGGTGCAGGTCGCGGACGCGGCGGGCAACGTCGGCAGCGCCAGCGCGTCGATCCTCCTCGACACGACCCCGCCGATCGTGATCGTCGGCGTCACGCAGGGGACGGTCTGCGACATCTGCCAGACCCTCACCTTCTCGTACGTCGTGACCGACGCCGCCGGTGTCGGCTCCGTCATCTCCACGGTCGACGGCATCCCGATCGAGAACGGCGGTGTCATCGACGGATACACCTTCACCGCGGGAGCCCACACGATCCGGATCGACGTCGTCGACGTCCTCGGCAACACGGGCAGCGTCTCACTCGCGTTCGAGGTGCACGCGACGATCGAAGGCCTGATCTGCGCGGTGAAGCGCGGCGTCCGCGAGGGCACGATCGACGCCCAGCAGGAGCAGCCGCTCCTCGCCAAGCTCGAGGCGGCGCGCGCGTCGCGCGACCGCGGCAATCGCACGCCGGAGATCAACCAGCTGCAGGCCTTCATCCACGACATCGAGGCGCAGACGAACAAGAAGATTCGCCCCGCCTGGGCCGGACGCGCGACCGGCTGGACGCTGGATCTGATCGACCGCATCACCGCCGGCAAGGCTTAGAGGCTCTCAACCGGGACCGGCCGATCAGGCGGTCCCGGCTCGCGCGCCCTTTCGGATGCCGTCGTTTGGCAGTACCGTCCTGCCATGACACGGAGGGGTCGGATACTGGCGGCGGCCGCTGCCTGCCTGTCTGCGTTCGTCGCGGCGCCCGCGGCGCTCGCCGACGACTGGTTCCCGCACCCGGCCGACGCGACGTGGACCTACGCGTGGTCGGACAACGTCTACTCGAAGTCACCGGTGAAGGAGAAGGTGACGGTGAAGGAGCAGTCGGGCCGATCCTTTACGCTCGCCTGGACCACCGTCGGCCAGGACAACGCGGCCGATGCGCCGACGAGCGTCGGCACCGTTGCCTTCCAGGAGACGACCGCCGGCCTCATCAACACCGACTGGTCGTCGAACCCGCCGCCCACCGATTTCCCGGTGCTCTGCCCGCAGATCGGCGGCTGCAACAACAGCCTCGCGAGCACGTTCTATCTCCTCATCTGGGGAAGCCGGGGGCCGGTGCTCGCGGAGCCACTGCTCGAGGGCGCGAGCTGGGCCGGCACGGGTGGCGGCTCGAACGACGTCACGAGCACGAACACCTATGTCGGCACCGAGAAGATCACGGTGCCCGCGTTCACGGCGCCGGTGACCGCGTTCAAGGTGCGCAGCGAGCTCACGCAGGCCGGCGCGCTCGGCGACCCGTACGGGAGCGGCGTGCGCTTCGTCTGGTGGGTGTACGGCGTCGGCCCCGTGAAGATCGAGTTCAACCACGCAGGCGGCTCGGAGGCGCCGGTCACCACCGCGGTGCTCCAGTCGACGAACCAGGCGTCCAAAACTCCGCCGGGGGACGTGAACTACTTCCCGCTCAGGCAGGGGCTGAAGGCGACGTACCGGTGGACGAACGACCGCCATCTCAAACGACCCGTGGTGGAGGCGTTCACCTGCGACCAGGTGTCGAACGGGACCGCTCGGTTCAGCGTCAAGAGCGTCTCGGGCCCGATGAAGGTCGCGGGCGCGTACGGCTTCACGCTGCGCACCGACGGTCTCACGAACGTGTGGACGTATGCAAAGGCGGCCTCGCTGGCGAAGCTGCCTCCGCTCGGCCCGGTCGGGCTGCCGGCCGACAAGCGCCGTCGTTTCTTCACGCCGTTCGACCTGATGACGTTCGGCTTCAATCCCATCCTCCCGGCATATCCGGCTGCCGCCGCGACGTGGGGCTCCAAACCCGGCCGCGACTTCCAGGTGTTCGGGGTCAACGGCTACTCGAAGATCATCGGCGTGCAGACGGTGAAGGTGCCGGGAGGCACGTTCAAGGCGCTCGTCGTTCGGTCTGCGCTCACGCAGCCGGGCTTCAAGTTCGGCAGCGGCACCCGTACGGCCTGGTTCGCGTCTGGCAAGGGCCTCGTGAAGCTCGTGTGGCGCCACGGTGACGGCAGCGTCTCAACGGTCGAGCTCGTCAAGTAGCGGCCTGCGCGCTGTTGCGCTTTGCGCGGCGCTTGCTGCTCTGCTCGCACTCGCCGCCTGCGGTGGGACGGGCGCGCGACGTCACGCGGTCAGTGCCTATATCGAGCGGGTGAACGACATCCAGAAGGAGATGCAGCGGCCGCTCCTGAACGTCACGTACACGTATCGCACGTATGGAGGGAAGGGGACCCCGCTGACGAAGTCCATCCCTGGGCTCCGGGCAGCCGTTCACACGCTCGCCGGACTGCATGTTCGCATTGCGGAGCTCGACCCACCGCCGGACGCGAGAGCCCTGCATCGCGACCTACTTCTCTTCGCCTCTCGCGAGACGGCGTTCGCACGCGAGGTGCTCGGCTTCGCACAGTACGTTCCGGCATTTCGTCAAGCGGTCAAGCCGCTTGCGGCGATCAACGCGTCGTTCCGGGCCGCGCTCGCCTCCGCGAAAGGCCCGGTTGGACAAGCGAAGGTGCTCGAGCGGTATCTCGCGTCACTCATGCCCGTCGTCGCCGACCTCGCCCGCCTGCGCCCGCCGCCGATCCTCACGCCGCTCCACAAGAATCAACTGGCGTCGCTCGTCGGCGTGCAGCGCGCGGCTACGGCACTTGCGCGGGCGCTTCGCCGCCACGACAGGACAGATCTCGGCGGGCTCCTACGGAGCTTCGAAACCGCGTCGCAGTCCGCCTCGACGGTCCGCGCCCAGCGCGCCCAGATCGCGGCTGTCCGCTCGTACAACAAGCGCCTGTTCGAGATCCATTCGATCGCGTCGCGGGTCGAGCACGACCGGGTCCTGCTCAACGACCGCCTCGGTTGAGAGGTCAGGCGAAGCGCTGCACGAACTCGCGCGCCTTCTCGGCGACTCCGCGCCAGCCCGAGTCGACCGTCAGCGCATGCCCGCGGTTCGGCAGCTTCACGATCTCCGTCGGCGACGGGTTGCGCTTCTCGAGCTTGTACGACGCGTTCGCGATCGCCCACGGCACCGTGTGATCCTGGTCGCCGGAGATGATCAGCAGCGGCCCGCGTCCGGGGCTCTTCGTATCGGCCTTCACCTCTGTCCAGGGATTGAGGTTCGCCATCGCGGCCTGGAAGAGCGGCGCGCCCGAGCCGGGCACCGCGTAGCGCTCGTACAGCTCGCGCGCCTCCTTCTCGTCAACCGCGTTCGCGAAGCCGTAGCGGAACTGCTCGAAGGTGAGCGGCACGGCGCGCTTGATGTTCAGCGGGTTGCGCAGCACGGGTGACGCGGACTTCAGTGCAGAGAACGGCAGCGGCAGCACGCCGCGAAACGGCGCCGGCGAGATGGCGACGGACGCGAACGCGAGGCCGCGGCCGGCGAGGATCTCCGTGAGCAGGCCGCCGAACGAGTGGCCGACGATCGCCGGCTTCTTCTTCAGGCCGCGGACGATGCCGTCGAGGTGGTCGGCGATCTGGCCGACGGTCTTGCCCGCGAACGTCTCCGGGTGCGCGTTCGCCTCCGCCACGGTCTCCGGGTCGTCGGGCCAGCCCGGCGTGACGACGGTGAAGCCTGCTTCCTCGAAGAACGGGATCCAGTTCTCCCAGCTGTTGGCGAGAAGCCAGAGGCCGTGGATGAGGACAACGGGCGTCCGTTCCGACGCATTGGCTCTCTCGACCTGACTCGACACGGGAGCACTCACGATCGCTCACCTCTCTCGTTCGTTGGCGGGGTGCCTCGAACGTAACGCACAGTGCCGTGCCGGCCGCCTCCGTTGCGCGGTTTCCGGGAGGGTAGGGCGGCGCCGCCGAGTGCGGCGCCGCCCGCGTGGCCTCTACTGGTTGACGCAGATGACGTACACGGAGATGGCGAAGAAGCCGTTGTACGCCTGCGAGGAGATCGCGCCGCCGGTCCAGCCGGTGACGACGCCTCCGTTCACCTCCGGGAAGCTCTCGAACAGGTGCGGGCCTGTTCCATCCGCTGCACCGCCGGAGTTGATCGTGCCACTGATCCCGGCGCCGCCCCCAAGGCCGATCTTGCCGTTCGGGCAGTTGGCGGTCGAGACCGCGAGGTTCGTCGATGCGCTGCTGAACGCCGTGACGACCTCATAGCCCGCGAGACCCGACGGGCCTGCCGGCCCCTGAGCGCCCTGCGGCCCCTTGCGGCCCCAGCGGCCCCTGCTGTCCAGCCGTGTCCCAGCTGAGCGACGTCTCGCCGCCCTTGCAGTTCGTGACCGACGCGTCGATGACGCGCAACGCGCCGCCTGTCAGCACCAGCAGCCGGACCGACCGCTTTCTCCGCGCAGAGCGCGTGCCGCACCTCCCTCTCCCAAAGCTGATTGGCTTGCGAACGCTGACTAGACGGGCGGGAGGCGCGCCGTCTTCCCTCGACGGTCAGTCGGATCTGATCTCGAGCGCGACCTCGTCGACGTAGCACCAGCTCCACGTCTCGCCAGGCTCGGCGGAGCGTGCGATCGGATGCCCGTCCTCGAGCGCGTGGCGGCTCGCGTGCTTGTTCGGCGACGAGTCGCAGCAGCCGATCT
This sequence comes from Actinomycetes bacterium, assembly GCA_031370755.1. GTDB lineage: Bacteria > Actinomycetota > Thermoleophilia > Gaiellales > Gaiellaceae > Palsa-739. Next base: position 5,859 of record JANMQZ010000136.1, read on the forward strand.
CGCCGCACGTCTCGCACATGCGGAGATGCACCCACAGGCTGCCCATCTTCAGGCACTCCTCGCAGCCGGCGATCGAGGCAGGCAGTTCCGTCATGCGAATCAGGTCGAGATGCGTGCAGGCCGGCATCGCTATTGGAGGTAATTCTCGACGGTCGTCTCGCTTCGGAGATCGACGCCGTCTTCGTCCATGCCCGCGGCCGCGGCTGCGCGCCGCCGCCGCAACAGATCCCAGTAGCGGTCGAGCTCGACCTTCACGTGATCGAGCCGCGCGCGGTCGGCATCGGTGGCGTTGCCCTCCGACTCGAGCTGCCAGAGCCGGTGCTCCTCGGCGACGAGCTCCTCGATGTGCGTGTGGACGTCGTCCATAGCTCCCTCGCTTCCTCGACGCTCGCTTCAACGCGAGTCTCCGGACACGATATTCCGCGAGGCGCAACCGAGCGCAGACAGACGAAGAGCCGATCTACGAGGCTGCGGCTCCCGCGTCCGATCGGCTCTTCATTCGTGAGGGAGTACGGGCTGCGGCCCACCGTCCCCTCACTGAGAGAGTCATCGGCGCGGCGCGGCAGCCGCCGGAGCCTCGACCGAGTGAACCGATCGAGTGAACCACCGCGCGAGTGATTGGAGAACCGCCGTCCCCTGTCCGATGATGCAATCGACGCAGGCCCCGATGCGGCGGGGGCCTGCGTCAACGAAAGACCGGTGTTTCGCTCCCTGCGGCGGTGAGCGTCGAACACCAAGCGACGGGAGGAGCGAGTCGGCGGCGGCTCGCTCTCTCCTTTGCGCGGAACCTCACAAAGACGTCGGCGGCGCAGGCCGCTACCGTGGCGCAGATGACCCGCCGCCTTCTCCTCGCCGGTCTCCTCGCGGCCGCAGCGCTCGTAGCCACTGCGCGACCGGCAGCCGCGGTCACGGGAGAGCCCGCCTGCCGTACGGACGAGGTGCGCCAGCACAACGAGGCCGTCTTCGGTCACTTCTCGACGCTGGCAGAGGCGAAGAAGCTGAAGGCGAAGGCAGCCGCGCTCGGGTTCGCCGGCATCAAGATCGAGAACGACGGCTGCGGCGACTTCGAGGTCGAGATCGACGGTGCCGACACGCAGGCCGACCGCTCGAGCTTCGCGACCGAGGCCAGGAAGGCCGGCTTCATCGTGACGTTCGAGCAGACCGCGCCGCCGATGGAGTTCCGGCAGGGGCAGGTCGTCGGCGTCTTCGCGAGCAAGCGGACGCTCGCCGAGGCGAACGCGCTCATGCAGCGCATCGCACGCAACGGTTGGCTCTACATCGACATCGCGCGCACGGCCACGCGCTGGCTCATCGTCATGCCGCAGGTGCCGGTGAAGCACGCGCTGCCGATCGCGCACGAGGTCGCGACCGCCGGTTTCCACATCGCGTTCCGTCAGGGCGTCAAGCCCTAAGGCTTCCAGTTCTTCAGCTTGAAGAAGGACTGGTAGATGTCGCGCGCCGCCGGCCCTGCTGCCTGCGCGCCGAATCCGCCGTGCGCGACGAGGACGACGACGACGACCTTCGGGTTGTTCGCGGGCGCCCACGATGCGTACCACGAGTGGTCGCTGCGACCGGTGCCGGCCTCCGCCGTGCCGGTCTTGCCGGCGACCGGCACGGGGAAGTTCGCGAAGAGCGACGCGGACGTGCCCGCCGGTGAGTGCGCTGCCTGGTAGAGGCCGTCGCGGATCGCCGACTGGTCGACGAGCTTCAGCTTGCGGACGGGCGGGAACTTCAGCATCTGCACCGACTCGCCGTGCAGGATCGCGCTCGCAACGTGCGGCCGCACGACGGTGCCGCCGTTCGCGAGCGCGGAGTACGCGACGGCCATCTGCAGCGGCGTCGCCTGGAGGTAGCCCTGGCCGATCGACAGGTTGATCGTCTGCCCCTCGTACCACGGCTGGTTGTAGGTCTTGCGCAGCCACGCCGGGGTCGGTACAAGACCGCTCGCTTCGCCCGGAACGTCGAAGTGCGTCGAGTGGCCGAGGCCGAGCTTCTTCGCCCACGTCTGGATGCCCTGGCTGCCCCGCAGGAAGAACTTGTCGCCGAGCCGGTAGAACCACGTGTCGCACGACTCTGCGAGCGCCGTCGGCAGCGACATGCTCGAGTAGACGCCGGCCTCGACGTTGTGGAAGGTGAAGCTGCCGATCGTGAACGAGCCGCTGCAGAGTTGCGGCGTTGTCGGCGTGATGATCCCTTCCGAGAGCGCCGCCTCGGCGACGATCGGCTTGAACGTCGAGCCGGTCGGATACTGGCCCTGCGTCGCCTGGTTCAGGAGCCGCGGGCTCGAGGGCGAGTCGTTGTAGAGGCTCGCGAGGTACTTCGGATCGTGCGCCGCCGCAACCTGGTTGTAGGTCGGAGAGCTCGCGAGCGCGTAGACGGCGCCCGTCCACGGGTTCATGACGACGGCCGCCGCGGCGTTCGCGTCCGAGTGGCCATTCGCGCGCGCGAGCGCGACCCCGTTCGCGATCGCCTTCTCGGCCGCGCGCTGGATGCGCGCGTCGATCGTGAGCTGCAGCGTCGGCAGAGCCCTGCCCTTGGGGCTGTATTCGAGCGGACCGACGACGCGGCCACGCGAGTCGACCCGCAGGTGCGCGCGTGTGAAGCCGCCGTTCAGGATGCGGTCGTACTCGGCCTCGATGCCGGAGACGCCGACCGTCTCGCCGGGCTGCGCGTGCGCGTAGCGCGACGACTTGAGCAGCGCCGGGCTCACCTCGCCGAGCAGCCCTAGGAACTCGCTGCCGAACGCGCCCTGCGGATAGCTGCGTGAGACGTCGGTCGTCGTCTTGAACCCGGGGTACTCGGAGCCGCGCTCGTCGAGATACCCGATCAGCCCGCCGTCGGGGTGTGAGAGCACCGTTGCCGGCGCGAAGGGCGACCGCACGACTGAGCGGCGAATGCGCGTGACGAGCGTCTGCACCGGCACCTTCACGAGGCGAGACATCCGGCGGAGCGAGACGAGGCCGTCGGGTGTCGGGTGCCACCCGTTCGAGTCGATCTCCCCGAGCGCGGCGACGTCGGCCGCGATCACGATGTGGCCGGTCGTGTTCGCGAGCTTGCGGCCCTTCGCGTCGACGATCGGCCCGCGCGGCCCGGCGAGGTCGACGTTGCGATACGCCTGTCCGTTCGCGAGCGACGTGTACGCGGGGCCGTGCAGGATCTGGATCGACCACGCGCGCAGGACGAGGACGCAGAGCGCGATGCCGACGAGGATCGCGAGCCCGCCGATGCGGACGAAGAAGCCCTGGCTCCGGAAGAACGGCGCGTCTGCGCGCGAGTACGGCTGGGGCCGGCGGCCGCCGGTGAGGTTGCGCGGGAGCGTGACCCTGCGCCTGGGTTCGGGGGACGAGAAGGCTACGGCAGCTGCGGCTGGTCGAGCGATACGGCCGAGTGCCAGTGTAGGGACCTCTCCGGCCGCCCGCTAATCGTCCGCCAGCTCGTCTGCGAGCAGGGCGAGGGCGAAGATCCGCCAGGCGAGCTCCGGCTCGGAGCGGAGCAGCTCCACGGCTGCGGCGACGTTCAGGAGGCCGTCCGCCTCGAGCGCGCCGACCCCGGCTGCGAGGGCCTCGCGCCGCTCCGGGGAGTCGAGCTCTGCGGCGAGCCGCTCGATGGCGACCGAGTCGAGGTCGAGGTCGCGATGAGGGTCGCCGCCGGCGGCCAGGACGAGCATCGCGCGCCGCCGCGCGGCTTTCAGCTCGCCGTCGCCGATCGGCACAGAGCCGAGCACGAGCCAAGCGAGCGAGACGAGCAGCTCGGGCGAGTGCGGGTCGAGGCCCGTGGCGTCGAGCTCCTCTAGCCGGGGTCGCGACAATCGCCCGCCTCGCCCTCGCTGCAGCCGAGCTTGACCTCGTTCTCGACGGTCTCGACGGTCATGCCGAGAGCGTACGGATCGGGTCAGTCGGCGTAGTACTCGTCGGCGATCGAGAGGACGTCGTCGAGAATCGCGATCCCCTCGTCGAGCTCCTCGCGCGTGATCGTGAGCGGCGGGCAGACCATGATCATGTTCCAGTGCGTCATCAGATAGAGGCCGCGCTCGAGCGCCGCCTTCGTGAGACGCGCCACCGGTGCAGCGTCCTCGCCGCCGCCGTTGAACGGCACGAGCGGCTCACGCGTCGCGCGCGACTTCACGAGCTCGAGCCCCCAGAAGCAGCCGAGCCCGCGCACGTCGCCGATCGACGGATGCTTCGCCGCGAGCCCGTCGAGCGCCTCGCGGAAGACGTCGCCCATCTCGGCGGCGTGCTCGACGATGCCTTCCTCGCGGAACGCCTCGATCGACGCGACGCCGACGGCGCACGCGAGGGGGTGCCCGCTGTAGGTGAGGCCACCGGAGAAGAACTTGTCGCGAATCCAGGCGGCGAGCGGCTCGCGGATCGCCATTGCGCCGAGCGGCACATAGCCCGAGTTGATGCCCTTCGCCATCGTGAGGATGTCGGGGACGACGTTCCAGTGGTCGACCGCGAACCACTTGCCGGTGCGGCCGAAGCCGGCCATCACCTCGTCGAGGATCAGCAGGATCCCGTGTCTGTCGCAGGTCTCGCGGATCGACTGGAGGTAGCCGTCGGGCGGGACGATGATCCCGTTCGTCCCCGTGACCGTCTCGAGGATGACCGCGGCGACCGTGTGCGCGCCCTCGTACTGGAGGATCTCCTCGAGGTGCGGCGCGCCGGTACACACGGGGCACGGGTCGGGGTGGCCTGCGGGGCAGCGGTAGGTGTACGGGTCGAACATGCGCACGACGCCGGGGATGCCCGGCTCGGCGTTCCAGCGGCGCGGGTCGCCGGTGAGCGTGATCGCGCCGGCGGTCGCGCCGTGGTAGCTGCGGTAGCGCGCGATGATCTTGTTGCGGCCCGTGTACCAGCGGGCGAGCTTGATCGCGTTCTCGTTCGCCTCGGCGCCGCCGTTCGTGAAGAACGACATCTTCAGGTTGCCGGGCGTGACCTCGCTGAGCATCCGGCCGAGCGTCGAGCGCGGCTCGGTCGCCATCGGGGGCCCGATCGTCGCGAGCTTCTCGGCCTGCTCCTTGATCGCGGCC
>JANMQZ010000046.1:0-20291 GCA_031370755.1 Actinomycetes bacterium
GGCGTGCGAAGCGCTTCCTGCTGATCGACACCGGCGGAGACGACATCGCCGACCAGACGCCGAACACGCGCACGAACGCGGATCAGGCGCGCGAAGCGGTAGCGGAGGCGGACCTCGTGCTCTTCGTCGTCGACGCGCAGATCGGGATCACGCCGGGCGACGAGGAGGTCGCGCAGATCCTGCGCGAGGCGAAGAAGCCCGTGCTCGTGATCGCGAACAAGATCGACGACGTGCGCCAGGAGACGCTCGCGCTCGAGCTGCACCGGCTCGGGCTCGGCGACCCGATCCCGATCTCCGGCCTGCACGGCCGCGGCACCGGCGACCTGCTCGACGAGATCGTCGACTACCTCGAGGCACACGAGAGCAAGGGGCGGGCGGAACTGCCCGAGGAGGCGATCCGCGTCGCGATCCTCGGCCGGCCGAACGTCGGCAAGTCGAGCCTCGTCAACAAGCTGCTCGGTCACGAGCGCGTCATCGTCTCGGAGATCCCCGGCACCACGCGCGACGCGATCGACACGGTGCTCGTGCGCGGCGACCGCACGTTCGTGCTCGTCGACACCGCGGGGTTGCGGCGCAAGCGTCGCCATCGCCAGGGCATCGAGTACTACTCGGAGCTGCGCGCGCTCGAAGCCGCGGAGCGCGCCGACGTTGCGCTCGTCCTGATCGACGCGGCGGAGGGCATCGTCGACCAGGATCTCGCCGTCGCCGACATCGCGCGCAAGGCCGACTGCGCGACGCTGATCGTTCTCTCCAAGTGGGACATCACGTCGGTCGACCTCGAAGACGTGCGCCGCCAGCTGCAGCGCCGCCTGCGGCAGCGCCCGGACTTCATCGCGATCTCGGCGAAGAGCGGCCGCGGGCTCGAGCGCCTGCTCGACCATGTCGAGGTGCTGTTCGAGCGCTACACGAGGCGCATACCGACGCCTGAGCTGAACCGCGCCGTCGAGGAGCTGCGCGCGAAGCGCGAGCCGCCGCAGCGAAACGGCCGCCGGCTCAACCTGCTCTACGCGGCGCAGATCAACCAGCGGCCGCCGCGCTTCCGCATCTTCGTAAACGATCCGTCGCTGATCACGCGCGACTACGGCTACTGGGTCGAGAACTCGCTGCGCGAGCGCTTCGAGCTCGAGGGCGTGCCGGTGTCGATCGACTTCGTCAAGCGGACATGAGATTTCTCGTCGCCGGCGCGGGCTCGTGGGGGACGGCGTTCACGCACATCCTGCTCGAGCGCGGACACGAGGTCGTGCTCGGCTGCCACACCGCCGAGCAGGCGGCCGCGATCTCCGACTCGGGACGGAACCCGCGTTACCTCCAGAGGGTCGATCTGCGCGCAGTCGAAGCGGTTCCGCTCACGGCTGCGCCCGGCGATGTCGACGTCATCGTCGTCGCGGTGCCGAGCACGGTGTTCGTCGACGTCGTCGCGCGGCTGCCCGGCGACGCACCGGTGCTGAGCCTGACGAAGGGCCTCGACCCGGCGACGGGCGAGCGGCTCTCGACGCGCGTTGCCGGCCGCTCGGTCGCCGTGCTCTCCGGCCCGAACATCGCCGACGAGATCGCCGTCGGCCTGCCGACCGCCGCAGTGATCGCGAGCGAGGACGGCTATCTCGCCGGGCAGCTCCAGCACGCGATCAACTCGAACGTCTTCCGTACGTACGTGAACCCCGACGTGGTCGGCGTCGAGCTCTGCGCAGCCGCGAAGAACGTGATCGCGCTCGCCGCGGGCGGCGTCGACGGGCTCGACCTCGGCGACAACTCGAAGGCGTCACTGATCACGCGCGGGCTCGCGGAGATGTCGCGGCTCGGCGAGGCGGCCGGCGCGCGGCAGGAGACCTTCGCGGGGCTCGCGGGCATGGGCGACCTGATCGTCACCTGCTGGAGCAAGTACGGCCGCAACCGTCATGCGGGCGAGCTGATCGCGCAGGGGCGCACGCCGGACGAGGCGATCGCCGAGATCGGGCAGACGGTGGAGGGGATCACGACCGCACCGGCGCTGCACGACCTGTCGGGTCGACTGGATGTCGAATTACCCATAACAGAAGGGGTCTGCGCGGTACTCTCAGGCCAGAGCCTCACCGATCTCGTGTCGAGGTTGATGGGGCGGCAACCGACTGAGGAGTGACATGCGGTTGAGCCCGATTGCAGCGTGCGCCGCGGCACTCGCGATCGTCGCCGCAGGGTGTGCGAGCGCAGGTGCGAGCGGGCCGGGCTCGGCTGACGGCGCGGCGCAGGTCGTCCCGGCCAACGCCGTCGCGTTCGTCGCAGCGAGCACGGACGTCTCCTCGTCGGCGTGGCACGGCTTGGGCGCGTACGCGCTGAAGCAGGCGAACGACTGGACGGCCGAGCTGCAGGGTGTCGCGGGCGACGAGGTGGACGTCGCGGTGCTTGCCGGTGACAGGACCGTTGCGTTCGTGCAGCCCGCAGACGATGCGAAGCTGAAGGCGTTCGCGCAGAAGCACGACTGCAAGCTTCGTGTGTTCGGGGACTGGACGGCCGTTGCCGGCGACACCGCGACGCTCGACCTGGTCACGAATGCGAAAGCGCATCTCGCCGACAGCGCGCTCTATGTCGAGGCGATGGGACGCCTGCCGAGCGGTGCGCTCGTGCGTGCGTATGCGAACGGCGACGAGGCGGGCACGCTCCTCGCGGCGATCCCCGGCCAGCTCGAGTCGCGGCTCATCCCGCAGGGCGCGAAGTACCGGCTCCGGCCGGACCGGCCCGGGCAAGTCCGCACTGCTGTCGGCGTCGGCACCGAGCAGTTCCGCTGGCTCGCGGCCGCGCTCACCTCGACCTCCGGCGGGCTCAAGCTCCAGGCGTTCGCCCCGACCGACGGGCTGACCGCATCGCGGCCGCCGCGGCTCGCCGTGCGGCCGATTGCGCCGTACACGTCGGCGCTCGTCGAGGAGATCCCAGCGGGCGTGCTCGCGGTCGTCGATCTCCAGCTGCCGCAGGGCGCGTTCGAGCTTCTGCCGCAGCTCCCCGCGGCGTTGAAGGACCTGTTCGGCCCGAACGCGTTCGGGCTTCCGAACGAGCTCGATGCGGTGCTCGGCGGCGAGACGGCGCTCTACGTGCGGCCCGCGTTGCCGACGCCCGAGATCACGCTCGTGACGCAGCCGGCCGACACTGCTGCGGCGTCGTCGACGCTCGACGACCTGCTCGCGTCCGCGTCGAAGGGCGGCATGCTCGCGAAGTTGAAGCTCTACCGGGCCGTGATCGGTGGCCAGTTCGTCGTCTCGACGACGCAGAAGGGGATCGACGACTTCCGGGGCGGCGGAGCGAAGCTCTCGGCCGATCCCGGGTTCGCCGCGGCGCGCAAGCAGGCGGGCATGCCCGAGCAGACGACCGGCTTCGCCTACGTGAACGTGAAGGACGTGCTCCCGCTCCTCGCCCTGGCCGGGGTCAAGCTGCCCGCCGACCTGCCGCAAATCCGCAGTGTGATGGCCTTCGGCGGTCAAACCGAACGTGAGTCCACATTCACCGCAATCGTCGACATCCCGAGCAGCTAGCCTGGCTGCCATGCCAAATCGCTCATTTTCCTTCACCTCCGAGTCGGTCACCGAGGGACATCCCGACAAGATCGCGGATCAGGTCTCGGATGCCGTCCTCGACGCAGTGCTGACCGGCGACCCGAACGGGCGCGTCGCCTGCGAGACGCTGATCACGACCGGCCTCGTCGTCGTCGCCGGCGAGATCACGACCGAGATCTACGTCGACATTCCGCGCCTCGTGCGCAAGACGATCGCCGACATCGGCTACACGCGCGCGAAGTTCGGGTTCGACGCCGACACGTGCGGGGTGATCGTCGCGCTCGACGAGCAGTCGCCCGACATCGCGCAGGGCGTCGACACGTCGTTCGAGGCGCAGCACGGTGACAAGGACGCACTCGACCGTGAGGGTGCCGGCGACCAGGGGATGATGTTCGGCTACGCGTCGAACGAGACCGACGAGCTGATGCCACTGCCGATCATGCTGGCGCACCGCATCGCGAAGCGCCTGTCCGAGGTGCGGAAGGCCGACGTGCTGCCGTACCTACGCCCCGACGGCAAGTCGCAGGTGACGATCCGCTACGAGGAGGACGAGCACGGTCGCCGGCGACCGGTCGAGATCGAGCGCGTGCTCATCTCGACCCAGCACCGCGACGGGCTCGACGTGGAGACGCTGTTGAAGCCCGATCTCGTGGAGCACGTGCTCCATCCGATCCTGCCCAAGCATCTCTACGACGAGAAGCGGCTCGCCGACAAGGACTTCTTCTACTGCAACCCGACCGGCAAGTTCGTGATCGGCGGGCCGATGGGCGACACCGGGCTCACCGGGCGCAAGATCATCGTCGACACGTACGGCGGCGCTGCGCCACACGGCGGCGGTGCCTTCTCCGGGAAGGATCCGACGAAGGTCGACCGCTCGGCGGCGTACGCGGCGCGGCATGTCGCGAAGAACGTCGTCGCTGCGGGTCTTGCCGAGCGCTGCCAGGTGCAGGTCGCATACGCGATCGGCGTCGCGCACCCGATGTCGGTGCTCGTCGAGACGTTCGGGACGGAGAGCATCCCGGTGCCGAAGATCGAGGAGCTCGTGCACGAGCATTTCGACCTGCGGCCGGGCGCGATCCTGCGCGACCTCGACCTGCGTCGGCCGATCTATGCGAAGACCGCGGCGTACGGCCACTTCGGCCGGGAAGACCGCGACTTCACGTGGGAGCGGACCGACAAGGCCGACGCGCTCCGCATCGCGGCCGGCTTGGCCCAGCCCGCGACTGTCTGAGCACGTTCTCATCACGGGTGGCGCGGGCTTCATCGGCTCGCACCTCGCCGACGCCTTGCTTGCACGCGGCGATCGCGTGCGCGCGCTCGATCCGCTGATCCCGCAAGTGCATGGCGACGCGGCGCGGCCGGAGTACCTCGCCGCCGACGTCGAGCTCGTTGTCGGCGATGTGCGGGATGCCGATGCGGTTCGCGGTGCGCTCGACGGTGTCGACGCGGTCGTGCATCTCGCGGCGCGCGTCGGCGTGGGGCAGTCGATGTACGAGATGGCGGAGTACACGTCAGCGAACTCCGTCGGCACCGCCGTGCTGCTGGAGGCGCTCGCCGAGCGGCCGGTGCGGAAGCTCGTCGTCGCGTCGAGCATGAGCATCTACGGCGAGGGGCTCTATCGCGACGGCTCGGGCCGCGAGGTCGAGCCCGAGGAGCGCTCCGGCGGGCAGCTCGAGCGCCGAGAGTGGGACTATCCGGGGCTCGAGCCCGTGGCGACGCCCGAGCGCAAGCGGCCGGGACTGGCGTCGATCTATGCGCTGACGAAGTACGACCAGGAACGCGCGTGTCTCGTCGCCATGTCGGCGTACGGGATCCCGACCGTGGCGCTGCGCCTGTTCAACACGTACGGCCCGCGCCAGGCGCTCTCGAACCCGTACACCGGCGTGCTCGCGATCTTCGCGGCGCGGCTGTTGAACGGGCGGCCGCCGCGGATCTTCGAGGACGGACTGCAGCGGCGCGACTTCGTCTCGGTGCACGATGTCGCGCGCGCGTTCGCGGCAGCGCTCCAGAAGGACGGCGCCGACGGCCACGTGCTGAACGTCGGCAGCGGGCGCGCGGTGACCGTGCGCGAGCTGGCGGCGCGGCTCGGCGCAGTCGCCGGCCGTGAGCTCGCGCCCGAGGTGACAGGCGAGTTCCGCGTCGGGGACATCCGGCACTGCTTCGCCGACATTTCGCTCGCGCGTGAGACGCTCGGCTATGAGCCGGCAATGGAGCTCGACGCCGGCATGACAGAGCTCGCCGCGTGGCTCGAAGGCCGGACCGCCGACGATCGTGTCGAGGCGGCAGCGGCCGAGCTCGCGAAGCGCGGCCTAGCCCGCTGACGGTCCGGTTAGGCGAGCTTCACGAAGAGACCGGCCGCGGCGCGTTCACTGACCGCGCGCTCGCCGCCGTCGAGCGAGACCGTGAACTGATCCGCCGCGGGCTCGGCCGAGCGCAACTCGATGTCCTGCCCGGGGACGAGGCCCTGGTCGTAGAACCAGTGCAGGAGCTCGCCGTCGTGCTCGGCGAGGCGCACGATCGTCGCACGCGACCCGGGCGGGAGCGCCGCGAGCGGCATCAGGCTCTCGTTCTCGGTCTGCTCGAGCTTCGTGTCGACCGGCCAGCCGTGCGGGCAGCGCTCCGGATGACCGAGGCGCTCGTCGATGCGCTCGATCATCTCGTCGCTGAACGTGTCGCCGAGCTCGTCGGCGCGCTCGTGCGCCTCGTAGCCCGTGTAGCCCATGAAGTCGGTGAGGAGCCGCTCGATGATGCGGTGTTTGCGCACGACCAGCTCGGCCCGGGCGCGGCCCGTCTTCGTCAGGAGCGCCTCCTTGCGCTCGCCGCGCTCGATCAGCCCGTCGGCCTCGAGCCGCTTCAGCATCTCGCCGGCCGAGGCACGGGAGACGCCGAGCATCTCGGCCACCCGCGAGGCGAGCGGCGGCGACCCGGCCCCGCGCGGGGTGTACTCCCCGATCGGGAAGGCGAGGAAGTAGATCGTCTCCAGGTACTCGTCAACAGAGTGGCGGTCGGCCATCTGTGGCTATATTGCCGCCGAGAGCCGTTGTAAGGCGACCCTTACACCATGAGCACTGGACACGTTCTCATCCTCGGAGCGATCGCCGGCGGGACGATCTTCCTCGGCCTGCCGATCGGGCGCCTCCAGAACCTGCGCAGTGAGGCGCGCGCCGGGCTCAGCGCGCTCGCGACCGGGATCCTGCTCTTCCTGCTCTGGGACGTCCTCTCGGGCGCCGTCGAGCCGATCGAGACGAAGCTGACCGAGCGCCACTGGGGCTCGTTCGCCGGCTTCAGCGCGATCGGTTTCGTCGGCTTCGCGCTCGGGCTGATGGGCCTCGTCTACTACTCCGAGTGGATGAAGCGGCAGTCGAACCGCCGCGCGACGTCGCTCGTCGGCCCCGGCGCGGCCGCGCTCGACGAGTTCAGGCGGCGCGGTTGGGTCGAGAGCATGACCGACGGCCAGCGCCTCTCACTTCTGATCGCTGTCGGCATCGGCGTCCACAACTTCGGCGAGGGTCTCGCGATCGGCCAGGCGGCCGCGACCGGCGCCGCGAGCCTCGCGGTGACGCTGATCGTCGGCTTTGCGTTGCACAACGCGACCGAGGGCTTCGGCATCTGCGGCCCGATGAGCGGCGAGGGCACGCGTCCGAGCTGGGGCTTCCTCGCACTGCTCGGCCTGATCGGCGGCGCGCCGACATTCTTCGGCACCGTGCTCGGGCAGGCGTGGACGAGCGAGGCGGTGACCGTGGCGTTCTTCGCGATCGCGGCCGGCTCGATCCTCTACGTCGTGCAGGAGCTCTTCAATGCGAACCGCAAGTACGGGCACACCGTGCTCGTGACGTGGCTCGTCCTCGCCGGGCTCATGCTCGGCTTCGCGACGGACTTCGTCGTCAGCGCTTCCGGCATCTAAAGACGGCGAGATCCGCCCGGACGGGCGACACGGTGACGTCGAAGCCCGCGTCGCTGAGCCACTCGAACTGCTCGGCGACTGTCGACGGAACGTCGTAGACGCCGTCGATCTCGATCACCGCATCCTCGGGCCGCTCGGGCACGACGACGTCGCCGAGCACGAAGACGTCGGTGAGCTGCGCGACCCTCGTGAAGAGATCGCGCTTAGCGTCCGCGTCGAGGTGGTGCACCGCGAGCGCCGAGACGACGAGGTCGAACAGGCCCGGCGGGAGCGGATCCTCGAGGCGCCCGAGCCGGAGGTCAGCGGTGGGCAGGCGCTCGCGTGCACGGGCGAGCATGGGCTCGCTCGAGTCGATGCCCGTCCAAGCCGCGGCGGGATGGAGGGCGAGGACGCGCAGCGCCGTCTCGCCGGTGCCCGTGCCGAGCTCGAGGACGGTCTGAGCGTCGATCCCAGCGGTCGCGGCTGCGACGGCGTCCTGGAGCTCCGCGTAGCCCGGGATCTCGGTGGCCATCTCGGCGAGGTAGGTGTCCGGATCCCAGTCCCAGCCGGCCATGCGCCGACCTTAGCCCCGGGTACGGTGGCTCGGTGAGCCGCTACGCATCCGTCTACCCGCTCGTGACCGCCCGTGCGGTTGCGCGGCCGTTCACGTATGAGATCCCCGACGAGGCCGAGAAGGGCGCGATCGTCGAGGTGCGCTTCGGGAACGCGCGGCGGCGCGGCGTGATCACCGAGGTGGACGTCGCGGCACCCGAGGGCGTCAAGACGTCGGCGATCGAGCGCGTCGCGGAGACGCTGCCGCCGGCGCTGATCGATCTCGCGCTGTGGCTCGCCGACTACTACGGCTCGACGCCGGCGCGCGCGCTCGCCCTCGTCGCGCCGTACAACGCGAAGCGCCGCGGCGAGCGCAGCTCCGCCGCGACGACGGGGGCGCTTGCGGCCGAGGCGCCGCCGGCGCAGCTGTCGGAGACGCAGGTGCGCGCGCTCTCGCGCATCGTCGAGCTGCTCGACGGCGGCGGGGGCAACGTGCTGCTCTGGGGAGCGACCGGCAGCGGCAAGACAGAGGTGTACATCCGGGCGTGCGAGGAGGCGCTCGCGCGCGGCCGCGGCGCGATCGTGCTCGTCCCCGAGATCGCGCTGACTCCGCAGACGCTCGGCCGGTTCCGCGTCCGCTTCGGCGACGCCGTCGCGGTGCTCCACTCCGCGCTCACCGAGGCGGAGCGGCGCGACGAGCGCGAGCGGATCGCGTCGGGTGAGGCGCGCGTCGTCGTCGGTGCGCGCTCAGCGGTGTTCGCACCGGTGCCGTCGCTCGGCGTCATCTGCATCGACGAGGAGCACGACTCGTCGTACAAGCAGGAGGCGGATCCGCGCTACGACGCGCGCACCGTCGCCGCGAAGCGCGCCTCGCTCGAAGGTGCCGTGGCGGTGTTCGGCTCGGCGACGCCGCGGCCGGAGTCGTGGCTGAGCCTCGAGCGGATCGAGCTCGGCGGTCGCATCGCGGCGCCGATGCCGACGGTGAAGGTGGTTGACCTGCGCCGCGAGAAGGGGTACCCGCTCTCCGCACCGCTGCTCAAGGAGCTGGGGGGGATGGCGGAGCGCGGCGGCAAGGCGATCCTGCTCCTGAACCAGCGTGGGCTCGCGCCGGCGATCCATTGCCGTGCCTGCGGCGAGACGCGGCGTTGCCCGAATTGCGATGTCGCCCTGACGCTGCATGGTGACACGTCATTGCGCTGCCACCACTGCGGGCAGGTCGAGGCGATGGGGGAAACGTGCCCTGCGTGCGGCTCCGCGGAGCTCGCGCGCATCGGCGCGGGCACGCAGAAGCTCGAGCGGGCGCTCGCGAAGCAGGTGCCCGAGCTCGAGGTGATCCGCCTCGACACCGACGCGGTCGAGAAGCCGGAGCAGCTGCGCGAGGCGCTCGAGCGGTTCGCGCGCGCGGAGCGGGCGGTGCTCGTCGGCACGCAGATGGTGGCAAAGGGCCACCATTTCGTCGGTGTCGAGCTGGCCGCCGTCATCGACGCGGACACGGGGCTCGGCCTGCCGGACTTTCGCGCCGAGGAGCGGACGTTCCAGCTCGTGACGCAGCTCGCGGGGCGAAGCGGCCGCGAAGCGCCCGGCCGCGTGATCGTGCAGACGTTCCAGCCCGACTCCCGCGCAGTCTCGTACGCGGCGCGGCACGACGTGCGCGGCTTCCTCGACGGCGAGCTCGAGCGGCGTCGCGCGCTCGGCTATCCGCCGTTCCAGCACCTCGTGCGCATCGTCGTCAGCGGCCCGGAGCTCGACGACGCGATGCGCGCGCTCGAAGAGTTGAAGGCGGGCCTCAGCGGGGCCGAGCTCCTCGGGCCCGCGCCGCTCCTGCGCCTGCGCGGCCGCAGCCGCGCACAGCTCGTCGGCAAGACCGACCGCCCGCGCGCGCTCGCCACGCGCGCAGCCGCTCTGCTCTCCGCAGCCGCAGTCCCGATGCGCCGCGCCGGCCTCGCCGCCGTCGTCGACGTCGACCCGCAGTCCCTCTAGCCACGCCCGAACGGGCGAGCGAACACAACCTCAGCGTTTCCTCTGTGTCTGACACCAGGCCATGTCCTCTCGGCCGGCCCGTTCGCCACCGCACGGCACCAGTACGCGCGGCTCCCCGTTGTGTCTGACACCAGGGCATGTCCTCTCGGGTCAGTCGTCGGCGACGCGCTCGAAGAGCACGTGGTCGCGCCACTCGCCCTCGACCAGGAGGAGCTTGTGGGCGTAGCCGAACTTGGCGAAGCCGTTTCGTTCCAGGACGCGCTGCGACGCGAGGTTGTCCGGCCGCGTGCCTGCCTCGAGCCGGTGCAGCTGCGCCTCGCCGAACGCGAACTCGACGACGTCCGCGAGCGCGGCCGACGCAAGGCCGCGGCCGTTGTGCCCACGGTCGACCCAGTAGCCGACGTTCGCGAGCTGCAGCGCGCCGCGCAGAACGTCGTTCAGCGCTATCAGCCCGGCGATCGAGCCGTCGTCGACGATTGCCCACATCCACCGGTCGCCCTCGGCGCTCTGCTCGATCCGCTCACGCTGCCGCTCCACCGTGAAGAACGCCTCGTCGCGCTCGGGCTCGAACGGCCGCAGGAAGTCGCGGTTCGCGAATACAACGCCGCGAGCTCCCCGGCGTCGCCCGCACCGAGGAGACGGATCACGGGGCGCGGCGTGCGGCGCGACGGTCGGCCGGAAAGCGCTCCAGCGCCCACTCCTCGTCGAGGAAGTCGCGCTGATACGGACGGCCGTTGATCTTCACGAAGTCGCGCGTCCGCGGATCCATGGGCAGGCGCGCCTCGGCCGGGAAGTTGCGGTTGTGCCGCTCGATCAGCTCGTTCACCTGCGTGAATCTCCAAGTGCTCACCGTCTCGCGCCACCGGCGCGCGAACTCGTCCGCGTCCGAAGCCTCCTCCGCCAGCTCGCGCCACGCCTCACCGAGCTGCTGCTCGTGCAGCTCGACCTCCTCCTCGATCGCGCGCAGCCGGCGCATCCACAGCGTCGGCCCGCCGAGCGCACGGATCGCGGAGTCGCCGTCGGGACGGAAGTTCCGCAGCCGCCGGCGGATCGGCGCGCCCTTGACCGGGCTCGTCGCGAGCTCCTCCTCGAGGATCCGCCGCTCCTCCCGGTCGCGCGGCGTCTCGGGGCGGATCGCGCCCTGACTCATGATCGCCTTCACCTCTCGCGGATCCATGGCCTCGGTAGTGTGCCGACTGCATGCACGAGCACGACGACGATGAGATCGAGGGCGAAGTCCGGCACGAGCACGACGAGCTCGACCCAGAGCGCGAGGCGCGCCGCCGGATCGCGCTCGCCCAGATCCGCCAGTACCCCGACGCCGCCCTGAAGATGGAGGCGCGTCCGGTCACGGAGTTCGACGACGAGCTGCAGAGCCTCGTCGAGCGCATGAAGCTCCTGATGCACGACGCGAACGGCATCGGCCTCGCGGCGACGCAGGTCGGCGTGCTCCGCCGCGTCTTCGTGTTCCAGCCGGACGACGACGAGGTGCTTGCCCTCGTCAACCCGGAGATCGTCGAGCGCAGCGAGGAGATCGACGTCGCCGACGAAGGCTGCCTCTCGATTCAGGGGATCACCGTCCCCGTCGAGCGCTCCCTCGAGGTGACGATCGTCGGCAAGGACGAGACCGGGGCAGACGTGCGCTACGAGCTCGACGGCTACGCCGCCCGCTGCGTCCAGCACGAGACCGACCACCTCGACGGCGTGCTGATGATCGACCGCACGACGCCGGAAGCCAAGCGTGAAGCGCTCGGCGCGCTCCGCCCGCGCATCGTCCTTTCTTAAATGCGGCTCGCGGTCGCAGCGACCGCGCCGTTCGGCGCCGATGTGCTCGAGCGGCTCGCCGAGCACCACGACGTCGCCCTCCTCCTGACGCGTCCCGACAAGCCCCGCGGCCGCGGCCGCAAGCTCGCGCCCACGCCGGCGAAAGCGGCGGCTGAGCGTCTCGGGATCCCGGTCGCGCAGCCGGCCCGCCTCGGCGACGAGGTCGCGATCCCCGTCGACACCGTCGTCGTCGCCGCCTACGGCCTCCTCATTCCGGAAACGCTCCTCGAGCGCGCGCTCTGGCTCAACGTGCACCCGTCGCTCCTGCCGCGCTGGCGCGGCGCCGCACCAGTGGAGCGCGCGCTGATGGCGGGCGACGCGCGCACCGGCGTGACGATCCATCGCACGACGCCCGAGCTCGACGCCGGCCCGATCGCCGCGCAGGAAGCGTTCGACGTGCAGCCGGAGGACGACGCCGGCGCCGTCTTCGCGCGCAGTGCGGAGATCGCGGCTCGGCTGATCGGCGACGTCCTCCCGGAGCCGCAGTTCACACCGCAACCGGACGACGGCATCACCTACGCCGAGAAGATCACGCCCGAGGATCGCAACCTCGACCTCACCCGTCCAGCGCTAGAGAACGTCAACCGTGTACGCGCGCTCTCGCCGCACATCGGTGCCCGCGCGATCGTCGACGAGCGTCCGCTGAACGTCTGGAAAGCCCGCATCGCCGACGACGGCTCGCTCGAGTTTCTCGAGGTGCAGCCCGAGGGAGGCAAGCGCATGCCGTTCGAGGATTACCTGCGCGGCCGTCGCTGATGGCCGAGGTCTCGCCCGCGCGTCGCGCCGCGTACGAGGTGCTGCTCCGCGTGTTCGAGCAGGACGCGTACGCAGACCGCGTCTTTCGCTCTGCGGCAAAGGATCTCGACGAGCGCGAGCGCGCCTTCGCGCAACGGCTCGCGTACGGCTCCGTGCAGCGTGTCCGCACGCTCGACTACGCGATCGACAAGCTCGGCAAGCGACCGGCACGCAAGCTCGACCCACCCGTCCGCGCTGCGCTCCGCCTCGGTGCGTATCAGCTCGGCTACACCGACACCGCGCCGCACGCCGCCGCGAACGAGTCGGTCGAGCTCGTGCGGCGCGCGCGGCTCGAGCGTGCGGTGCCGTTCACGAACGCCGTCATGCGCCGCCTCACCGAAGGCATCGCGCAACTGCTCGCGTCGCTCCCCGACGGCGCGCTCAAGGAGTCGTATCCAGACTGGATCGCGGAAACGTTCGAGCGCGACCTCGGCCGCCCCGACGCGCTTGCGCTCATGCGTGCGATGAACGAGCCGCTCGAAACGGTCGTGCGCCTGCTCGACGGCGACCCGCCCGGAGAGCCGACCGACGTTCCCGGCGCCTACCGCGTCGCGCGCGTCGACGATCTCGCCGTCGCCGACGGCCGGATCTGGCCGCAGAGCCGCGGCTCGCAGCTCGTCGGCCTCGTCGTCGGCTCACGGGAGGGCGAGCGCACGCTCGACCTCTGCGCCGCGCCCGGCGGCAAGACGTCGCAGCTGCGCGGCGACGTGACGGCGGTGGAGATCGACCCGAACCGGGCGAGCGAGCTGCGCGCGAACCTCGCGACGATGCGCGCGACGAACGTGACCGTCGTCGAGGCGGACGGCACCGACCTCCCTCCAGAGCTCACCGGCTTCGACCGTGCCCTCGTCGACGCTCCGTGCTCGGGCCTCGGCGTCCTCGGGCAGCGCCCCGACCTCCGCTGGCGCGGGCGCCCGCTGCCGGAGCTGCAGCTCGCGCTCCTCCGCGCCGCCGCCGAGCGCGTGCAGCCCGGCGGCACGATCGTGTACTCGGTCTGCACGATGAACGCGGACGAGAACGAGGCCGTCGTCGCGGCGAGCGGGCTCGAGGTCCTGCCGCTGGGCGACGAATGGCCGCAGTTCGCCCATCCGCGCGATTCCCGCTTTCTCCTGACGTTGCCGCATGTCCATGGGACGAGCGGCTTCTTCGTTAGCCGACTCCGGGTCTAACCTCGGTGGGCGGCGTGCCCTGGCAGGACTGGATCCGGACAGTCGAGATCGAACCGTCGCTCTACGCGGCGGACTTTCTCCACCTCGGCGAGCAGCTCGACGCGCTGCTTCGCACCGGCGCGCGCATCTTTCACTTCGACGTGGGCGACGGCCACTTCATCGAGCCGATCACGATCGGGCCGGTCGTCCTCCAGGCGGTCGCACGACGTGTGCACGAGTTCGACGGCGCTGCCGTTGACTGCCACCTGATGGTGGACAACCCGGTGCACCACTTCCCGCTGATCGCACGCGCCGGCGGTGACAGCGTCACGTTCCACTACGAAGCTGTCGACGACGTGCCGGCGACGATCGCCGCCGCGCGCGAGCACGACCTCGCCGTCGGTGTCGCGTTCAACCCAGAGACGGAGCCCGAGGACGTGGCGAAGTTCGCGGGCGGCGCGGACATCGTGCTGTGCATGAGCATCCACCCGGGCTACTCGGGCCAGGCGTTCATGCCGGAGGCGCTCGACCGGGTCGGACGGCTTCGCGCTGTGCTGCCCGAGTCGGTGCATATCCAGGTCGACGGCGGCATCGACAACGACAACGTCCGCGCGGTGTACGAGGCAGGTGCCACGCTGCTCGTCGCAGGTAGCGCGGTCTTCGACCGCGAGGATCTGCCGCGTGCGTACCGGCGCCTCGTCCAGGCCCTTGCCTGAATCCAATACGCTTGGCAGCGTGAGCGAGCACGAGTCCTGGCCGGGCGAAGAGCCCGAACCCGCGAACGGCGAGGTCGAGGCCGACGAGGCCGAAGACGCCGAGCCCGACGACGAGGACACGGGCGACGGCGAGCCGGAGCTCCGCCTCGCCGGCCACGACGCCGGTGAGCTCGACATCCCCGACGACGTGAACGTCCTCGAAGGCGAGTCGCGGAGCACGCGTCGCGGCGTCGGCATCGTCGTCTCGCGTGCGAACGTCGATGTCGCAAACACCCTGCTCGAGTCGGCGTTCGCCGAGCTCGACCGTGCGGGAGTCGGCCGCGACCAGATCCTCGTGATGGCCGTGCCGACGGCGTTCGAGTTGCCGATCGGCGCGATGGCGCTCGCGAAGACACGCCGCTACGCCTGCATCGTCGCCGTCGGAAGCGCGAGCGACTCGGCCGTCGTCGCCGCCGAGGCGGCCTCCGGGCTGCAGCTCGCCGGGCTCGAGACGGGCGTTCCCGTCGCGTTCGGGCTCATCACCGACGCCGCCGAGGACGCGGGTGAGCGTGGGGCCGAGGCGGTCCGGAACGCGCTCGAGATGGCCGATCTCTTCCAGCAGCTCCGCGCCACCGCGCAGGCCGCCAAATAGCTTTCGCTACACTGCTCCGCCGATGAGCAGAGTCTGCGCAATCTGTGGCAAGAAGCCCGGTTTCGGCAACCACCGGAGCCATTCGATGGTGGCCACGAAGCGGCGATTCGACCCGAACCTCCAGCGCGTCCGGGTGCTCCTCAAGGGTAAGGCGACGCGGGCGTACGTCTGCACGCGTTGTCTCAAGGCCGGCAAGGTCCAGAAGGCCATCTGAGCCACCCCGTCGCGCTGCCCATCCGGCCGCGCAACCCTCACGCCGCTCGCGCAGTCGAACACGATGTGGAGGCAGGGCATGCGCATGCGCTCTCGTCGCCCCTGGGCCGGATCACGATCTCGAGCGACGCGATCGCGCACATCGTCGGCGAGACGGCGCGCGAGTGCTACGGCGTCGTCGGCATGGCGGGGCGACGCCGGCTTCGCGACCGGCCGGCGCGGGGGATCGAGATCGGCGGGAACGGCGACGGTGTGACGATCGACCTCCACGTTGTCGTCGAGTACGGCCTCAACCTCGCCGAGGTGGCCTCGACCGTCAGAAACAGGGTCGGTTACGAGGTCAATCGCCTCACAGGCCTTCCGGTTCGGGCCGTAGAGGTGCACATTGACGATGTGCGGAGAAACGGATGAGCCTGAACGGGGATCTCGAGGCGATGCAGAAGGTCGTCGACGCGGCGCTGGCGTCGCTCGAGGCGAACCGTGCGCGCATCGATGACCTGAACGTGTATCCCGTTCCCGACGGCGACACGGGCACGAATCTGACGATGACCGTGCGCGCCGTCGATGAGGCGGTCGACTCGACCTCGGCCGCGAACCGCCAGTCGCTCGCACGCGACGTCGCGCGCGGCGCGCTGATGGGTGCGCGCGGCAACTCCGGCGTGATCTTCTCCCAGATCGTGCGCGGCGCCGCCGACGTGCTCGGCGAGACCGACGCGCCGGTCATCGACGCGGACGCGATGGCCCGCGCGCTGCGCGGCGCGACCGACGCTGCGTACCGCGCCGTCCGCCGCCCGGTCGAAGGGACGATGCTCTCAGTCATCCGCGAGCTCGCGGAGGAGGCGGAGGCGCAGGCGCCCTCGCACCCGGCGCTCGCCGAGCTCCTCGTGCAGCTCGTTCGGCGCGGGGAGGAAGCCGTTGCGCGCACACCCGAGCAATTGCAGGTGCTGAAGGACGCGGGCGTCGTCGACGCGGGTGGCGCCGGCCTGCTCGAGCTGATGCGCGGCGTCGCGGCGGTCGTCACGGGACAGCCGATCCCGGAGGCACAGCCGCTGGAGCAGCATCTCTCGTTCGACGCGATCCATCAGGAGCTCTCCCGCTACACCTACTGCACGGTCTTCCTCATCGAAGGGAAGGAGCTCGATCGCGAGGCCCTCGAGTCGGAGCTCGAGCAGCTCGGCGACTCGCTGCTCGTCGTCGGCGACGAGAGTGCGATCAAGGTGCACGTGCACACCGACGATCCCGGCGCGGCGCTCTCGATCGGCACACGCTCGGGAACGATCGACCGGATCGAGATCGCGAACATGCACGAGCAGACGCAGGAGCGTGAAGAGCGCCTGCTCGCGGCAGTTCCGGATGCGCCGCGCGCGCAGTCCGGCGTCGTCGCGGTCGTCGCGGGCGAAGGCAACCGCCTGCTCTTCGAAAGCCTCGCGGAAGCGGTCGGCCCGCTCGAGATCGTCGAGGGCGGCCAGACGATGAATCCGTCCACCGCCGACCTCCTGCGCGCCGTGCAGTCGCTCGACGCGGAAGAGGGGATCATCCTCCCGAACAACTCGAACATCGTCCTCGCCGCCGAGCATGCGGCCGCGCACGCCGACCGCAACGTCGAGGTCGTCCACGTGGACTCGATCCCCGCCGGTCTCGCGGCGATGGTCGCCTTCGACGGCTCGCGGAGCGCCGCCGACAACGCGGAGGCGATGCGCAAGGCCGCCGCGTCGGTCGTGACGGGCGAGGTGACGATCGCGTCCCGCGATGTGGAGATGAACGGCATCGCGATCCACAAGGGCGACTGGCTCGGCCTCGCCGAAGGACAGCCCGTCGCCGTCGGCCCGGCCTTCGAGGAGGTGACCGCCGCCGTCGTCGAGCAGCTCCTGCGCGAGCCGCGCGAGCTCCTGACCCTCTTCGTGGGGGAGGACAAGGCGCCGCTCGACGGCCTGCTCGACCGGATCGCCGAGGCTCATCCCGGCGTCGAGATCGACCTCCAGGACGGCGGACAGCCGCACTACCACCTGCTTCTCTCCGCCGAGTAGAGTCCGCTCCGGCATGGGGCGGCCGATCCGGATCCTCCTCGTCGAGGACAACCAGGTCTTCCGCGAGGCACTCGAGCTCTTGCTCGGCATGCGGGCCGACCTCGAGGTCGTCGCGTCGGTCGGCGACGGCAGCGAAGTGGTGGCCGCGGTTGAGCGGTTCAAGCCCCAGGTCGTGCTGATGGATTACCGGCTGCCGGGGATGGACGGCGTGCAGGCCACCTCAGCGGTGCGCGAGGCGCATCCCGACGTCGCCGTCGTCTGTCTCACCGCGTCCGCGAACGCGCGCGAGATCGAAGCGCTCTACGCGGCGGGCGCGACCGCGTGCCTGACGAAGGACCAGGAGCTCGACGAGATCGTGAACGCGCTGCTCGAGGCGGCGGCATGAACCTCACCGCCCTGAACACCGCGATCGTCCTCGACTCGACGGCCGACTTTCCCGACGCGAGCGACCGGTTCGTGAACTGGCGCGTCGTGCCGCTCTACGTCAACTTCGACACGGACAGCTTCAAGGACGGTGTCGAGCTCACGGCGCACGAGTTCTACGACCGGCTGCGCACGTCGCCCCAGCTGCCGACGACCTCGCAACCGACGCCGGGCGACTTCCTCGCGGCCTACGAGGAGCTCGGCGCGTACGAGCGCATCCTCTCGATCCACATCGCCTCGAATCTCTCCGGGACGTTCCAGAGCGCGGGCACCGCGGCGCAGCAGCTCGGCGACGGCCGTGTGCGCACGATCGACTCGCAGTCCGCGTCGGTCGCGATCGCGATGCTCGCCCTCGCGATCCAGCGGCGGCTCGAGCGCGGCACGACCGACGAGGAGATCGACGCGCTCGTCGAGCGGTACCTCGTCGAGCACGGGCTTCTCTTCACGGTCGACACGCTCGTGTTCCTCGCGCGCGGCGGCCGTATCGGCACGGCGAAGGCCTTCGCCGGGCAGCTGCTGAACGTGAAGCCGATCCTCTCGATCCGCGACGGCGAGGTCCTGCCGGTAAAGCGCGTCCGCGGCAACCGCAAGGCGTTCCAGGAGTTCGTCGACGCACTCGAGACGAACACGCGCGACGAGCCGGGCCTGCGGGTCGGCATCGCGCACGCTGACGCGCCGGAGCGGATGGTCGAGCTCGAGAAGATGGTGCGCCACATCCGGCCGCACGCGCAGATTGAGATGGAGACCTCGCTCGGCGCGGTGATCGGCGCCCACGCCGGGCCGGGGACCGTCGGCTTCTTCTGGTTCACCGACGGCGACTGATTCCGTCCGGACCGGGCCGTAGTGTTCCGGACGCTCTGGCGCCGAGCACCATGACAGCACTCCGTCGACAGACGGTCTTCGCAAGCCTGGACCAGCCCCGGGCCTGGCCGGCGACCCGCGGGCGTCCGCAGCCGAAACGGCTCGACGTCGAGCTCGATGCGCTCCCGGGTGTCGGCGTGACGCTGAAGCGCAGGCTCGAGAAGCTCGGCCTGCGTAGGATCCGCGACCTGCTCGAGCACCGGCCGCACCGCTACGAGTCGGCCGTCCAGGAGGTGGCGATCGCCGCGCTCGGCGGCTCGAGCGACGAGGTCGCGATCGCGGGCGAGGTGCTGAGCGTCTCGAGGCGGCCGCTGCGCGGCCGCCGGACGATGGTGACCGCGAGGGTCACCGACGGCACCGCGACGATCAGCGCTGCGTGGTTCAACCAGCCGTGGCTCGCAGACCAGCTGCAGCCCGGCCTGCACGTGCGCCTGCGCGGCAAGCCCGGGCGGTACGGCTTCGACGTCAAGTCGCACGACATCGGCACGGGCGACGCGACCGCCGACTTCGCACCCGTCTATCCCGCGAGCGAGGAGATTACGCCGAAGCGCATGCGCACGCTCGTGACCGCGGCGCTCGGCCACGTCTCCGACTACTTCGATCCGCTGCCGGCCGAGCTGCGCGAGCGCGAAGGCATGCCGCTGAAGCGCGACGCGCTCTTCGCGATCCATCGCCCTCAGTCGGAAGGCGAAGCGGAGGCAGGCCGCGCGCGACTCGCCTTCGAGGAGCTGCTGCTGCTCCAGATCGGTATCGCACGCCGCGCGGCCGAGCGCGAGCGGACGCTCGCACCGTCGCTGGGCGTGCCCGGCGAGCTGATCTCCCGCTACCGCCAGACGCTGCCGTTCGCGCTGACGCCGTACCAGGAGCAGGCCGTGCGCGAGATCGACGCCGATCTCGAGCGCACGGTGCCGATGCAGCGGCTCCTCCAGGGCGACGTCGGCTCCGGCAAGACAGTCGTCGCCCTCTACGCGATCCTGCGCGCGGTCGAGCACGGCCGCCAGGGCGCGCTGATGGCGCCGACGGAGACGCTCGCCGAACAGCACTTCCTTACGATCGAGGGCATCTGCGCCGAGCTCGGCGTCACGTGCGCGCTCCTCACGAGCGCGTCGCCGAAAAAGACACGCGCAGACGCGCTCGGCGCCGACGTCGTCGTCGGCACGCATGCGCTCATCCAGGAAGGCGTCGAGCTGCGCGACCTCTCGGTTGCAGTCGTCGACGAGCAGCACCGCTTCGGCGTCGAGCAGCGCAAGGCGCTCGCGCGAGGCCGCGCGCCGCACGTGCTGCACATGACGGCGACGCCGATCCCGCGCACCCTCGCACTGACGGTGTACGGCGACCTGTCGGTGTCGGAGATCGCGAAGCCGCCCGCGTCGCGCAAGCCGATCGTCACGAGCTGGATCGACGAGGGGCAGGCCTCGGCGGCGTACACGCGGCTCACGCGCCTCCTGCGCGAGGGCCGGCAGGCGTACGTCGTCTGCCCGCTCGTCGAGGCGTCGGAGACGACGCTCGCACGCGCGGCGGAGGAGGAGGCGGAGCGGCTGCGCCGCGCCGAGCTGCGCGAGTTCCGCGTCGGCTGCCTGCTCGGGCGCGTCAAGCCGGCCGAGCGCCGCGAGCTGATGGCCCGCTTCAAGACGGGCGACCTCGACGTGCTGGTCGCGACGACGGTGATCGAGGTCGGCGTCGACGTCCCGAACGCGACCGTGATGATCGTGCAGGA
>JANMQZ010000087.1:0-1811 GCA_031370755.1 Actinomycetes bacterium
GCTCTCTCGCGGCCTGACCCCCGCCCGCCTTGCGCGCGTGGTGTCGAGCCTCGACCCGGTCGAGTTGATGTTCGCGCTGAAGAAGCTGCGCGCCCGGCGGGCTCCGGCCAACCAGGCCCACGTCACGAACCTGAAGGAGAACCCGGCGCTACTCGCAGCCGATGCCGCCGAAGCCGCGGCGCGAGGCTTCGCGGAGATCGAGACCACCGTCGGCGTCTCCCGCTACGCGCCGCTGAACGCGATCGCGATCCTTGTCGGCTCGCAAACGGGGCGGCCCGGCGTGCTCACGCAGTGCGCGGTCGAAGAGCGCCTCAACCTGCGCCTCGCGATCCAGGGTCTCGTCACCTACGCCCAGACGCTCTCCGTCTACGGCACCGAGTCCGTCTTCGTCGACGGCGACGACACGCCCTGGTCGAAGGCGTTCCTCGCCTCCGCGTACGCCTCGCGCGGCGTCAAGGTGCGCTTCACCTCGGGCGGCGGCTCCGAGGCGCTGATGGGCGAGTCGGAGGGCAAGTCGATGCTCTATCTCGAGGCGCGGTGTCTCTCGCTCGTGCGGGCGGCGGGCTCGCAGGGGGTCCAGAACGGCTCCATCTCCTGCGTCGCGCTCGTGCTCGCCGTTCCGGGAGGCACGCGTGAGGTGCTGGCGGAGAACGTGCTCGCGGCGTGGCTCGACCTCGAGGTCGCCTCCGGCAACGACGCGATCTCGAGCCACTCGGCGATTCGCAAGACGGCGAAGCTGATGGGCCAGTTCCTGCCCGGCACCGACTTCGTCACGTCGGGCTACTCGTCGATGCCGCGCTACGACAACATGTTCGGCGGCGGGAACTACGACTCGGACGACCTCGACGAGTGGCTGACGATCCAGCGCGACTGGCAGGTCGACGCCGGGATCGAGCCGCTCGACGAGGAGAGCGCCCTCGCCGTGCGGGAGCGCGGAGCACGCGCGATCCAGGCGGTCTTCGAGGCGTTCGGCTTCCCGCCGGTCACCGAGGAAGAGGTGCGGCTCGCGACGACCTGCCTCGACTCACGCGACCTCCCCGACCGCGACCGCGCGGCGGACGTCGTCGCCGCCGATCGCGTGCTCGCCGAGGGCCTGAGTGCGCTCGATGTCGCGCGTGCGCTCGACGAGCGCGGCTTTCCCGAGGTCGCCGCCGCCGTCTTCGACATGCAGCGGCACCGGGTCGCGGCGGACTACCTCCAGACCTCGGCGATCATCGCGGCCGACGGCACCGTGATCTCGGCCGTGAACGACGAGAACCGCTACACCGGGCCGGGCACGGGCTACCGCCTCGAAGGCGAGCGCTGGGAGCGGCTGCAGCGGCTGCCGTACGCGATCGACGCGCGCCTGCTCGGCGCGACGCAGGGAGCGGCAAGCCCGGTCGAAGCGCTCGGCCCGGCAGCGCACGGCGAGCGCGCGGACGAGGTGGTGATCGCAGTCGGCCCCGCCTTCGGCGCCGCGCTCTCGGAGACGATCAACGGCCTGGCCCACGGCGACGTGCTCGCGGAGCTCGTGGCCGGCGTGCGCGAGGAGGGGGGCGTGCCCCGCATCGTTCGGATCACGCGGTCCTCCGACGTCGCGTTCATCGGACATGACGGCGCGCGGCTCTCCGGCTCCGGAATCGCGGTCGGCCTCCAGTCGAAGGGCACCGCGCTCATCCACCGTGCGGATCTCGAGCCGCTCGACAACCTCGAGCTCTTCGGTATGGCGCCGTCGCTGACGCTCGCGTCGTACCGGCAGATCGGCCGCAACGCCGCGGGCTACGCGTTCGGCCGCGCAGTCTCCCCGGTGCCGACGGTGCTTGACAACTTCG
>JANMQZ010000145.1:0-7182 GCA_031370755.1 Actinomycetes bacterium
GCGATCGCGTTCGGCGCGAGGTCGTAGGACACCGAGATGTTCGGCGGCAGCAAGCGCTCGAGCATCCCCTCCAGGCCGGCAGCGACCTTGGAGAGGTCGACGGGCTCGAGGTGAAGCACCTGGCGGCGCGAGAACGCGAGCAGCTGGCGCGTGAGCTTCGTCGCGCGCGCCGCCGACTCGTGGATCACCTCGACGCGTTCGCGTCGTGGGTCGTCCTCGTCGATCTCGTTCAGGAGCAGCTCGGCGCAACCGCTCACGGCGGTCATGACGTTGTTGAAGTCGTGCGCGATTCCGCCGGCGAGCTTGCCCACGGCTTCCATCTTCTGCGCCTGGCGAAGCTCGTCCTCGAGCTCCTTCCGCCCGGTGAGGTCGTCGATGAGCGAGATGCCGAAGCTGCCGTCCCGTGCGCGGGTGAGCGTGACCGAGACCCAGAAGCTCGAGCCGTCCCGGCGGATCAGGCGCTTCTCGAAGGTGTGCGAGGGCCGCTCGCCCGACATGACTTCGTCAGAGGCGACTCCCGCAAGCGTGAGATCGTCGGGATGCGTCGTCTCGGTGAAGTGCATCTGCGCGAGCTCGGCGTTCGTGTAGCCGAGCATCTTGCGGAGGGCAGCGTTCGTCTCGGTCATCATCCCGTTCGCGCCGATCGACATCCCGCGTCCTGCGGAGTCGAACACCATGCGGAAGCGCTGCTCACTCGCCTCGGCGCGTCGGCGCAGGCTCTCGAGATGGCGCAGCAAGACCCAGAGCCGTGCGAGCACGAGGAGCACGGTAAGCGTGCCGATCACCAGCAGCGGAGCGGTGTCCGGCGCTCGGTCGACCTTGTCCAGGAAGAGCAGCGCCAGCGGCGTCGTCAGGAGAGCGCAGCCGAGGGTTGCGACGAGGCGCCACGACGCGACGTCGTCGGCGAACGGCCGCCGAGCCGGCAGGCGTCGCATCGATCGGTGCAGCGCAGCAGCGCCGAAGCTCGTGTAGGCCGCGATGTACAGCGCGTTGATGATTCGAGTTGCGAGGACGGTCTTGTCGACCAGAGGACTGAAGTACAGGAAGTCAGCGGTGACGAGGAGGAGCGACGCGCCGGCGAGCCACCGGACCGCGCGCAACCCGAGCAGCGGGGAGAACACCACCCGGAGCAGGAGCATCAGCAGCACGACGTCGCAGATCGGATAGACGATCGAGGGAACGCTGACGGCTCCCGCAGACTGCTCGAACGTGGGCGCCAGCACGAGCGCCCAGACCAGTGAGCCGAGCGCAAACGCGCCGATCGCGGCCTCGAGGCCGGCGATGCGCAGCCGGCCCATTCGGCGAGTGAGCTCGATCGTCATGAGCGTGATCGCCACGAGCCCCGGGACGTAGATCAACTCCGCGAGCAAGCTGTTGAGCGGTGTGGCCGTCGCCGCGGCGAACGTGAAGATCGCGGCGGCGATCCCCCAGAACGCCAGCGCCGCGGCGAGCAGGCGCCACGCGCGCGGCCGTTGCGGCCCGCGGGTGCGCAGCCCGACCAGGATCGCGCCTAAAGCCGTGAACGCGGCAACGGCCGTGACCACCGACCCGTAGACGGCGCTCGTCGCCGTAGCGAAGCCGAGCGCCGTGAGCCCGGCCGCCATGACGAGGTACCACCGTGAGAGCTGCCGCATACCAAGATCATCGGTCGAAGCCGGTCGCAGCGGGATCGCGGTTTTCACGTAGGGCGCTGTCCCCCGAATAGGGGAGGCTCCTGAGCCGTAGGATTCGCGGATCGCCCTCGATCTGACACCCGACGAGCTCCTCTCGACGACCCGTGCCGTGCGGAAGCGGCTCGATCTGACCCGCCCGGTGGAGCGCGAGGTGCTCGAGGAGTGCCTCAATCTTGCGCAACAGGCCCCGACGGCGAGCTATTCGCAGAACTGGCACTTCGTCGTCGTCACCGACGCGGCGAAGCGCGCTGCGCTCGGCGAGATCTGGCGCGAAGTCGCCGGTCCGTACCTGCAGCGAGGGGGAGGCGCACGCGAGGGACAGATGCTCCGGATCAGCGACGCCGTCGTCCATCTCGCAGAGCACATCCACGAGGTGCCGGTGCATGTCATTCCGTGCATCGTGGGCCGCTACGAGGGGAAGTCGAACCCGCTGGTCGCGTCGATGTTCGGCTCGATCGTCCCGGCTGCGTGGTCGTTCATGCTCGCTGCGCGCTCGCGCGGGCTCGGCACGTGCTGGACGACGTTCCATCTCATGCAGGAGGAGAAGGCGGCGGAGATCCTCGGCATTCCCTACCGCGAGGTGACGCAGGTGGCGCTCATCCCGGTCGCGTACTCGATCGGCACCGACTTCAAGCCGGGAACGCGCAAGCCCCTCGACTCGATGGTGCATTGGGACAGCTGGTAGCAGCTCTCCGGGCCGACGGTCAGCGCGAGGCCGGCTTGAGATAACGGTCGAACCACTCGAGCACGGCCTCGAAGCGCGTGACCCGGTGCTGCGGCGAACCGGCACGCGTCAGCTCGTGGCTCTCGGCCGGGAAGCGAAGCATCTCGACCTCCTTGCCGAGCAGGCGGAGCAGGGTGAACAGATGCTCTCCCTGCTCGATGTTGCAGCGCAGGTCCTGTTCGGAATGCAGCACCAGAACCGGTGTCTCGATGTCCTTGGCATACGTCGACGGTGACTTCTCGACAAACGCGTCGACGTTGTCCCAGTAGGTGCCGCCGAACTGGCGCTCGAAGACCCAGAAGAGGTCGCTCGAGCCGAACATGCTGATCAGGTTGTTGACCGCGCGCTCCGAGATGGCCGCCTTGAAGCGGTTCGTGTGGCCGACGATCCACGACGTCATGTAGCCGCCGTAGGAGCCGCCGATCACTCCGAGGCGATCGGGGTCGATGAAGTCGAACTTCTCGAGCGCGGTGTCGACCACGGCCGTCACGTCCTCGTAGTCGCGCGTGCCCCAGCCGGGGCCCGCGTCGCCGACGGGACCGCGGATTGCGCGCCCGTGCTCCTCCGAGTACCCGGAGCCGCCGCGGGGGTTCGAGAAGAGGACGGCGTAGCCGCCCGCCGCCATCACCTGGAACTCGTCGAAGAAGCCCGTGCCGTACTGCGTGAACGGGCCGCCGTGGATCGTGAGGATCGCCGGGTAGCGCGTGCCCGGCTCGAATTCCGGCGGCCGCACGACCCACGCATCGACCTCGTAGCCGTCCTGCGAGACCGCGGTGAAGCGCTCGGGCTCGAGGAGCTCGCGGCCCTCCGCGAAATCGCGTCCGACATTCGTGCGCTGCGTGCCCTCCGTTCCCGTGAAGAGCTCGCGCATCGTCGTGTGCGTCGACGCGGTGTAGACGAGCTTCCCGTCGAGCAGGTCGTAGCCGACGATCGCCTGCTCGCCGCCGGCGAGCAGGCGAGGTGCGGCAGATCCGTCCGCGGCGACGGTATAAAGGTGCACGTTGCCGCCGTCTTCGATCGTGAAGGCGAGACGGTCGCCGTCCCAGATCGGCTCGCGATACTCGGGGTACGGGGCGCACTGGCGGTCGAGCGACATCGTCAGCAGCTTCTCGTCGCTGCCGTCCGCGTTCATCACGCCGAGCTGCGTGTGATGGGGATACGTGCCGTCCTCCGTGACCATGCGGAACGCGATGCGCGAGCCGTCGGGCGAGAACGCAGCGGTCTCGTACGAGCCGCCGTCGCCCGTGAGCGCTCTCGGCTCGCCGCCCGCCGCATCGACGATGTAGAGGCGGTTGATCAGCTCGGTGTCCCAGCGCTCGTCACGCAGGCCGTCGAAGACGATCTGCGTGCCGTCGGGTGACCAGGCGGGGTTGCCGTGCTCGAAGTCGCCGCTCGTGAGCTGCGTTGCCTCGCCGCCGTCGATCCCGACGACGAAGACGTGCTTGCGGCGGTCGCCCGTCCAGCCGACGGTGTCGAGCTTGTGGAAGATGCGGGTGAAGCGCCGCGGCCCGCGCTTGCGGTCGTCCTCCTCCTCATACGCGGCGTCGCGAACACGCGCGGTGAAGGCGATGCGCGTCGAGTCCGGAGACCACTCGATCGACTCGACGCTCTCCTTCAGGTCGGTCAGCTTGCGGGCTTCGCCGCCCTCCGCCGGGAGCAGATACAGCGCGGCCGGCGCCTTGTCCTCGCCGCGCGTCGAGGCGAACGCGAGCCAGCTGCCGTCCGGCGACCAGCGCGGGGTGGAGTCGCGCTTCTCGCCTGCGGTGTAACGCTGCGGCTCGGCCGAGCCGTCGAACGCGGCGACCCAGATCGCCGCGGCGTAGTCGTTCGCCTCCCGGTCGACCGCGGTCACGGTGTACGCGACGCGTGACCCGTCGGGGGAGATTCGCGGATCGCCGACGTTCACGAGCTCGTAGACGTCCTCCGGCCGCATGCCTGCCACGGGCGCGCACTCTACAGAGCTGTTTCCGGTTGTCGACGCTCGCTACGAGTGCGCGAGGCCGTACGCGAGGCTCAGGGCCGCCCCGGCGAGCGAGCCCAGGGTGAGGAAGACGATCCAGAACATGCCCGGGTGATTGCCGGTCGGCGGGCGCCGGAAACGCCTCTATCCTGAGAGGGCGCGGGTGTGGCGGAACTGGTAGACGCGACGGGTTTAGGTCCCGTTGGGCCTCGCGGCCCTTGGAGGTTCAAGTCCTCTCGCCCGCACTGTCGCCCGGACGCGGTACGCGACCGCGGAGACCATCGCGAGCCAGATGGCGGCGACGCCCGTTCCGAGGATTCCGTTCCACATGCTCACGAGGAATGTCGTCATTCGCCGCGGTGCGGTCGCGCCCTCCTAGGAGGGTCTGGCGAAATAGTGGCTGAGCCGCAGGGCCGCGCTGGACGCCGCGCTGCCGCGTCCTCGGTCGCCCCGATAGCAACCGCTATCGGGGCTCCCTGCGTCCTTGCATCGCGACGCCCAGCGCACCCCTGCAACGAGCACCATTTCGCCAAACCCTCCTACGATCGAGTGATCTGTTCGATGCGCGCGGCGGCACGCTCGAGCGCCGCGTCGTCGAAGAGATAGGGCGTCGCGTTCGGGATCGCATGCTCGGGGCCGTCGAGGTCGTCCGACCCGCGGGCGGCGTTCACGGCGTAGCGGACCGGGATCTCGTGGCAGACCACGAGCACGACCTGCGCCGGCCGCGCGAGGAGGGCACGAAAGGCTCTCGCGTAGCGGAGCGCGGCGTCGTCGAGGCTCTCGCCGCCGGGGAACGGCTCGTCGCGCCGGTGCGCGCGTTTCCAGGCCCGGTAGGCCTCGATGGTCGAGCCCTCCAGGTCGCCGACGCCGACGTCGTCGAGGAGCGGCTCGCTCACTCGAGGGACGGCTCGCCCCGCGAGCGCGAGCTCTGCCGTCTCGAGCGTGCGGCCGAAGCGTGTGTGCACGCAGAGGTCGAGCGGCAAGGCGGACAGCTCGTCCCCGAGCTGTTCGGCCTGGGCGCGGCCGTCGGGCGTGAGCGGTGCCGAAACGCTCGGATCGCCGTTCACCCGGCCCTCCAGGTTGAGCGTCGAATGCGCATGACGGGTGAGCACGAAGAGGCGCACGGGCCGAGGCTACGCGACCTCGGTTGCAAGGGGTCTGCTTGAATGGCCGAGTGCAGGCCCAGGTCGAAGAACTCCCGGAAAACCGCGTTCGGATGACGGTGCAGGTGCCGTCGCACGACGTGCACCACGCGATCGAGCACGCGGCGTCCGACCTCGCCGAGCGCGTCAAGATCCCGGGCTTTCGCAAGGGCAAGGTGCCGCACCAGGTGCTCGTGCAGAAGGTCGGTCGCGAACGGCTCATGACCGAGGCGGTCGAGAGCCACATCGGCGGCTGGTTCTGGAACGCCGCAACGCAGACGCGCGTCCGCCCGGTCGCGCAGCCGGAGTTCGACTTCGAGCTGCCCGCGTCCGACAGCGAGGACTGGCAGTTCATCGCGACGTTCCCGGTGCAGGCCAAGCCGGAGCTGCCGGACTGGAAGACGCTCGAGGTCGGCGCCATCGAGCCGACCGTCCCGGAAGACCTCGTGCAGCAGGAGCTCGACGCGCTTCGCGGAACGGTCGCCGAGCTCGTCCCGGTCGAGGGGCGCGCGGTCGGCTCCGAGGACACGGTGATCGTCGACCTGATCTCGCCGCAGGGCGAGACGCGGCGTGACTACGTCGTCGAGCTCGGTCGCGGCGCCGTCGTCGACGAGATCGAGCAGAGCCTCGTCGGCATGAGCGCTGACGAGACGAAGGAGATCGACTTCGAGCTCGCCGACGACACGAAGCAGACCGTGTCGGTGACGGTGAAGGAGATCAAGGAGAAGGTGCTGCCGGAGCTCGACGACGAGCTCGCCCGCTCGGCGAGCGAGTTCGACACGCTCGACGAGTTGCGCGCGGAGATCGAAGAGCGGCTGCGCGCCCAGATCGCGGAGGAGTCGGATGCCCAGTTCCGGTCCGACGTCGCCGATGCGCTCGTCGCCGCCTCGAAGGTCGACGCATCCGGGCCGCTCGTCGAGGCGCGGACCCGCGAGCTGCTGCGCGGTCTCGCCCGCCAGGTCGAGGCGCGCGGCATCCCGCTCGACACGTATCTGACGATGACCGGCCAACAACCGGAGGAGCTGCTTGCCCGCCTTGGCGAGGAGGCGGCGCGATCGGTTGCGCGCGAGCTCGTGCTCGACGCGGCCGCCGACCGGCTCGGGATCGAGATCTCCGACGCGGAGATCGAGGAGCTCGTGCGGGAGCAGGCCGCTCTCGTCGAGGACGACGCCGATGCGACCCTGCTGCGGCTGCGTGAGACAGGCCGCTTCGAGCAGCTCCGGGACGACCTCCGCCTTCGG
The DNA here is from genome assembly GCA_031370755.1 of Actinomycetes bacterium. Lineage (GTDB taxonomy): Bacteria > Actinomycetota > Thermoleophilia > Gaiellales > Gaiellaceae > Palsa-739. The sequence continues at coordinate 6,741 of JANMQZ010000145.1, forward strand.
AACGCCCTCGACCGCATCGCCTCCGAGGTGAAGCGCATCCCCCGCGAGCTCGCCGACGCGCGAGAGCAGATTTGGACTCCCGAAAAGGAAAAGCAGCAGACCGACACGAAACTCTGGACCCCCGGCCAATAGCCGGACAACACTGAAGGAGCCACGGCACATGGATCACCCGTCGAACTTGATCATCCCGTCCGTCATCGAGCAGACCTCGCGTGGCGAGCGGTTCTTCGACATCTACTCGCGGCTCCTGAACGAGCGGATCATCTTCCTCGGGACGCCCATCGACGACAACGTTGCGAACCTGATCGTCGCGCAGATGATCCACCTCGAGTCCGAGGATCCGGACAAGGACATCCAGCTCTACATCAACTCGCCGGGCGGGTCGGTGTACGCCGGCCTCGCGATCTACGACACGATGCAGTTCATCAAGCCCGACGTTGCG
>JANMQZ010000117.1:0-18617 GCA_031370755.1 Actinomycetes bacterium
CGAACCTCCTGCTCGACCGGAGCGGCCGTGTCTACGTCGCCGACTTCGGCATCGCGAGCGCGACCGGCCTCGGCTCGCTCACGCAGACCGGCACCGTGCTCGGGACGGCGTCGTACCTGTCGCCGGAGCAGGCGATGGGCGAGCGCACGACGCCGGCGAGCGACCTCTACTCCCTCGCGGTCGTCGCCTTCGAGCTCTTGACCGGCAGGCGGCCCTTCGAAGGCGACAGCGTCGCCGCCGAGGCGGCCGCCCACGTGACCGGCGAGGTCCCGTCGGTCTGCGACGTCAACCCGAACGTGCCGTGCGAGGTCGACCCGGTGTTCGCGAGGGCGCTCGCGAAGCATCCGTCGGAGCGGTACGGGAGCTGCTCGGAGTTCGTCGCCGCATTGCGCGGGGCGCTCGCCACCGCCGCCGGCCCGACCCGGGCGATCCGCACCGTCGCCGCGCAGCCGCACCGCCGCGCGCGCCGGCCCGCGTGGCTCGTGCCCGTGCTCGCCGTGCTGCTGCTTGCCGGCATCGTCGCGGGGGCCGCCGTCGCGCTCTCCGGCGGCGACTCGTCGAAGGGATCTCTGCCGCCGCAGAAGGTGAGTGTCTCCGTGAAGACGGTGACGCAGCCCGGCACGACCGTCGTCACGACCGTGCCTGCGGCGCCGCCGACGACGACCGCAGCCGCGAGCGGCACGACCGCGGCCGCCGGCGGCGATCCGTACGCGCTGAACAACCAGGCGTGGGAGCTGATGAAGCAGGGCGATTACGCGTCCGCGCTGCCGCTGCTCGAGAATGCGGTGCAGCAGTTGCAGGGCCGAACCGACCTCGGCACGGCGTACGCGAACTACAACCTCGGCGTCACGCTGATCTCGCTCGGCCGCTGCAGCGAGGCGATGCCGTACCTCGAGGCTTCACGGGCGATTCAGCCGAGCCGGCACGAGGTCAAGGACGCCCTCAAGCAGGCGCGCCACTGCTCAGGCTGACGTCGCGTTTGCGAGCCGGTCGGCGTACTGCCGCTCGTAGTACTCGCGGTACTCGCCCGACTTGATCTGCTCCCACCAGTCGCGGTGGTCGCGATACCAGGACACGGTCTCGGCCAGCCCGGTCTCGAACGACATCTGCGGTGCCCAGCCGAGCCCCTCCAGCTTCGCCGTGTCGAGCGAGTAGCGGCGGTCGTGGCCGGGGCGGTCGTCGACGCGGCGAAGGAGGGCGCGGTCGGCGCCGGTCAGGTCGACGATCCGCTCGGCGACCGTGATGTTCTCGACCTCGTCGCCGCCGCCGACGTTGTAGATCTCGCCCGGCGCGCCTTGGCGCAGCACGAGCTCGATCCCGGAGCAGTGATCCTCGACGAAGAGCCAGTCGCGCACCTGCTTGCCGTCGCCGTACAGCGGCAGCTCCTGGCCGTCGAGGGCGTTCGTGACGAAGAGCGGGATGAACTTCTCCGGATACTGGTTCGGCCCGTACGTGTTCGAGCCGCGCGTGATCGACGCGTTGACGCCGAACGTCCGTGCGTACGCCGGGATGAGCAGCTCGCCCGCCGCCTTCGCCGCGCTGTACGGGCTCGAGGGGCGGAGCGGATCGGTCTCCTTCGACGAGCCGCCCGCCTCGAGGTCGCCGTACACCTCGTCGGTCGACACCTGCACGAGCCGGATGCCCACCTCGCGGATGTGCTCGAGCAGTACCTGCGTGCCGCGGAACTCCGTGCGGCCGAAGTCCTCGGCAGTGAGGATCGAGCGGTCGACATGCGTCTCGGCCGCAAAGTTCACGATCGCCTCGCAGCCGCGCGCAGCCTGTGCCACGTCCTGCGGCTCGGCGATGTCGCCGTGGTGGAACTCGACGTCGTCGGGGAGGTTCGCGCGGTTGCCGCTGTAGGTGAGCTTGTCGAGAACGACGACGTCGTCGCCGGCGCGCCGGAGCCGGTGCACGAAGTGCGAGCCGATGAAGCCCGCGCCGCCGGAGACGAGGATGCGCACCGTCTCAGGTTAGTGGGAAGGAGCCGGAAGGAGGCGGGCCAAACGGCTAGGCAGCCACCAGTTCCATTGCCCGAGCAGCCGCATCGCGGCCGGCACGATCAGGAGCCGCACGATCGTCGCATCGAGGAGGATCGCGACCCCGAGCCCGGTTCCGAGCTCCTTCAGCGACGGTGCCCCGGCGACGACGAAGGCGAAGAAGACGGCGACCATGACGAGCGCCGCGCTCGTGATGATCCGGGCGGAGAGCGTGAGCCCCTCGGCGACCGCGCGCTCGTTGTCGCCGTGCTCGAGCCAGCGCTCCCGGATCCGCGTCAGCAGGAAGACCTCGTAGTCCATCGAGAGCCCGAACGTCACGGCGAGGACGAGCGCCGGCACGATCGTCTCGACGTAGCCGGGCGAGGCGTAGCCCGTCCAGTCGAGCCAGCCCCACTGGAAGACGGCGACGAGGACGCCATACGCCGCACCGACGCTCAGGAGGTTCATCGCCACCGCCTTCAGCGGCAGGAGCACGCTGCGCAGCAGCACGAAGAGCACGACGTAGCACGCCGCGAGGATCACGAGCAGCATCTTCCAGAGGCCGCCGAAGATCGCATGCGTCACGTCCATGTCGAAGACGGTGCTGCCGCCGAGCGTCGCGTCCGGGCCTGCGACCTCAGCGATGCGATGCACGACGGTGCGCGCCGCGCTCGACTCGACGGGGACCGCGAGCGTGACGTCGGTCAGCCACTGCCCGCCGCCGCGGCTCGCGACCGGCGGCGCGACGTGCGCGACGCCCGGCACGGCGGCGAGCGCGCGCGAGCTCGCCGGGCGGTTGCGGGTGAGAACGTGCACCGGCGCGCCGAAGCCCGGCCCGGTCAGTGCCTGCACGTGCTGGGTCGCGACGCGAACCTCAGCGCCCTTCGGCAGCTCGTCGAGTCCGCGGTTGAACGTCTGCATCCAGAAGAACGGAATCGCCAGCACGAGCATGAAGCCCGCGCCTACGGCCAAGCCCGTGACGGGCCGGCGCATGACGCGCCGCGCCCAGCCACTCCAGAACGCATCGCTACCGGCCTCGCTCGTCCGCCACGGCAGCGGCAGACGGAGCCGGTCGACGCGCGTACCGACGGCCGCGAGCATCGCGGGCAGGAGCGTGATCGAGGCGAGCACGGAGATGCAGACGACAACGATCGCGCCGACCGCCATCGAGCGGAGCGCGTTCACGTCGATCGCGAAGAGCGCGGCGAGCGACACGGCAACGGTCGCGCCGCTGAAGACGACGGCGGTGCCGGAGCTCGACATCGCCCGCGCGAGCGCCCGCGCCTTGTCCGATCCTGCATGCAACTCGCGACGGAAGCGGCTGACGATGAAGAGCGAGTAGTCGACCGCGACGCCGATGCCGATCATCGACGCCATGTTCGTGACGTAGACCGAGATCTCGAACGAGCGCGACAGCGTGTAGATCGCCGCGCCGGTGAGGAACACTGCTGCGAAGCCGAGTGCGAGCGGAGCGACGGCGGCGACGAGCGTCCCGAAGCCGGCGAGCAGGATCAGGAGGATGAGCGGGAAGCCGATCGCCTCGCCGCGCGCGAGCTGCTTCTTCGAGACGTCCTGGAAGTTCGACCAGATTGCGGGCTCGCCGATGACGCGCGTCTGCACTGCGGGCGTCGTGCGGACGAGCGCGCGCCGAAGGCGCGTTGCCTGGTCGATCGCATTCGACGAGGCGCCGCGGTAGCTGAGCGTGAGGAGCGCCGCTCGGCCGCCGTCGAGAAGCACGACGCGTCCAGGGATGACACCGCGATCCGCCGCTGCGACGCGGCGCGCCTCCCGCAGGCGCGCGGTGACGCCGGCGGGCGTCCGGCCGGTGACGAAGACGGTGAAGACCGGCGTCCGCAGGCTCGGGAAGTCGCGCTGGATCGCGTCTGCGACGCGGATCGACGGGCTGCCGGGCACCTCCCAGCCGCCGCCCGAGAGATGGTCGCTCTGGTGGAGCGAGAACCAGCCGCCCGCAGCAAGGAGCGCCACCCAGACGGCGAAGACGACGCGCCGGTGCCGTGAGACCGCACCTGCGAGGCGGGCGAGTTTCTGCTCCATCTGTCCTCGTCACAGTGCCAGTCGCGCATCCCCGCGAGGAGGATCGGCGCGATTCGGGGCATGGTCACGCGAACGTTTTCCAGGCTGTACGAATCCGGATTTCTCGCCTACCATGCGCGCCTGGGCCGGCTAGAGGGGCCGGATCGTCTCAGAGGGGAGCGTCTCACTTTGAAAGCATTCATCCTTGCGGTTGGCGTCTGTGCGCTTGCACTGGTCGCCGGCGTCTCGGCGGCGAGCTCCGCATCGTCTTCGAAGCAGCACCTGCTCGTCGGCTACGACCATGCACCGACCGCGGCAGACCGCGCGGCGATTGCGGACGCGGGTGGCACCGTCCGCCGTGCGTTCTCGTCGATCGGCGTTCTCGCCGTCGACCTGCCGGCGGGCAAGGCCAGCGACATTCGCAGCACGCAGGGCGTCAGCTACGTCGAGCTCGACGCGGTTCGCACGCCGCAGTCGCTCTCGTCGGATCTGCTGACGTCGGAGTTCGTTCCGAGCGCCACCAACGGGCTCTACGGCCTCGTGACGACGCACACGGTCGAGGCGCAGGCCGCCGGGTACCTGGGCGCGGGCGTCAAGGCGTGCGTCGCCGACACCGGTCTCGCGACGCACCACTCCGACATCGCACCGAACTTCGTCGAGGGCTACAACGTTTTCGACCACAACAGCGACGTCGACGTCTTCAGCCTCGGTGTCGCGGCAACCGAGACGCATGCGACGCACGTCTCGGGGATCATGCTCGGCGCGATCAACGGGTCGGGGATCCACGGCGTGGCGCCGAAGGCGAGGCTGTACGAGGCACGCGTGCTCGGCACGCAGCCCGACGGCTCGGTCAGCGGCGAGACGAGCCAGGTCATGGAAGGCGTGCAGTGGCTCGCCAGCAAGGGCTGCAAGGTGATCAACATGAGCCTCGGCGGCGGCGACCGCTCGCAGGCTGAAGAGGCGCTCTACAACCAGATCGCTCAGGACGGCACGCTGATCGTCGTGGCCTCCGGCAACGACTCGGCGAGGCAGCTGTCGTTCCCGGGCCGCTACCAGAGCGTGCTCTCCGTCGGCGCCGTCGACTCGAGCAACCGGCTCGCGTCGTTCTCGAACACCGGTGCGCAGCTCGACATCGTCGGGCCCGGCGTCGACAACCTCTCGTCGTTCCCGGCAGGTCAGGGGCGCGACGCGTCGGTGTCGGCAGGCGCGAGCAACTACTCGGCGCTGCCGATGGAGTTCGCGGGCGCCACGGGCTCGGCCGGTATCACCGGCCCGCTCGTCAACTGCGGTCTCGGTTTGACCGCTGCGAGCTGCGGGCCGCAGGCCCCCGGCTTCGTCGCGCTGATCAAGCGCGGCGGGGCCACCTTCGCGACGAAGGTCGCCAGCGCACAGGCGGCGGGTGCAGCGGCCGCGATCGTCTACAACAACGCCGCGAACGGTCCGGGCAACTTCAACGGGACGCTCGTGACGACGACGAACGGCGGCACGCCGTGGATCCCGGCGGTCTCGCTCTCGCAGACCGACGGCGAGGCGCTTGCCGCTGCGGCTCCGGCCACGGCAACGGCGTTCAACATCGCCATGGCCTGGAACTACGACAGCGGCACGTCGATGGCGACGCCGCACGTCGCAGGCGTGGCAGCGCTCGTGTTCGGCAAGAACCCGTTGCTCAAGCCGCACGACGTCGAGGCGATCCTCGAGAAGACGGCGACCGACCTCGGTGTCCCGAACTACGACACCACCTTCGGGTACGGCCTCGTGAACGCGCAGGCTGCGCTCGCGGCAACGCCGTAGCGCCGGGCAGCACGAGTTGGACGACGAAGGGCCGGCTCACGCCGGCCCTTCGTCGTAGACTGCTTGCACGTCGAGCGAGGAGGAAGTGATGGCGCAGGTCGAGAGCGAGAATCGGGCAACGTCGGATCCCGGCGCCCGGAAGGACGTGCTGAAGGAGATCAACGAGCGCGGGATCGAAGACGTGCTGCTCTGGTTCACGGACCTCGAGGGGCACCTGAAGAGCTTCTCGATCACGACGAGCGAGGTCGAAGGCGCGCTCGACGACGGCATGGGCTTCGACGGCTCGTCGATCACCGGCTTCAACGCGATCGAGGAATCCGACATGGTCGCGATCCCCGATCCGACGACGTTCCGGATCCTTCCCGACGGCGAGACGGGACGGATGATCTGCGACGTCGTCACGCCCGACGGCAAGCGCTACGACGGCGATCCGCGCTACGTCCTGCGGCGCGCGATCGAGCGGATGGAGTCGATGGGCTTCGACACCTTCAACGTCGGCCCGGAGGCGGAGTACTTCCTCTTCAAGGACGACAAGGGAACCGAGACGCTCGACGAGGGCGGCTACTTCGCGCAGACGACCATGGACGCCGCGACCACCATCCGCCGCGACACGATCCGCGCCCTCGAGAACATGGGCATCAAGGTCGAGTACCACCACCACGAGGTCGGGCCGTCGCAGCACGAGATCGACATCCGCTTCGCCGACGCGCTCGACATGGCCGACTACATGCTCACGTACCGGCTCGTGGTGAAGGAGGTCGCGAAGAAGCACGGCTTCCACGCGACCTTCATGCCGAAGCCGCTCTTCGGCGAGAACGGCTCAGGCATGCACACGCACCAGTCGCTCTTCAAGGACGGGCGCAACCAGTTCTTCGACGAGAGCGACAAGTGGCACCTCTCCGACGTCGGCAAGGCGTTCATCGCCGGCCAGCTCCGCCACGCGCGGGAGATCTCCGCCGTGTTCGCCCAGTGGGTGAACTCGTACAAGCGGCTCGTGCCCGGCTTCGAGGCACCGGTGTACGTCGCCTGGTCGCAGCGGAACCGCTCGGCGCTCATCCGCATCCCGCTCTACAAGCCGGGGTCGGAGCAGGCGACGCGGGCCGAGCTGCGGTGCCCCGATCCCGCTTGCAACCCGTATCTCACCTTCGCGTGCCTGCTCCACGCGGGCCTCGAGGGGATCGAGCACGGCTACGAGCTGCCGGAGCCGATGGAGACGAACCTCTACCACCTGACCGCCGAGCAGCGCCGCGAGCGGGGCATCGTCTCCCTGCCGGAGACGCTCGGCGAGGCGATCGACGCCCTGTCTCAGTCGGACCTGGCGCGAAAGGCGCTCGGGCCGCACATCTTCGACCGCTACATCGAGCTGAAACGCAAGGAATGGGACGAGTACCGCGTCCAGCTCACCGACTGGGAGATGAAGAAATATCTCGCTGTTCTTTAGGCCACTGACGTGTCAGAATCGGCCGCGGCTCGCCACCTGCGGAGGCGAGCCCAACTGACGGCCGACCGCGAGTCGCTTTTGGCGGCTCGTGGTCGTTCTGGGCCCAATGTGGGCCCGGAACGACCACCCACAGCAACCAGGTTGCCCAATCCCACAGCCCCTTGCGTCTCGACCGCGCGCAACCTGTTTGCAGCCTTTTCGGCTCCGAAACGAGTACAACCCGCTCGAAAGCAGGTTGCGGGTGGTGCGTCTGGATGGATCCGGTTCTAGAGGAAGCTTCTGATGTTCTCGCGGTCGACCCGCAGCCCGATGACGCCGCTCGTGCCGTCGATCTGCTCGATCGTGTCGGCGGGAACGAGCCTGCGGCGGCGCGAGAAGAGCCCGGAACGCACGGAAAGCGCGTCCGGGACGTCGGGGGCGGTGCCGTACATCGGGCACTCGACCTTTCCGACGAGGCGGCCCTGGCGGTCGGCGACGATGTAGCCGGCAGTCCGGCGGAGGTCGATGGCAAGGGCGCTCATGTGACTGAAGCTATGCCCGCCGTGCAAGGAATTTAGGAGCCACGGGGTAAAAGGTTTGTTAATCCGCCCCATTTTCCTGCTCGCACTGTTCACACCGGTACAACGCCGTCCCGGCCCGATCGGATCCTGGCAGCCGCGCCCCGGCTCCGTACGATTGGCCTTGTGACCGCCGCCGACCGGCATCTGCGCCTGCTGACCGAGACGACGGCGGCCGTCAACTCGACCCTCGACCTCGAGGAGGTGCTCCACCTCGTCGCCGACAAGGTCGCTGACGCGCTCCGGGCCGACGCCTGCTTCGTCTACCTCTACGACGAGCGCACGGACGAGCTCGTCCTCCGTGCAACCCACGGCACGTCCGTCGACGAGCTGACGCGCCGGCCGCGGATGCGCCCGGGCGAGGGGATCACCGGCAGCGCCGCCGCGGAGCGCTCGCCCGTGATGATCGCGTCGGCCGCCCACCTCGATCCGCGCTTCAAGCAGTTCCCGAACCTCCACGAGGAGGAGTACGAGTCGATCCTCGCCGTGCCGATCCTCGCGCAGGGCGAACGGCTCGCCGGCGCCCTGAACGTGCGCACGCTCGTGCCGCGCGAGTACGGGCAGGACGAGGTCGAGCTGCTCGTCTCGATCGCGGACCAGGTGGCGCAGTCGATTCTCCATGCGCAGCTCTATGCCCAGGCGCAGCGCCGCGTGGCCGAGCTCGAGGCGCTCGCGAAGATCTCCGAGGCGGTGTCGGAGTCGCTCTACCTCGAGGAGTCCCTCGAGGCGATCGTGAAGACGACAATGGAGGCGGTGCACGCCACCGGCGCCGCGCTCGTGCTCGAGGACGGGCGCATCGCGTGGCCGGAGGGGCGCTCGGGCAAGCACGCCGTGCGCACGCCGCTTCGTTGGAAGCGCCGCCAGATCGGCGAGCTCGTCGCGGATCGCGATGCGCCGTTCTCCGACGACGACCGCGCGCTGCTCGAGGCGATCGCCCACCATGCGGCGGTTGCCCTCGAGCACGGCCGGGCCGTCATGCGCGGCGTGTTGGCGCAAGAGATCCACCATCGCGTGAAGAACAATCTGCAGACCGTCGCGTCGCTGCTGCGCCTGCAGGCGCGCGCGGACGACGTCGATGCCCGCGAGGCGCTCGAGCACTCGGTGAATCGCATCCTCGCGATCGCCGCAGTGCACGAGGTGCTGACGGAGCAGCGCGACGAGGACGTCGAGATCGCGGAACTGATCGACCGGTTGCGCGCAATGCTCGTGCAGGGCCTCGTCGGCGGCCGCGACGTCTCGGCGCGGCTCGAGCCCGTGTCGCTCGCCGGCAACCGCGCGACCGCCCTTGCCCTCGTCTTCAGCGAGCTGCTGCAGAACGCGCTCGAGCACGGCGCGGGCGCCGTCACAATCGAGCTTGCGCAGCGGAACGGCGACGTCATGCTCGCGATCGCCGACGAGGGCGCCGGCGTCCACGATCCGAGCACGGGCACCGGCCTCTCGATCGTGCGCGCGCTCGTGCGCGACGAGCTGCACGGCAGCATCGCCTTCCACGGCGCCCGGGCGGAGGTGAGGTTTCCCGCATGAGGCTGCCGAAGGAGGTGTTCATCGTCGTGCGCCGCGGCGAGGAGTACCTCGTCGTGCACCGCTCGCCGAGCGGCGGTGCGTACTGGCACGGGATCGCGGGCGGGCTCGAAGAGGGCGAGTCGTTCGCGGCGGCGGCGGCGCGGGAGCTGGTCGAGGAGACAGGCTTCGTCGCGGAGCCGGTCGAGGTCGCAGAGCCGTTCGTCTACCCGGTCGACTACAACGCCGACGGCATCACGGTCGCCTGTTTCCTCGTCGACGTGCCCGACGGCTGGGAGCCGCAGCTCAACGACGAGCACGACGAGTACCGCTGGTGCTCGCGCGACGACGCGGTTGAGCTTCTCTACTGGCCGGAGCCGAAGGAGCTCCTGCGCGCGCTGTGATGGAGCCTGCCCCCCCGTATCGCGGCGAGGGCCCGCACGCACTCTGGCACGTGAGCGAGGACGCGACGATTACGAGGTTCGCCCCGCTCGACGAGCTCGTGTGGACTATCGACACGCGGCACCTGCCGCTCTACTGGTTCCCGCGCGACTGTCCCCGTGCGACCTTCTGGGCAGTTAGCAGCACGAGTGACGAGGACGTCGAGCGCTGGCTCGACGGCGATCGTGAGCGGCGCGTACACGTGATCGAGTCCGTGTGGCTCGAGCGGATGCGGACGGCGCGTGTCGTCGCCTATCGGCTCCCCGAGGCGAGCTTCGAGCCCGAGGACCGCTTCTGGGTCTCGCGGGAGACAGTGGATCCCCTCGAGCTGGTCGAGCTCGGCGACCTGCTCGCGCGGCATGCTGAGGCGCGCATCGAGCTTCGCGTCGCGCCGGCGCTCTACCCACTGTGGGACTCGGTCGTCGCGTCGACGCTTGACTTCAGCGGGATCCGGTTGCGAAACGCGACACTGTCGGCATGAGGATTCTCGTGGCGGAGGACGAGACGATCATCCGTCTCGATCTCAAGGACTTGCTCGAACGTGCCGGGCACGAGGTGTGCGCCGAGGCGCGCGACGGCGAGGAGGCCGTCGAGCTCGCCCGGTCGGAGCAGCCCGACCTCGCGATCATGGACGTGAAGATGCCGAGACTCGACGGCATCGAGGCCGCGCGGCGGATCCAGGACGAGCGCCCGATCCCGATCGTGATGCTGACCGCATATGGGCAGGAAGAGCTCGTCTCACGGGCTGCGGAGGCGGGCGTCTTCGGTTATCTCGTGAAGCCGTTCCGCGAGCAGGACCTGCTGCCCGCGATACATACTGCGCGCGCCCGCCACGAGGAGATGCAGACGGTGCGCGACGAGGCCGAGTCGCTCGCCGAGGCCCTCGCCGCGAGGAAAGTGATCGAACGCGCGAAGGGACTGCTGATGGAGAAGGAGAAGTTGACGGAGAGCGAGGCATTCGCGCGGCTGCGCAAGGCGAGCCAGGCGTCGCAGCGGCCGTTGAAGGTGATCGCGGAGGCCGTCGTCGCGACGCTCGGAGGCAGCGAGTGATGCAATGGGAGCTCCGCCTGTACCGGGCGAAGGAAGGCGAGCTCGACGCGTTCGTCCACGAGTGGCGGCGTCACGTTCTACCGCTACGGCGCGCGAACGGATTCGACGTGCTCGGGCCCTGGGTCACCGCCGACGATCGGTTCGTATGGATCCTCGGGCACGACGACCTCACAGGCGCCGACGAGGCGTACTACGCGTCGCCCGAGCGGGCCGCCGTCGACCCCGACCCCGCACGGCATCTCGAGGAGACGACGCACATCCGCATGGAGGCGCGTTGACGGAAGACCATCCGAACGCCGCGTTGACGCGGCGTGTCTTCGCCGCATTCGGCAGCAGTGCAGGGCAGATCAGCGCGGCGCTCTGCCGCGACATCGTCTGGCGCGTGCCCGGCAATACGGCGATGAGCGGCGAGTACAAGGGCCGCCGCGAGGTCGTCGAGTTTCTTCGCCGCACGAGCCTCGAGACCGGCGGGACGTACGGCAGCAAGCTGCACACGGTCATGGCCAACGACGAGTGGGGGCTTGCGGTCTATCGCGCGTGGGGGACGCGCAACGGCATCGATCTCGACGTCGACCAGGCGTTCGTGATCCGGTTCCACGACGGCATGTGGAAGGACGTCACCGCGGTCCCGCTCGACGCTGCGTTCGATGCGTTCTGGGCCTGAGCCGTTCGACACGCCCGACGTGACGGCGTTGTGCGACGCGCAGCAGGAAGAGATGCGCGGGCGGTACGGCGGCGTCGCCGACATCGGGCCGACGCGAGAGGCGGCGATGTTCGTGGCGCCGCACGGTGTCTTCCTGGTCGTGCGCGACGGCGAGCGTGCGGTCGCGTGCGGCGGCATCTGTCGCTTCGACGACGCGCGCGCGGAGCTGAAGCGGATGTACGTCGTTCCGGACGCTCGAGGTCAGGGGCTCGGCCGCCGCGTCCTCGTCGAGCTCGAAGAGCAGGCGCGCGCGTTCGGGTACACGGGCATCGTCCTCGAGACGGGCGACCGCCAGCCGGAGTCCGTCGGCCTCTACGTGTCGGCCGGCTTCGAGCGGATCCCGTGCTACCCGCCGTACTCGGAGCGGGACATGAGCCTCTGCTTTCAGAAGCAACTGCTCTAGAAGCGAAAGGCAGCAACCAGGTTGCAACTGCGTTGCAACCTGGTTGCAGAGGTACGTGCTCTCAAGCTTGCGCCTGATCGAACAGCTGCTCCCACCGCTCGAGCAGCGCCTGCAGCGCGTCGCGGGAGACCTTGTGCGCGGCGAGCGTCTCGACGTCGGACCAGTCGGCGGCAAGCTTCGTCTCGAGGTCGCGCACCTCGGCCTCGCGGAGCGCGATCTCCGACTCGATCTTCTCGAGCTCGCTCGGGCGCCGGGCGCGCGGCTTCCCCGGCTTGGCCTTCTTCTCCGCCTTCGGCTGCGGTGCCGCGACGCGCGCGGCGCGCTCTTCGCGGCGGCGCAGCATCTCCGCCCAGCCGCCGTCGTACGCGTGCAGCTCCCCGTCCTCGATCGCGAGCGTTCGCTCGGCAACGGCGTCGAGGAGCGCGCGGTCGTGGGAGACGAGCAGGATCGTGCCGGGGAACGCGTCGAGCGCGGCTTCGAGCGCCTCGCGGCTCTCGAGGTCGAGATGGTTCGTCGGCTCGTCGAGCACGAGCAGGTTCGCGCCCGACGCGACGGTCACCGCGAGCGCGAGCCGCCGCCGCCCACCGCCCGACAGCACCGCGACCGCTTTCTCGTGCTCGTCCCAGCCGGAGAAGAGGAACTTGCCGAGCAGGCCCTGCGAGTCGGGGCGGTTCAGCCCGGTCATCGTCTGCACGCACTGGAGCACGGTGCCGCGCGTGTCGAGCTCGAGCTCCTGCTGCGAGAAGTACGCAACCTCGACGCCGTGCCCGAGCTTCACGCGCCCGGCAGCCGCGGCGCGCCGCCCGAGGATCGTCTCGAGGAGCGTCGTCTTGCCGGAGCCGTTCGGCCCGACGAGCGCAACGTGCTCGCCGCGGTCGAGCGCGAACGACGCACCGCGGAGCAGCTCGCGCTCGCTGATGCGCACGCCGAGCCCTTCCGCCTCGATCACGACGCGGCCGCTCCGCGCCGGCTTCAGGAACTCGAACCCGAGTGAGCGCTGCTTCCGCGAGAGGAGCGCGATCTCGGCGTTTGCGTTCTGCCGTTCCTGCTCGAGGCGGCCGATCTGCGTGAGCTTCGCCTGCGCCTGCCTCGCCTTGGACTTCTTGTAGCGGAACCGCTCGACGAAGCGCTCGAGGCGGACGATGTCGGACTGGACGCGCGCGGCGTCCTTCTGTGCGGCGAGCATCCGCGCGGCTTTCTCGCGGCGCCAGTTGTGCCACGGGCCGGGGAAGAACGTGCCGCGTCCCGCGACGACCTCGAGCGTTCCCGTCGTCACCGCTTCGAGGAACCAGCGGTCGTGCGCGACGAGGATGATCGCGGCGTCGAGCGAGTTCAGCTCGCGCTCGAGCCACTCGAGGCTCGCGACGTCGAGATGGTTCGTCGGCTCGTCGAGCAGCAGCAGGTCGGGGTCGCCGCCGAGTGCGCGCGCAAGCGAGGCCCGCGTCAGCTCGCCGCCCGAGAACGTGCGGAGCGGCCGCTCGAGATGCTCCTCCGCGAAGCCGAGCCCGCGCAGCACCGCCGTCGCGTGGTCGCGCCAGCCGTAGCCGCCCGCGTGCTCGAGCCGCGCCTGCGCTGCGGCATACCGGTTCATCGTCGCCTGGTCGTGCGTGCCGGCCGCCATCGACTGCTCGAGCGAGGCGAGCTCCTCCTCGAGTGCGATCAGGTCGCTGCCGCCGGAGATGACGTACTCGCGCAGCGACACGTCGCGCTCGAGCGGCGGCCGCTGGTCGTGCAGCGCGACGCGCGTCCCCTTCTGGAACGCGAGCTCGCCGCCGTGCTTCTCGGTCTCGCCGGCGAGCATGCGGAGCAGCGTCGTCTTGCCGGCCCCGTTCGGGCCGGAGAGCGCGATCCGGTCGCGCCGCTCGACGCTGAACGAGACGCCGTCGAAGAGGACGGCGCCCGCGAGCTCCTTGCGGAGATTGGAGGCGATCACGACTGCCATTGCCCTCCAAGGGTAGATTCGCCGCGTGGCGACCGTGCTAGCGCTCGATGTCGGCTCGTCATCCGTCCGGGCCCAGTGCTTCGACGAGCGGGGCGAGGCGCTCGACGAGCTGAAGCAGCAGCACTACGGCGGCCGCGACCCGGACGAGATCGTCGAGCTCGTCCGCACGGTGATCGACGGCCGGGACGAGGACGCCGACGCCGTCGGCACGTCGTGCTTCGGACAATCGCTGCTCGCGCTCAGCAGCGACGGGCAACCGTTGACCGAGCTCCTGGGCTGGCGGGACACGCGAAGCGCGGCTGCAGCCGAATGGCTTCGGCGGCGGCTCGACCCAGCGGTCGTGCACGTACGCACGGGTGGGTTTCTCCACCCGAGCTTCTGGCCGGCGAAGCTCGCCTGGCTCGCGGACACGGAAGCCGAGGTCTTTCGCTCGGCGGCTCGCTTCGTCTCGTTCTCCGACTATCTCTACGAGCGGCTGCTCGGCAGGCCTGCGACCGTGAGCCTCTCGATCGCTTCCGGCACGGGGCTGCTCGACCTCGGCACATCCGGCTGGGACGGTGAGCTCCTCGACGTGCTCGGTGTCGACGAGTCGAAGCTGCCGCGCCTCTCGCCCGAGCCGAGCGATGGGTGGTATCCGGCGCTCGCCGACGCGGCGTGCTCAAATCTCGGCGCCGGTTGCGTCGGCACGGCGCGCGCAGCGCTCAACGTGGGCACCTCGGGTGCGCTCCGCATCCTCTACGAGGTCGATGTCCCGCAGCCGCGTCCGGGGCTCTTCATGTACCGGCTCGACGAGCACCGCGTCGTCGAAGGGGGTGCGCTCTCCGACGGCGGCAACCTCCACGCCTGGCTCGAGGAGACCCTCGCCGCTGCGTCCGGCTCGCTCCTCGAGCGCGGCCCCGACGAGCACGGGCTCACGTTCCTGCCGTTTCTCGGCGGCGAGCGCTCGACCGGCTGGGATCCCGACGCGACGGGGGCGATCGCCGGGCTCACGTTCGAGACGACGCCGCGCGACATCCGGCAGGCGGGCCTCGAGGGCGTGGCCCTGCGATTCGCGGCGATTGCCGATTCTCTCCCGGAGGTGGAGGACGTCGTCGCGACCGGCGGCGGCCTCTGGGCCGACCCCGAATGGGCACAATTGATGGCCGACGCGCTCGCGCGCCCGGTCATTGCGTCGCGCGTCGAAGAGGCGTCGCTGCGGGGCGCGGCGGTCGCGACGCTCGAGCGGCTCGGCCATGAGGCCGCCGAGGCGGCACTCGGTCAGGTGTTCCAGCCGCGGGAGGAGCGGGCCGGGGCATATCGTTCGGCGAGGGAACGGCAACAGCGGCTTTACGAGGAGCTTCGTGGCGAATAGCGATATCGAGCAGCTTTCGATCAACACGATCCGGACGCTCGCAATGGATGCGGTGCAGCAGGCGAACGCGGGCCATCCGGGAACCGCGATGGCGCTCGCGCCGCTCGCGTACCTCCTCTACACGGACGTGATGCAGCACAACCCGGCGAATCCGCAGTGGCCCGACCGAGACCGCTTCATTCTCAGCGCGGGCCACGCGTGCATCCTTCAGTACGCGACGCTGCACCTCTCGGGGTACGACCTCTCGCTCGAGGAGCTGAAGCGGTTCCGCCAGTGGGAGTCGAAGACGCCCGGCCATCCGGAGGTGCATCACACCGCCGGCATCGAGGTGACGACGGGCCCGCTCGGGCAGGGGTACGCGAACGGCGTCGGCTTCGGGATCGCCGAGCGGTTCCTCGCCGAGCGCTACAACCGGCCGTACGACGAGATCGTCGACCATCGCGTGTACTGCATCGCGTCTGACGGGGATCTCATGGAAGGCGTCTCGAACGAGGCGGGCTCGATCGCAGGCACGCTCGGCCTCGGCAAGCTCGTCTACTTCTACGACGACAACCACATCACGATCGACGGCACGACCTCGATCTCGTTCACCGAGGATCGCGCGAAGCGCCACGAGGCACTCGGTTGGCACGTTCAGTACGTCGGCGACGCGAACGACCTCGGTCTCCTGCGCGAGGCGATCGCGAATGCGCAGGCGGAGACGAAGCGGCCGTCGCTCATCGTCGTCCGCTCGCACATCGCATACGGGGCGCCGCACGCTGTCGACACCGCGAAGTCCCACGGCGCGCCGCTCGGCGAAGACGAGATCCGCGCGGCGAAGCAGGCGCTCGACTGGGATCCCGACGCGAAGTTTCTCGTTCCCGACGAGGTGCGCGAGCATTTCAACGTCACCGACCGCGGCATCGCGCTCGAGGAGGCGTGGCAGACGAAGCTCTCCGCGTGGTCGGCGAAGTACCCGGCGTTGCGCGAGGACTGGGATCAGGTGAACACCGGCAAGCCGCGCCCGGGCTGGGTTGAGGCGCTGCCGGCGTTCGAGCCCGGCGAGGAGGTCGCGACCCGCGACGCGGGCGCGAAGGTGATGGAGGCGTTCAAGCGCTACACGCCGACGATGATCGGCGGCGCCGCGGATCTCGTCGAGTCGACGAAGACCGAGTTCAAGGGCGGCGGCGTCTTCTCGGCCACGCACGCGGGCCGCAACATCGCGTTCGGCATTCGCGAGCACGCGATGGGGTCGATCGTCAACGGCATCTCGCTGCACAACGGGATGGTCAAGCCGTACGGGTCGACGTTCCTCATCTTCTCGGATTACATGCGCCCGGCCGTGCGACTCTCGGCGCTCTCGAAGCTGCCGGTCGTGTGGGCCTGGACGCACGACTCGGTCGGTCTCGGCGAAGACGGTCCGACGCACCAGCCGGTCGAGCACTACGCTGCGCTGCGCGCGATCCCGAATCTCTGGTTCATGCGGCCGGCCGATGCGACGGAGACCGCGGGCGCGTGGAAGGTCGCGCTCGAGCGCGCGGACGGGCCGGTCGCGCTCGCGCTGTCGCGGCAGAAGCTGCCGGTGCTCGAGCGCACGTCGGTCGACGGCGTCGGCCGCGGCGGCTACGTCGTCTGGGAGTCGGAGGAGGCGAACGGGCTGCCGGACCTGATCTTGATCGGGAGCGGCTCGGAGGTGCACGTCGCGCTCGAGGCGGCGGAGCAGCTCGCCACGCAGGGCGTGCATGCGCGCGTGGTCTCGCTCCCGTGCTGGGAGCTCTTCGAGCTCCAGGGTCGCGAGTACCGCGACCAGGTGCTGTCGCCCGACGTGAAGGCGCGCCTCTCGGTCGAGGCGGGCGTCGCGCTCGGCTGGAAGCAGTGGGTCGGCGACGAGGGCGACTCGATCTCGATCGAGCACTTCGGTGCGTCGGCGCCGGGTGGGACGGTGCTCCAGCAGTTCGGCTATTCGGTCGACAACGTCGTCGCGCGCTCGCTCGCGCTGCGGACGCGCGTGTCCTGATGCGAACGGTACGAAAGCGGTGCCCTGGTGCCTGGCTCCGCGTAGCGGTGCCTGGCACCGCTTCTGATCCGGTAGCCGCGCAGTGAAGGTCGCGGTCGCGTTCGACCACCGCGGCGTGCACCTGCGCGAGGAGCTCCTGCAGGCGCTCGTCGAGGACCGGCACGAGATCGTCGATCTCGGCACGAACACGGATGCGAAGCGGATCGACTATCCGGACAAGGCGCGTGAGCTCGGCGAGGCGATCCAAAGAGGCATGGCAGAGCGCGGCGTGCTCGTCTGCGGCTCCGGTGTCGGCGCCTCGGTCGCCGCCTCGAAGATGCGCGGCATCCGGGCGGCGATCTGTCACGACGTCTACTCCGCCCACCAGGGGGTGGAGCACGACGACATGAACGTGCTCTGCCTCGGCTCCGAGGTCGTCGGCCCCAGCGTCGCCAAGGAGCTCGTCCGCGCGTTCCTCGGGGCCCGGTTCGACGGGGGCGAGCGCTACGTCGAACGTTTACGCAAAGTCGAAGTCATGGAAAGGCAGATGAGCAATGGCTGAATCGAATCTCCACAAGCTCAGCAAACGGGGCCAGTCGGTCTGGATCGACTCGCTCTCGCGCACGATGCTCGACTCAGGGAAGCTCGCGCAGCTGATGAAGGAGGACGCCGTCGTCGGGCAGACGACGAACCCGACGATCTTCCAGAAGGCGATCTCGGAGGGCGACGCGTACGACGCGCAGCTGAAGGAGCTGCTCGAGACCGAGACCGATCCGAAGGAAATCTTCCTCCATCTGTCGGCGCAGGACGTCGAGCGCGCGCTCGACCTGTTCGCGAAGGTGCACGAGGCGAGCCCGCAGGACGGCTACGTCTCGTGGGAGGTCGACCCGACGCTCGCGTACGACCGCGAAGCGACATTCGACGAGGCGATGCGCCTCCACAACTGGCTCGACAAGCCGAACCTGTACGTCAAGATCCCGGCGACGAAGCCGGGCCTTGGCGCGATCGAGGACTGCATCGCGCACGGCAAGAGCATCAACGTCACGCTGATCTTCTCGCTCCAGCGGTACCGGGAAGTCGTCGAGGCGTACCTGCGCGGCCTCGAGCGGCTCGTCGCCTCGGGCGGCGATCCGTCGACGGTGCACTCGGTCGCGAGCTTCTTCGTCTCGCGCGTCGACACGGAAGCGGACAAGCGCCTCGAGGCCCTCGGCACGAAAGCAGCGCTCGCGCTGCGCGGCAAGCTCGCGATCGCGAACGCAAAGCTCGCATACGAGCATTACCAGCAGACGTTCTCGGGCGCGCGTTGGGACTTCCTCGCCGGCAAGGGCGCGAACCCGCAGCGGTGCCTCTGGGCGTCGACGTCGACGAAGAACCCCGACTATCGCGACGTCATCTACGTCGAGGAGCTGATCGGCCCCGACACGGTGAACACGATGCCGGAGGAGACGATCCG
>JANMQZ010000172.1:0-7222 GCA_031370755.1 Actinomycetes bacterium
GACACGATCGCTCCACACGCCGAATGTGCCGCCTCACGACTCGCCGGAGGTCGCAGCATCCTCGGCCTCACATGGGCGCAACGCCGCGACATTCGGCGCCGGACTTGCGCTGCTGCTGACGACAGGGGCAGCTGCGCGCCGGCGGCGGCGGAAGGCGAAGTTGCGGCCGCCGCGACCTCGCCACACCATTCGGATTCGGGGCGTGGCCTACCCCGTACTGCTTCCGTCCGTCGGGGATCCGCGTCTGCACCTTGCGCTCGTGATCACGTCGCTCCAGATCCTCGGCCAGACCGTATTTGACTTCGAGTTGTCGATCGCCCAGATCCTCGTCTCGTTGGCAACTTGTGCGACCCTCGAACTCGCCATCACCTTCCACCGCTCGTAGGTGATCGCATGGCCGGCCAGCGCGATGCTCACCGGCAACGGGGTCGCGTTCATCCTGCGCGTCCCCGGTACCCAGCACGGCGATTGGTGGAGCACCCGCGGCTGGTGGATCTTCGCCGGCACCGCAGCGGTGTCGCTGCTCTCGAAGTACGTGATCGTGTGGCGCGGCGGTCACGTCTTCAACCCGTCGAACATCGGCCTTGTCCTCTGCTTCCTGATCCTCGGGCGCAACCGCGCGGAGCCGCTCGACTTCTGGTGGGGCCCGATGTCGTGGTGGCTCGGGCTCGCGACCGCGATCATCGTCGCCGGCGGGCTCCTGATCCTGTCGCGCCTGCGACTGCTCATCATCGCGATCGGCTTCTGGGTCGCCTTCGCGGCAGGGATCGGGATCCTCGCGGCAAGCGGGCATGCGATGTCCGCGCGCTGGCATCTCGGCCCGATCACCGGCATCCACTTCTGGTCCGTGCTCGTGGCCTCGCCGGAGATCCTCGTGTTCCTCTTCTTCATGATCACCGACCCGAAGACGGCGCCGACCGGACGCAGAGCCCGGCTCGGGTATGCGGTGAGCGTGGGGCTCCTCTCGGCGCTGCTGATCGCACCGGTGCGCACGGAGTACGCGACGAAGGTCGCGGTGCTCAGCTCCCTTGCGATCGTCTGTGCGGCAGTGCCGCTCGTTCGGCTGCTGCCGCTGCGGGTGCGACTCGCGCGGCGCGGCCTCGTGCTCGCGGGCGTTGCCGCACTCGCGGTCTATGTCGGCGTGCTTGTCACGGCGAGCCTGCCGGCGCGCTCGACGGCGGCAACCGGGAGCGCGGTGAGCGCCGCCGGCCTGCCGCCGATCACGATCGAGCCGTCGCGCGGGGTCATCTCACAGCTCGACCAGCCGACGGCGCGCCGGATCACGCGCGATCTCGTCAGGGGTCTCCCGGCAGCCGCGTACGCCGATCGCGTGCGGCTCTGGCTCGAGCCCGGCGAGGGACAGGACCCGCCGATCGCAGTCGCGGTCCTGACCGGCATGCAGGGCAAGACCGAGACGATCGACCTGAAGGTGACGGGAACGCGGTGGTCGATCAGCCGCCCCGGCGGCGCACCGGCGCCAGCTGCGCCGCTCGCCGCGCCCCCGATTCGCGGCTACCGCCTGACGAACGTCGCGCGCGCGGCGGGCCTCGACTTCCAGGAAGGCGCGTTCCGGTTCGGCGTCGTCGGCAGCGACACGCCGGCGATGATGGGCGGCGGCCTCTGCTGGCTCGACTACGACAACGACGGCTGGCCCGACCTCTTCGTCGTCAACTCGTACACCGACGACCAGCTGCCGGACTGGCAGGCGAAAGGCGGCCTGCCGCGCACGCAGCTCTTCCACAACGTCCACGGCCACTTCGTGAACGTGACGCGAACGTCCGGCGCCGGGCTGCCGATTCGTGGCGAAGGCTGCGTCACCGGAGACCTGAACGGCGACGGCCGTCCCGACATCTACATCACGAGCTCAAGCAACGACATGCTGCTCTGGAACAACGGCAACGGCACGTTCACGGAAGGGGCGCGCAAGGCAGGGGTCGTGTCGTTCGGCTGGCACTCGGGCGCTGCGATCGCAGACGTGAACGGCGACGGCCGGCCCGACCTGTTCGTCGCGGGCTACACGAACATGCTGCGCCCGATCGCGAGCTCCGTCGAAGGGTTCCCGGGGAACCACGAGGGGTGGCGCGATCTGCTTTTCCTGAACGACGGGAACCGGAAGTTCCGCGAGGTCGGCGTTGCGGCCTGGCTCGACAAGGCGCCGTACGACCACAGCCTCGGCGCCTCGTTTGCCGACTTCAACGGCGACGGACGCCCTGACCTCTACGTCGCGAACGACGAGGATCTGAACCGGCTGTACCTCAACGAGCCGGGCGGTCCGCTCGGGTTCCACTTCATTGACGACGCGCGCGCTGCGGGGGTCGCCGATCCGAACGCCGGCATGGGCATCGCGAACGCCGACTACAACGGCGACGGCAAGCCCGACCTTTTCGTCACGAACTCGCGCAAGCAGACCCACGCCTTCTACGCGAGCGCGAAGCGGACCCTGTTCGCGGACGCGCGCACGGCGTTCACGTCGGTGCTCGGCACGTTCTACGCCGGTTGGGGCGACTCGTGGGTCGACCTCAACAACGACGGCCGGCTCGACCTCGTGCTCGCAAACGGCGCGATTCCCGTCACGAACCTCGCGAAGAACGCGAGCCCGATCCGCGTCGTTGCGCAACGGCCGGACGGGAGATTCGTCGAGGCCGGCCTTGTGCCGCGCATCGCCGTCAACGGCCGCGGCCTCGCAGCCGCCGACTACGACAACGACGGGCGGGTCGACGTCGCCGTCAACACGATCGGCGGCAGGCTCGTCCTGCTCCACAACACAGGCCCGGTCGCACACTGGCTCGAGGTGAACGTCCGGCCGTTCTCGCCCGGGGCGCTCGTGACCGTCCTTCGGCCGGGAAGCGCGAGGCTCGTGCGGGAAGTGCAGGCGGGCGGCAGCTACCTCTCGTCGGAGGACCCGCGCGTGCACTTCGGGCTCGGCGCCGCCGGCACGCCGGTGTCGGTGGTCGTGCAGTGGCCGGACGGTACGCGCACCCGGCTCGCGCACGTGCGCGTCAACCGCGTTCTTACCGTAACGCGTTAGCGACCGGTCTTCGCCTGCCGTTGCCGCGCGAGCGTGTCGAGCGTGACGGCGAAGAGCAGGATGCAGCCCGTCGTGATGAAGATGACGCCGGGCGAGAACTGGAAGATGAAGAGGCCGTTCGCGATCGTCGCGATCACGGCGGCGCCGAGCACCGCGCTGCGAATGTTGCCGCGGCCGCCGAAGAGGCTCGTGCCGCCGATCACCGCGGCGGAGATCGCGTCGAGGAGCAGCGTGCCGCCGCCCTGGCCCGGAGCGACGGAGCGGACGTTCGCCGCGAGCACGATGCCGCCGACACCCGCCATCAGGCCGGAGATCATGAAGACGAGGATCCGGATGCGCGCCACGCTGATGCCCGCGCGCCGCGCCGCCTCGGCGTTGCCGCCGACGGCGTAGACATGGCGGCCGAACGTCGTCCGCTTCGCGACGAACGTCCAGAAGAGCAGGAAGAAGATGATCTCGAGCCCTGCGAGCGGGAGGCCGCGGTCCTTGTTGCAGATCGTGACGACGAGGAACGCAACTGCCGGGATCGCGACGAGCTTGGCGGCGACGAAGTACGGATAGCGGATCGTGACGCCGTGGCGGCGCTGCGAGATGATCGATGCGGCGGTCCCGCCGACATAGGCGACGCTCAGCAGGCCCGCGATCAGCCAGCCAGCGCCTTTCGAGAAGAAGTACGACTCGGTGTAGTTGATCCACCGGTTCTGGATGATGATCGGGCCGCCTGAGCCGATCCCGACCTGGATGACGCCCTGCCACGCGAGCAGTCCGGCCAGCGTGACGACGAATGCGGGCACGCCGATCAAGGCGACGAACGACCCCTGGAACACGCCGATCGCGGCGGCGACAGCGAGCGCGATGACGATCGGCCAGATCCCGGGCAGGAAGTGGCCGCTGTCCTGCTGCTGGAGCTCCGCGGCCACGAGCCCCGCAATCCCGCTCAGGTACGCGATCGAGAGGTCGATCTCGCCGAGCAGCAGGACGAAGACGACCCCGAAGGCGAGCATCGTCGTGCCGACCATCTGCGTGATGATGTTGTTGAAGTTGACGGGGGTGAAGAAGTTGTTCGCCGTCAGGCTGAAGACGATGACAATGATCGTCAGGCCGATCATCACCGGCGCGCTGCCGAGATTCCCGCCCTTGATGTTCTCCCACAGGCGCGTGCCGAAGCTCTCGAACGGCGGCTCGACGCTCGGCGTGACTTCGACTGCCTCGGTCGTCGTCACGCGGTCGCTCCCGCTCCGTCGGTGACGCCCGACACCTTCGTCGGCTGGCCTGCGGTGATCGCGTGGACGACCTCTTCCTGCGTCGTCGTCTTTCGGTCGAAGAGGCCGGCGTTTCGGCCAAGCCGTAGCACGAAGATCTTGTCCCCGACCGCGAAGACGTCGTGCAGGTTGTGGGAGATGAGGATGACTGCAAGTCCTTGCTGCGCGAGCCGCTCGACGAGCCCGAGGACCTGTTCGGTCTGCGCGACGCCGAGGGCCGCGGTCGGCTCGTCGAGGATGACGAGCTTCGAGTTCCACATCACCGCGCGCGCGACGGCGACCGACTGGCGCTGGCCGCCGGAGAGCGTGGCGACCGCTTGCCGGACCGAGCGGATCGTCGTGACGCGCAGCGTCTTCAGCGTCTCGGCCGTTCGCTGCTCCATCACGGGCTCCTTGAGCCGCTGGAAGGCATCGTGCGCCTCGCGGCCGAGGAACATGTTCTGCACGACGTCGAGGTTGTCGCACAGCGCGAGATCCTGGTAGACGACCTCGATCCCGAGGTGCGCGGCGTCTTTCGGCCCAGAGATGTGCACGGGCTTGCCCTCGAACACGATCTCGCCGGAGTCCGCGCCGTGGATGCCGGCGATCGTCTTGATCAGCGTCGACTTGCCGGCGCCGTTGTCACCGACGAGCGCGACCACCTCGCCGCGATGCACGACGAGATCGACGTCCGTCAGCGCCTGGACCGAGCCGAAGGACTTGGAGATGCCCTTGAGCTCGAGGAGAGGGGTGGTGTCGTCTGCCAAAAAAGTTTCTGGGTTCTAACACAGTTGGGGCGCCCCGCGGGGCGCCCCAACCGCGACTCATCCGTCCTTAGCAGTACTTCTTGTACGACCCGTTGCAGATCTCGCTCTTCTTCAGGAAGCCGCTCGTGTAGAGCTTCCGCCAGTTGGCCTTGGTGACCATGACCGGCTGGATGATGTACGCCGGCTCCTTGAGCTTGCCGTTCGGCACGGTGCCCGTCGTCTTGGGCGTCTTGCCGTTCATGAGTGCGATCGCGGCGGCCGCTGCGGCCTTCGCGAGGGGACGCGTGTCCTTCCAGATGGTCATCGACTGCCAGCCGGCGATGATGTACTGGATGCCCTGCGGCGTTGCATCCTGGCCGGTCAGCGGGATCGGCTTGAGACCGTGCTTCTGCAGGTCCGCCACGACCGAAGCCGCGATGCCGTCGTTCGCTGCCACGACGCCGTCGATCTTGTTGCCCGTCGAGACGAGCATCTGGTCGAAGATCGTCGCCGCCTTCTGGTTGTCCCAGTCGGGTACGAACTGATCCGGGCCCTTCTTGAACGTGCCGTTCTTGTAGAGCGGCTTGAGGATCTTGTCGTAGCCGCCCTTGAACAGGAACGAGTTCGCGTCGGTGCTGCCGCCGTTCAGCTCGGCGATCACCGGATGCTGCGAGTACTTCCCGCTCGCCTTCAGAGCGGCGACGAGACCCTTGCCCTGGAGGATGCCGACGGCTCCGCCGTCGTGCGAGATGTAGATCGACGCGACGCCGCCCTTGACCTGGCGGTCGTAGTCGATCGACGGCACGCCCTTCGCCTTCGCGGTCTTCTCGATCGTCGAGGCCGAGCCCGCGTCGAGAGCGACCTCGATGATCACCTTGGCGCCGTTGCCGAGGCACTGGTTCGCCTGCGACACCTGCTTCTGGGCGTCATTGTCCGCGTTGTAGAACTGGGAGGAGACGTTCGCCGCCTTGAACGCTGCCTTCAGCGCGGGAGCGTCGTAGTGCACCCAGCGGATCGAGGTCGCGGTGTCGGGCATGAGGACGCAGATGTCTCCACCTGCGGCCTTCTTGCCGACGCCCGCCGTGGCACCGGTGACGACGGCGATCGCGGCCACCGCGACCACGATCAGCACCGCCGACGTACGAAATGTTCTCTTCACTTGCCCTCTCCTTCGGTTTGAGTTCCACTCGCCATTCTTCACCCCTCGGCCGTCTATGTCGAACCCGCGGACACCTCCTGTCGCGATCCGGCTCGTGCCAGCGCCGCCAGGCCCGCCGATCGAAGCCGCTCGGTGTCCGCGATCACGAGCGAAAGCGCGCCCAGCACCTCGGCTCGTTCGCCCAGCACGGCGGCCCTCACGTCGACCGCCTCGGCCGCACCCGGGAGCGCGTACCGGTCGATTGCCTCGCGTATGCCGGCGAGGAGTGGCTCACCCACGGCGCTCAGGTCGCCGCCGACGATGATCGCCTCGGGGTTCAGGTGGTTGCACAGGTCGGCAAGCACGCGCCCGATTGCGCGCCCGGCTTCGCCGACGATGCGCCGCGTGCCGAAATCGCCGCTGCGGACGAGCTCGATCAGCCCGGCCACCTCGAGGTCGGGCCCATGGGCGCCGCGCGCCGCCGCGAGGAGGCCCGGAACCGCTGCGACCGTCTCCAGACAGCCGCGGCCGCCGCAGATGCACGAGACGCCGTCAGCCTGCACCTGCACGTGACCGAGCTCGCCGGCGATGCCGGTTGCGCCGCGATGGAGTGCGCCGCCGATGATCAGTCCGGCGCCGATACCGGTCGACATCTTCACGTAGATCCCGTTCGAGATCCCGCGGCCCGCGCCGAACGTGAGCTCGCCGAGCGCACCGAGGTTCGCGTCGTTGTCGACCTCCACCTGGACGCCGATCCGGGAGCTGAGCTCCTCGGGGGCGTTGCGGCCGACCCAGCCTGGGAGGATCGTCGCCGAGTTGACCATCTGCCGGCCGCGGTCGTATGGGCCGGGAAGACCCATGCCCGCACCGACGACGCGGTCAGACTCGACACCCGCCTGCGCGAGGACGGCGTCGACGAGCCGGGCCGCCGTGTCGAGCGCCTCGTCGGCGTCGTGGTCGACGTCGACCGAAGCGTCGGCCTCGGCGAGAAGCGCGGATGACAGATCGGCGACGGCGACACGCACGTGCGAATGGCCGAGGTCGATGCCGAGCGCGACGCCGGCGGACG
>JANMQZ010000209.1:0-1694 GCA_031370755.1 Actinomycetes bacterium
CCAGACGACCGCGAACGCCTGGCGCGCGAGCCGCTCCATCTGCTTGCCGGCGAGCTGCGTGTCGCCGCGCTCGCAGCCGTCCGAGAGGATCACGACGACCGCGCCGCGCGTCATCGAGCGGCGGCCCCACTCGTCGTTGTACGCCTTCAGCGACGCGCCGATGCGCGTACCGCCCGACCAGTCCTGCACGCGCGCCGCCGCGGCCTCGAACGCCGTCTCCGGATTGCGGGCGCCGAGCTCCGGCGTCAGCCGGGTCAGCCGTGTGCCGAAGGCGAACGTCTCGACGCCGCGCCCCGACCCGCGCGCCGCGTGCAGGTAGAGCAGCAGGGCACGCGCGTAGGCCTCCATCGAGCCCGAGACGTCGAGGATCAGCACGAGCTTGCGCGGCGCGGCAGTGCGGCTGCGGAACGCGCGCTCGACCGGATCGCCGCCCGTCGCGAGCGAGGCACGCACGAGCGCGCGCACGTCGAGCGCCAGGCCCTTCGAGTCGGGGCGGAGCCGCCGCGTGCGCCGCTGTGGGCGCGCGACCGCGATTTCGTGGATCAGCCGCGTCGCGCGCGCGAACTCCTCGGCTGTCATCGAGGCGAAGTCCTTCGTGCGCAGCAGCTCGTCGTCGCTCCACGCGCCGAGCGTCGCCTCGCCGCCGTCGGTCTCCGGACCCGGCCCAGGCGGAACGCCCTTGCGGCGCTCGCCCCGCGCGGGCTGCAACGGTGTCGCCGCCTGCGGCTCCACGGCGGCGCGGAGAAACCACGCATGAAAGGCCCGGTCGAACGGCTCGACGTCCTCGCGCCGCGAGACGAGGGTCTGCCGCAGCGTCCAGTAGACGTCGTCCTGGCGGCTGAGCCCGACGGCGTCGAGGCCCTTCAGCGCGTCCGCGACGCGTCCTGGGCCGACCTCGAGCCCGGCTTCGCGCAGCACGCGGCCGAACGTAACGATGTGCGCGACGACAGCTCTACCGGGCACGGGCGCCGGCGACGAGCCCCGCGAGCGTCTCGTCGCGAACCGAGAGCAGGTCCTCGTGGTACTTCAGCACCGAGCCGAGCGTCGCCTGGACGTTCTCGACGTCGAGCTCCCGCTCGCCGAGCGCGGTTAGCGCCTGCGCCCAGTCGATCGTCTCGGCGACGCCGGGCGGCTTCTGCAGGTCGAGCTCGCGCAGCTCGGCCACGAATGCGGCCGCCTCGGCGGCGAGGCGCTCCGGCACGTCCGGCACGCGCAGCTTCACGATCTCGATCTCGCGCTCGAGCGACGGGTGGCCGATCCAGTGGAAAAGGCAGCGGCGCTTGAGGGCGTCGTGCAGTTCGCGGGTGCGGTTCGACGTGAGGATCACCATCGGGCGCTCGATCGCCTTGATCGTGCCGAGCTCCGGAACGGTGATCTGGAAGTCCGAGAGCACCTCGAGCAGGAACGCCTCGAACTCCTCGTCGGCGCGGTCGATCTCGTCGATCAGGAGGACGACCGGCTCGGTCGCCTCGACGGCCTCGAGCAGCGGCCGCCGGATCAGGAACTCGGGGCCGAAGAGCTCCGCCTCGTCGATCGTTCCCTCCTGCGCCGCCCGGATGTGCAGCAGCTGCCGCGCGTAATTCCACTCGTAGACGGCGTGCGCGACGTCGAGGCCCTCGTAGCACTGCAGGCGGATCAGCCGCGCGCCGACGGCTTGCGCGACCGCCTTCGCCGCCTCGGTCTTGCCGACGCCC
>JANMQZ010000243.1:0-9329 GCA_031370755.1 Actinomycetes bacterium
GCTGCGGCTGCTGCGGTCGCTGCATCGGCTGCGGCCTTCGCTGCCGCCGCCGCTGCGACCTTCGCGTCTTCGGCTGCCCTGACGACCGCTGCAGCCTGGGCTGCAGCCGCGGCATTCGCCGCCGCCGTCGCGGCTGCGGCCGCGGCCGCCGCTGCATTCGCAGCTGCCTGTGCTGCCGCAGCAGCCTGTGCCGCCGCTGCTGCTGCCGCGTCAACACTCGCCTGCGTGATGCACGTCGACGGCTTGTTCACGACGTCGTGGATGAACGTCACGTCGGCGTTGCGGGAGAGGACTCTGCCTTGCACCGTGATGTTGTCGGTCAGCGTGATCTGCGTCAACGCGAGAATCGTGCCCACGAACGTGAAGCCGGTGTTCTTCAGGAAGGCCGACTGGACCTTCCAGAAGACGTTGCAGGGCTGGGCGCCGTTCGTGTAAACGACGTTCGACGTCGGATCGACCGTCAGGTCGCCGGCGGCCGCGGCCTGGAAGATAAAGACCGCGTCGGCGTTGCCATTTCCGTCCAAGGTCAGCGGGACGGGCCCGCTGATCAGGATCCCGCCGGTGGAGTTGTAGACGCCCGGCCCGAGCGTCTGTCCTGCGAGGTTCATGCCGGTGATGTTCCCCGTCGGTGTCTGCGCCTCGGCGTTGCCGTACGCGATCAGCAGGCTCGCCTGCGCATCCGACAGTTGCAACGCGCCCGCGCCGTATGCGGCGAACCCGGGATGAGTGACCGCGACGTCGATCGAGGTCTGAGAGCCGACGTTCCCGTTGACCACCGTGTCGGGGGCGCCGACGCCGTTCGTCATGGCAGTGAACGACAGCGCCCCGAACGACTCGGCGTTTCCGAGCGGCACCGTCGCCTGGGCGGCGAGGGCGTTGCCGGCGAGGATCAGCGGGAGCGCCAGCGCAAGCGCCAGCACTCCCCCGAGAGATCGCGACCCGATGCTTGTCATCCGGTCAGCCCGACGTGGCGGATGGCGGGCTGCGCACGACTCGTCGCCGCTCCGGCGATCTTCGGCTTCACCGGCTTCTTCTTCGGGGCCGGCGTCGTGCGCGTCGTCGTGGTGGTCGCCGTTGTCGTCGCGGCCGTTGTCGTTGCTGTCGTCGCGGTCGTTGCAGGCGCAGTCGCGCAGCCCGGCCGCGTGATCGTGTTCGTGTCGAGCGTCACGGCGCCGTTCCGGGCGAGGACGCGTCCTTCGACGGTCGCACCGGTCGTGAGCGTGATCGAGGTCAACGCCAAGATCGTGCCGCGGAAGGCGGAGCCGGTGCCGAGCGTCGCCGAGCTACCGACCTGCCAGAAGACGTTGCACGCCTGAGCGCCGTTCGTCAGGTTGACGCTGCTGCCCGACGCGGTGGTGAGTGTCGAGCCGGCCTGGAACACGAAGACCGCGTTCGGGTTACCGCCCGCGTTTAGTGTCAGCGCGCCGGTGAGGCCGATCGACGAGGCAGAGTTGTAGACGCCCGGAACCAGCGTCTGTCCGCCGAGGTCGGCGACGATCGGCGATGTCGGCCCCTGTCCTGCGGCGTTGTTGTACGCCGTGACGAGGTCCGTCTTCGCCTGCTGCGTGACGGAGTCGCCGTTGTGGTTCGTTCCCGTGATGGTCAGCGAGGCCGAGCCGGTGATCGTCGTTGTGGGGAACGTTCCGAGATCTCCGTTGAGCGTCGTCGGGCCGGTGTTCGTGATGCCGGCGCCGGCGAGCACTACGAAGCTGTCGGCGGTGCCGAGCGGCACGGCTGTCGACGCCGCCTGGGCACCGCCGACGAGCGCGACGAGCAGCCCGACCGCGAACAACGAGGCGAGGGTCGCAACCGACGCGACGCGAATGCGCGCGCGTCGAGCGCTGGGCAGGTACCTGGAAAGCTTCATTTCGATCCTCCGAGCTGGGCGAGCGTTCGCGCTGACCGGAGATGTTGGTCAGCCTGCTCCGACCTGCTCTGCTGAGGGCGGATCCTCCACAGCGCCGTTCAGTGAGGCGCCGTATGTCGGCGATTGTAGCTGCAATTCCGCCATTCCGGCGGATTTCGCGCCCTAGTGTCAGCTCGAGGCCAGCGGCTCAGGCGCCGGCATCAGCAGCTGGTGGCTGTGGACGATCGCCCCGGCCACATCGGCGAGCTTGTTGCCGTTGTGCTGGGAGTGCTCGCGCAGCAGCTCAAACGCCTTGTCCGCGTTGATCGCATGGCGCGCCATCAGGATTCCCTTGGCCTGCTCGATCACGGCGCGGCGAGCGAATGCGCCTTTCAAGTTGTGGTACTCCGTGAAGCGCTGAAGCGTGATGTCGAGCGTGCTCTGCAGCTCTTCCGGCGTCGTGTCGACGATGTAGGCGAAGACGCCGCGCTTGGCCGCCTCGTGCACGTACTGCGGATCCTTCGTGGAAAGCAGCGCGATGACCGGGCAGAAGGCCTCGCGGACGATCTCCGAGATCAGGTCGAGCGCGTGGTCGGAGGAAAGCCCGAGCCCGACGAGCGCCACATCCGGCTGCTCGCGCGCGGTGACCGAGGCGACCTCCCGCACGTCGACCTCGCGGGCGATCACCTCGTGGCCGAGCCCCGCAACGACCTGTGCGAGCAGCTCGAGCCGGTCGCGCCGCTCGTTCGCGATCAAGATGCGGAGGTGCTCACCCTCGTTCTCGAGCATCGTCATAGAGCAGCCATGATTCTAGCGCGGCGGGCCGGCGATAGCTTGTAATTCGTGCGCTTCGGCGCTATCCTCGTGGAGCCGCGCCGTAGACGAACGGCGTCGTGACGCATCTCGCAGGGGCAGAGACCTTGGCCCTGCGGACGATCCGCCTCAGCAAGCAGGCAGGAGCAGTTGGTCGACCCCAGCAGCCCGGTCGGCGAGCACGCCCTCGCTTGCGGGAGAGGATCGAAGATGGAGACCAGCATTTCGGCACCAGATCGAAGCGCCGCACGGGTGCTGATCGTCGACGACGATCCGGCCATGCGGCTGCTCTGCGCGATCAATCTCGAGCTCGAAGGGCTCGTCGTGCTCGAAGCAGCAGACGGGCTGAGTGCGCTCGCCAGGGCCCGCTCCGAGAAGCCCGACCTCGTCGTGACCGACGTCAGCATGCCGCGGCTCGACGGCTTCGGACTCGCGGAGGCGCTCCGTCGCGACCGTCGCACGCGCCGAATTCCGCTCGTCTTCGTCAGCGGCGAGACCAACGTCACCAACGAGGCGCGCGCGGAGAAGCTCGGCGCGCTTGCCTACCTGACGAAGCCGGTCGACCCGCTCATGCTCGCCTCGCGGATCGTCGAGGTGCTCGCACTCGCAGGCAAGCATCAGCGGCGAGCAGCTCCGAGCTCGGGGCCGGAACCGCTCGCTGCGGCGTAACGCGCATCAGCCCATCTCGAGCTCGGCCTTGAGGCCTGCACGGCCCAGGCCGCGGAGGTGGCGGAAGTGCGAGCGGAGCGCGAGCCGGAGCGACGGCTGCACCGTGTATCGCACGCCGTAGCGCAGGCAGTTGCGCTGCACGATCGGCGCGATCTCCGGGTAGAGCGTGTGCGGGAGTCGCGGGAAGAGGTGATGCTCGATCTGGTAGTTGAGCCCGCCGAGCATCCAGGTGAGGATCTTGTTCCGCGGGCAGAAGTCGACCGTCGTCTCGACCTCGTGCACCGCCCAGACGCGCTTGCTCGCGATCAGCTCGGCCGGCGTCGCGAAGCCGGCTTCCTCGACGCAATGTGCAAGCTGAAACGTCGTCGCCATCACGACGCTCGTCACCATGCTGAGCCCGACATAAGCCGTCACGACGCCCCACCACGGATAGACGAGCATGGGCACGACGAACGCCCAGCCGATGAAGAGCAGCTTGCCGCCGATGAGCCCGACTCGTGTCCAGCCGGACGGGAAGCGGAGAGCGGTCGTTCCGATGTGGC
Source organism: Actinomycetes bacterium (assembly GCA_031370755.1). Lineage (GTDB taxonomy): Bacteria > Actinomycetota > Thermoleophilia > Gaiellales > Gaiellaceae > Palsa-739. The sequence continues at coordinate 3,871 of JANMQZ010000243.1, forward strand.
CCCGCGTGAAGCTCTTGAGGTCGCCGACGGTCTGCCAGGCGAGGCCCATCAGCGAGTAGAGCGGCCACACGTAGTAGTGCTGAAACCGGTACCAAGGGCGTGTCGGCTGCATCGGCGCGAACCGTGCCAGCGGCGACTTCGCGATGTCGTCGTCGTAGCCGTCGACGTTCGTGTACGTGTGATGCGCGACGTTGTGCTTCACGCGCCACGCGTAGCTGCTGAAGCCGAGCAGCAGGTCAGACGTCCAGCCGACGAGGTGGTTGTAGCGGCGGCTCTTGAAGTAGGAGCCGTGATTCGCATCGTGCTGGACGCAGAACGCGACGAGCGTCGCGCCGACGGCGAGGCCGCCGAGGCACAGCATCACGACCAGTGCGTCCGGTCGCGCGAAGACGAGTACGAACCACGAGAGGACGATCAGCCCAACGGCGATCGGAGCCTTCGAGTACAGGCCGAGCGCGCCGCGCAGGCGGGCGTGCCCGACGGACAGATACTGCTCGACCTCCGCGCGCGTGTCGCGCAGAAAGGCGCCGCCGTTCTCGAACGTGACTTTCGGCGTCGTGGCTGCTTCGCTCATGTCTCTCTCCGGGGTCGACTGCGATTCTCTGTCGGCCCGCAACCCTGTGGGTGGACGTGTTGGCGGCTCGAGCTCTACGAGACCGCCGGAGGAAAGGCTAGCAGCGTCAGTCGGGGTTCGTTCCGGCCGTCGGGTTTCGAGCAGATCGGCGTCGGCGCGGGCATGCAGGTGCTCGAGGTCGTCGCCGGGTTTTGCCTCGGCGAACCCGACCGAGACGGAGTGCTGCGCATCGACGGCCTTCAGCGTCTTGCCGATCTCGACGAAGCGTGCTGCGGCTCCGGCCTCGTTCAGCCCCGGCATCGCACAGACGAGCTCGTCGCCGCCGTAGCGCACGACGACCTCGTAGGGCCGGACGTGCGAGCGAGCGGTCTCGCCGACGAGCTGGAGCAATGCGTCGCCGGCCAGGTGGCCCTGCGTGTCGTTGACCTGCTTGAGACCGTCGACGTCGATGAATGCGAGCACGAACGAGCTGTTGTTGCGCTGCGCGCGCGCAAGTTCGCGTGCCATCTCCTCGAGTCCGAACTTACGCGTTCGCGCACCCGTCAGCTCGTCCGTCGTCGCGAGCCTCAGTTGTCGGCGGACTCGGTGCGGTTCCTCAGTTGCTCGGCGCGCTCGCGCCCTGCCGCTTCGCGATTGGCGGCCGCGCGGGCTCGGTCTTCGGCAGCTCTGGCCCGGTCGGTCGCTGCGCGTGCGCGGTCGATCCCGGCCCACGACAGGGCCTCTTCCGGGCTGGCGTCGTGAGCGCCGGCCTCCAGGTCGCGCAGGCGAGCCTCCGCGTCGCGGGCGTTGTCTCGTATAGAAAGATGCCTCCGTGAGCGGCTCTTCTCTGCGGCTTGTCCGGGCGACGGTCGGTTTCGCACGACCGTATCGCGTGCCTCTGCGCTGGTCGCTGCCGGTTGGCGTCCTCCTCGCGCTGCTGACGTGGGAGGTTCCGCACTTCGTCCCGAGGATCGGCTTCGACAATTCTTGGCTGATCGGGCTTCATCTCGCCGCCGTCGACGGTCTCGACTACGGGCGCGGCGTCGTGTTCGTCGACGGGCCGCTCGGGTTTCTGGCGCACCCGCTGATCGTCTCGTGGTGGACGGGCGCAGCGTCGTTCGCGTACGCACTCGTCGCTCAAGTCGTGCTGGCGGCTGTCGTCGTGAGCGCGGCGTCGCGCGTCTACGGTCGCGTCGTTGGCGTCGTCCTGGCGTTCGCCGTGCTCAGCTTGACGCTCCTCCTGAGCGACATCACGGTCTACCTCGCGTTCTTCTTCGCCGTCTGGCTCCTGGAGCGCGACGAGCCACCCCAGGCGGTGTGGCTCGTGCCGCTCTGCGCCGGCCTCGCGGCCGTCGAGATGCTCGTGAAGCTGAACAGCGGCGCCCTCTGTCTCGTGCTCTTCCTCCTCGTCGTCTGGCGCCTGCCTCCGCGGGGCGCTCGCGCCGAGATCCTGTTCCTGGCGTCGTTCGCGGTGGCGCTGCCGCTCCTCTGGCTCGCGTCCGGGCAGGCGCTCTCGGCACTGCCGACGTGGCTGCGCGAGTCGGCGCACGTCGTTCTCGGCTACACGGACGCCACCGCCCGCGGCGGCGCCGGGCGAGGCACGGGCAGAGTGCTCGCCGTTCTGCTCGTCGCCGGCCTGGCAGCGTTGCTCGTGCCACGGTTGCGGAAGCTGCCTCGCAGCCGCCGGATACCGCTCCTGCTGGTCGTTGCGGTGTACGGCTTCGCCTATCTCAAAGAAGGCTTCGTTCGCGAGGACGAGCACGTCCGGTTTTTCTTCGCGGCATTCGCGGTGAGCGTCCTTGCGTTCGCGTGGAAGGGCGTCGCACGCATCGGAGCGGCAGTGCTCGTCGTCGGTGCAGCTGCCGCTTCCGTCGCAGCTCCCGACGCGACGTTCAGAAGTCTCTACAAACCGGTCGCCCACGTCCGCACTGCCGTGCGCGAGGCACGTGCGGCCGTCGATCCGGGGGCGCGCAGCCGCGAGGCGGCCGAAGGACGTGCGGTCGCGCGCTCGAAGCTTGCCGTGCCGGCGAGCGACCTGTCGCTTCTCCGAGGTCATAGCGTCGACGTCGAGCCGTACGAGATCTCCGCGGCCTGGGCGTACGGTTTCCGCTGGCGCCCCGAACCTCTCCTGCAGTGGTACACGGCGTTCGATTCGCATCTCGACCGGATGAACGCCTCCGCACTCGCGAGTCGCGGAGCCGAGCGCGTGTTGCGCCAGAGGACGCCGACGCTCGACGCGAAGGTGACGAACTTCGAGGCTCCGGCGACCTTCCTCACGCTCGTCTGCAGCTACCGCGAGGTTGAGGCCGATGGGAGTTGGGAGGTGCTGGCGCGGACGCGCAACCGTTGCGACCCGCCGCGCCCGATCGGGTCGGTTGTTGGACGCGAGGGCGCGACGATCGCGGTCGCGCACGCGCCCAGCACGGACGACCTCGTCTACGCCCGGATTCGGTTCCCGCGCTTCTCCACGTACCGCGTCGAGTCCGTTCTGCTCAAACCGGCGCGCCTGCCGCAGATCGTTCTCGGCGGCGCGTTTCGTTTCGTCCCGGGGACGGCCGAGTCGCCGCTCGTACTCCGCATGCCGGAGAGCGCAGCGATGTCGCCGCTCTTCGGCGGCTTCGGGTCCTACGACTGGTTCCGGCTCGAGCATGTTCCTGCGCCGTTCTCGGTCGACTTCTTCGCCGTCCGGATTCACGGCCGCTACGCACCGCGCCTGTCGCCGCAGCCTCCTGACGGGCGGTTGCGCGGCTCGGAGCTCGTGGTCGGCAAGCAGCGGTTCCGGATCTCGGCGGGTGTGTTCCAGGGGTGGGTCGACGCGGCCGTGCCGGCCGCCGGGACCGCCGTGCTCGCGGGCTGGGCGATCGACCCGGGCCGGCGGCAACCCGCGCCGCGCGTAGCAGCGTTCGTCGGCGCCCGGCTTGCCGCCGTGACCAAGCCGTCGGAGTCACGGCCCGACGTCGCGCAGGGTCTCCAGATTCCGACGGTGGCAACGTCGGGGTACAGCTTCACGCTCCCGCTGCCGCCGCGCGGCGCCCACGTGCGGGTGTTCGCGCTGAGCCGTGGCGTCGCGACGGAGCTCACCTATCCGGCCGGATATCCGTGGCGATGACGGGATGCCCCCGACAAGAATCGAACTTGTGCACGCGGTTTAGGAAACCGCTGCTCTATCCACTGAGCTACGGGGGCGCCGAGTCAGTGTAAAAGAGCGCTGCAGACGGTCTACGCCGCGGAGTCGCTCAGCGCGGCCGTCGCGTAGCGGGCCTGCAGGTCGTACCCGGTGATCTCCTCGCCGCACGAGCGGCAGGTGTGCACGAGGTCGGCCTCCTCGCCGCAGGTGTGCACCCACGTCGTGACGCGTGGCGGCGACGTCCAGCGGTCGCCCCACTGCGCGATGCTGAGGAGGATCGGCCGTAGCTCGCCGCCGGCCTCGGTCAGGTGGTAGCCGAACCGTGCCGGCCGCTCCTGGTACTGCCGCTTCTCGAGCACGCCCGAGGCCTCGAGGCGGCGAAGCCGGGTCGCGAGGATGTCGCGCGGCGCCCCCGTGTTCCGCTGGATCTCGTCGAACCGGTGCACTCCGAGGGCGAGCTCGCGGATGACGAGCAGCGACCACTTCTCGCCGAGAAACGAGAGGGCCGAGGCGATCGAGCAGGGGCGCGGGAGGGGATCGGTCACGGGCTGGACGGAGTATGCCAGAGAGGGTTGACTTTTCCAACCCGATAGGGTAGGTTTTTCCAACTCACCCATGCACACTCGCGTTCTCAAGCCCAAGCACGGCCCGACCCTCCTCGTGAGGCCCCTCCGCCACGGCGATGTCAGCACGGTCGTTGCGGTGTTCGAGCGCCTCGGCCCGCAGTCCCGGCGCGCCCGCTTCAACGGGCCAAAGCCGTGCCTGACCGCCGCCGAGCTCCGCCAGCTCGCGGCCGAAGACCGCTGCCACCACGCGCTCGTCGCCTACGTCGAGAACGACCCGCAGCCGGTCGCGATCGCGCGCCTCGTCCGCGACGGCGAGACCGCAGAGATCGCCTTCGCGGTCGCCGACGAGTACCAGCACCGCGGCATCGGCTCGACGCTTGCGGCCGAGCTGATCGCGGACGCGCGTGCGTCCGGCATCCGCGTCATCACCGCGCTCGCGTCGACCGACAACCCCGCCGCAGTCGCGCTTCTCCGCCGCACGGCGAAGGTGCTCGACGTCCGGCTCGAGGGCCCCGAGCTCTCGATCCGGGCCGCCATCGCGTAAGGCCGGAGGTACATTCCGGCCGTGGGCGCGGTCGACCTGAAGGGACTGCTCGCCGCCGGCGGCGACGATCACGCGCGCTGGGCGCGCACGATCAACCCGCAGTTCGTGCGGGTGCTCCGCACGATCGGCTTCGACCGGACCTGGTCGCGCGCCGACGGCGCCTACCTCTTCGACGACGAAGGCAATCGCTTCCTCGACCTGCTCGGCGGGTTCGGGATGTACAACGTCGGCCGCAACAACCCGCGCAACCGCGCAGCGCTGATCGAGGCGCTCGAGCTCGAGACGCCCGGCTCGGTGCAGCTCGGCGTCACGGCGCTGCCCGGACTCCTCGCAGAGGCGCTGCTCGCGCGCACCCCGGCGCGGCTCGAGCGCGTCCTCTTCACGAGCTCCGGCACCGAAGCGGTCGAGGCGGCGCTCAAGCTCGGCCGCGCAGCGACGAAGCGCACGCGCGTCCTGTCGGCCGAGAGCGGCTTCCACGGCCTGACGCTCGGCTCGCTGTCGGCGAACGGGAACGACGTCTTCACCTCGCGCTTCCAGCCGCTCCTGCCGGGCTTCGACCGCGTCCCCTTCGGCGACCTCGAAGCGCTCGAGCGCGAGCTCCGGAGCGAGGACGTCGCCCTCTTCCTCGTCGAGCCGGTCCAGGGGAAGGGCTGCACGCTGCCGCCGGCC
>JANMQZ010000254.1:0-8179 GCA_031370755.1 Actinomycetes bacterium
CAGCAGCTGCCCGACGGCCGCGTCCTGCTCGGCGGTTTCCGCGACGTCTCGATCATGGACGAGCTCACCGACGTCGAGATCACGACGCCGACGATCCAGGCATCCCTCGAGCGCTTCCTCGGCGAGCTGATCGGCGAGGAGCCGCGCATCACCCACCGCTGGGCCGGCATCTTCGGACTGACGCAGGACATGCTCCCGCTCGTTGGTCGCGTGCCGGGACGCGACGCGCTCTGGGTCGCGGCGGGTTACTCCGGCCACGGCAACGTGCTCGGCTTCGCCTGCGGCGAGCTCGTTGCCGACGCGATCCTCGGCGAGACCGCGCCGCAGCTCGAGCTGTTCAACCCTGAGCGGTTCGTCTAAAGATCGAGGGGCGACGCGTGCTTCGGCTGGTAGAGCAGGAGCTCGACACCGCCGGGCAGGAGCATTGTCGTCGTGATCCCGAAGCTCTCCTCGTCCGGCCCGCCGCGAAACTCGATGCCCTTCGCGCGCAACTCGGTCATCGTCACCTCGAGGTCGTCGCACATCAGGCAGATCTGATGTGACGTCGCGCCTTCGGACGGGTGCACGCCGATCTCCGCCGGTGGCATCCTGAAGATCAGCCAGCCCGGCGTGTCCTCGACGAAGTCCCAGCCGAGCACGTCCCTGAGCACCGCCCGGAGCGCGTCGGCTTCGCGCGTGTAGAGCAGCATGTGCGCGGCGACGATCGGCACTCTCGGCGTCGATCGTAGGGCACCCGTGATAGACGTGCACGTGGATGAGCACGGAGCCTGCGATCCGCGTCGAGCGTCTGCGTGTCGTGCGAGGCGGCACCGTTGTCCTGCCGGAGCTGACCTGCGCCGTCGCCGCCGGGTCGGTCACGGGCCTGCTCGGGCCGAGCGGCAGCGGCAAGACGACGCTCATCCGCGCAGTCGTCGGCGTGCAGCGCGTCGCCGACGGATCCGTCTCCGTGCTCGGCCTGCCCGCCGGCGCGAAGGGTCTGCGCGCGCGCATCGGCTACATGACCCAGGCGCCGTCGGTCTACGGCGACCTCACCGTCCGCGAGAACGTTCACTTCTTCGCGCGCGTGCTCGGCACCGCGCCGGACGCGGTGGATCGCGTGATCTCGGAGGTCGGTCTCGAGCGGGAGACGAGCCGCGTCGTCGCGCGCCTCTCGGGTGGCCAGCGGGCGCGCGTCTCGCTCGCTGCCGCGTTGCTCGGACGGCCCGACGTCCTCGTCCTCGACGAGCCGACCGTCGGGCTCGATCCCGTGCTTCGCCGCGACCTCTGGGAGCTCTTCCACCGGCTCGCGGATGGCGGAGCGACGTTGCTCGTCTCGAGCCACGTGATGGACGAGGCGGACCGCTGCTCGAGCCTCCTGCTCATCCGCGAGGGACGCTTGCTCGCACAGGCAACGCCGGCGGAGCTCCGCGCGCAGACCGGGGCGCAGGAGCTCGACGAGGCCTTCCTGCGCCTGATCGAGGGCGAGGCGTGAGCAGGCACGTCACCCTTGCCGTGACGTTGCGCGTGCTCTCGCAGCTGCGGCGCGACCCGCGGACGATTGCGCTCATCGTCGTCGTGCCGTGCGTTCTCGAGTCGCTGCTCAAGGAGCTTTTCTCCGGGAGTGCGGGGACGTTCCAGCACATCGGCGCGCCGCTCCTCGGGCTCTTCCCGTTCATCACCATGTTTCTCGTCACCTCGATCACGATGCTGCGCGAGCGCACGTCGGGCACGCTCGAGCGGCTGATGACGCTGCCGCTCGCGAAGCTCGACCTGCTCGCGGGCTACGGGCTCGCGTTCGGGCTGATGGCGGCGATCCAGGCGGCGGCGGTGTCCGGGGTCGCGTTCGGCCTGCTCGGGCTCGAGGTCCAGGGGCCACGCGGCGTCGTCGTCGCGCTCGCGATCGGTAACGCGGTACTCGGCAGCGCGCTTGGGCTCTTCGTAAGCGCGTTCGCACAGTCGGAGTTCCAGGCGGTGCAGTTCATGCCGGCGGTCGTGTTCCCGCAGATCCTGCTCTGCGGCCTCTTCGTGCCACGCCCGCAGATGGCGACCTGGCTGCGCTGGCTCTCGGATGCCCTGCCGCTCACCTACGCGTACGACGCGCTCGCGCACACGGCAAACGACGTCTTCGACACCCGCTTTGCCGTCGATGTCGCCGTCGTCGGCGGCTGCATCGTGCTCGCGCTCGCGCTCGGTGCCGCGACGCTCCGCAGGAGGACTGCCTAGAGGCTCTTGACGTCGTGCGCGAGCTTGACGATCGACTCCTTGGCGTCGCCGAACAGCATTACGGTCTTCGGGTTGTAGAAGAGAGGGTTCTCGATCCCGGCGAAGCCGGGATTCATCGAGCGCTTCAGCACAACCACCGCCTGCGCATCGTCGACGTTCAGGATCGGCATCCCGTAGATCGGGCTGCCCTGATTGTTGCGCGCGTCGGGGTTGACGACGTCGTTCGCGCCGACGACGACGGCGACGTCGGTGCGCGCGAACTCGGGATTCGCCTCGTCCATCTCCTTCAGCTGCGTGTACGGGACGTTCGCTTCGGCGAGCAGCACGTTCATGTGTCCGGGCATACGTCCCGCGACGGGGTGGATCGCGTACGTCACCTCGACGCCCTTCGCCTCGAGCAGGTCGGCGAGCGCTCGCACGTCGTGCTGCGCCTGCGCGACCGCGAGCCCGTAGCCCGGCACGAAGACGACCTTGTGGGCATAGGCGAGCATGACGGCGACGTCCTCGGCCGTCGCGCTCCGCACGTTGCCGCCGTCGCCGGCTGCGACCGCAGCAGCCTGCGCGGTCACCTTGCCGAACGCGCCGAAGAGGACGTTCGTGATCGAGCGGTTCATCGCCCGGCCCATCAGCATCGTCAGCAACGTGCCCGACGCCCCGACGAGCATGCCGCTCACGATCAGCACGTTGCTCTCGAGCTCGAAGCCGGTCGCCGCCGCAGCGAGGCCGGTGAACGCGTTCAGGAGCGAGATCACGACCGGCATGTCTGCGCCGCCGATCGGCAGGACGAAGAGAACTCCGAAGATCGACGCGCCGCCGACGAGCGCCCAGAGCAGCCACTCCTTCTGCCAGCCGGCGACGAGCGCGAGCCCGGCCGCCGAACACGCAAGGAAGAGCGTCGCGTTCACGAACTGCTGGCCTGCGTACGTGATCGGCCTGCCGCCGATCAGCTCCTGGAGCTTCGCAAACGCGATCATCGAGCCGGCGAACGAGATCGAGCCGATCAGCGCGGAGAGGACGATCGCGAGGCCGATGTCGACCTTGGGGCGGCCGGGATCGGGCAGGATCCGGTGCAGCTCCGCGAGCGAGACGAGCGCCGCCGCGCCGCCGCCGACGCCGTTGAAGAGCGCCACCATCTGCGGCATCGCGGTCATCTTCACCTTGCGCGCCGCCACCGCCCCGAAGCCGCCGCCGATCACCATCGCGACCGCGATCGCCCAGTAGTCGGTCATGCCGCTTCTCGCGAACGTGACCGCGATCGCGACGAGCATGCCCGCGGCGCCGATCTGGTTGCCCCGCCGCGCATGCGCCGGGCTCGAGAGGAACCGCAGCGCGAGGATGAAGGTCACGATCGTGACGAGGTAGAGCAGGTTCGTCGCGTTGACGCCCACGCGCTAGCTCCCGGTCTGCGAGGCGTCGTCCGGCTTCTTCGCCGGCTCGCGCTTCCGGAACATCTGCAGCATCCGGTCGGTGACGACGAACCCGCCGACGACGTTCGCCGATGCGAGCACGACGGCGACGAAGCCCACGATCCAGGTGAACGTGCCCTTGTCGGGGAGCCCGAGCACGATCATCGCGCCGACGATCACGATGCCGTGGATCGCGTTCGTTCCGGACATCAGGGGCGTGTGCAGCATCGCAGGGACCTTCGAGATCACCTCGAAGCCGAGGAAGATCGTGAGCACGAGGATCGTCACCTCGAAGACGAGCAGCGTCGTATGACTCATGCGGTCACCTTCTCTTTCGTCACGCACGCGCCCGCGGTGATCTCGTCGTCCCAGTCGAGCGCGAGCTCGCCGCCGGGGGCGAGATGCACGAGCAGCGCCTGCACGTTGCGGGAGTACAGCATCGAAGCGTGATACGGCATCGAGGACGGCAGGTTCGTCAGCCCGACGAGCGTCACGCCGTCGCGCTCGACGACGCTGCCGGGCTCGGTGAGCTCGCAGTTGCCGCCGGTGTCGGCGGCGAGGTCGACGATGACGGAGCCGGGGCGCATCGCGCGCACGGCGGAGGCGGGAATGATCTTCGGCGCTGCGCGCCCCGGGACTGCCGCGGTCGTGATCACGACGTCGAACTCGGAGATGCGCGCCTCGAGCGCCCGCTGCTGCGCCTGCATCTCCTCCGGCGTCAGCTCGCGGGCGTACCCGCCCTCGGCCTCAGCACCGGTCACGCCGAGGTCAAGCCAGTTCGCGCCGAGGCTCTCGATCTGCTCGCGCACGACGGGGCGGACGTCGAAGCCGGTGACGACGGCGCCGAGCCGGCGCGCGGTCGCGAGCGCCTGCAGGCCGGCGACACCGGCACCGATCACGAGCACCTTCGCGGGCGGCACCGTGCCCGCCGCGGTCATCAGCATCGGGAAGAAGCGGGGGAGATGCTCCGCCGCGAGCAGCGCGCCCTTGTAGCCGCCGACCGTCGCCTGCGACGACAGGGCGTCCATCGACTGCGCGCGCGTCGTGCGCGGGATCGACTCCATGGCGAACGCGACGATGCCGCGAGCGGCGAGCCGCTCGACGCCCTCGCGGTCGGCGAGCGGATCGAGATAGCCGATCAGGAGCTGGCCTTCGCGGAGGCGTGCGGCCTCGGTCTCGTCCGGCTTCTGCACCTTCACGACGACGTCCGCCTCCCACGGCGAGCCGAGCGTCGCGCCGGCATCCGTGTACGCCGCGTCGGGGAACGAGGCGGCCTCACCGGCCCCGGGCTCGACCACGATCTCGAAGCCCGCGGCTGCGAGCTTTCCGGCGGTCTCGGGCACGAGAGCGACCCGGCGCTCGCCCGGCGCCGTTTCGCGCGCAACTCCGACCCTCATCGCCGGAACCATATTCGACGCCGAGTACGCTCCCGCGGTGGAGCACTTCTTCACCCACCACGGGCTGCCGCTCCTCTTCGTCGTCGTCATGCTCGAGTCGTTCGGGATCCCGCTTCCGGGCGAGACGGCGCTCATCTTCTTCGGTCTGCTCGCTGCGAAGGGCCACTACAACATCGTGGTCGTGATCGTCGTCGCGGCCGCCGCCGCGATCATCGGCGACAACCTCGGCTACTGGCTGATCGGCCGCCTCGGCGGCCGGAAGCTCTTCGAGCGCGCGCGCTGGTTGAAACGATGGGGAGACTCGGTGATCCCGCGCGCCGAACGCATCATGCAACGGCACGGCGGCAAGACGGTGTTCTTCGGCCGCTTCGTCGCGATCCTCCGCTTCACGGCTGCGTGGGTCGCGGGCCTCGGCCGCATGCCGTGGTGGCGCTTCCTCTTCTGGAACGCGACCGGCGGGATCGCGTGGGCCACCGCGGTCGCGCTCGTCGCGTACTACGGCGGCAAGGCCGCCGCGGACGCCATCACGCGCTACGGCCTCTTCGCCGCGGGCGGCATCGCCGCGGTCGCCGTGGTCGTGCTCCTCGCCGTGCATTACGGCAGGAAACGCCTAGAAGAACGACTTTGAACCGATAAACGGTTCGGGGCGAATAGCTCTCGATCCCGCGGCCGCACCACGGTTCCGACCCAGTCAACCGCCGCGGGAAGAGAGGAGCAAGGCCACATGTCCGATCTCTGGACGCTCGAAGACGTGGACCGCGACGGCGCCATTCAGGAAGCCGCGGAGCACGTCGATCCCACCACGCGCGCAGCGTTTCTGCGCAAGGCCGGCCTCGGCGCAGGAGCAGTCATCGGCGGCGGTGCCGTCATGGGCGCGCTGCCGTCGCTCGCGTCGGCCGCATCCATCCCGGCGAGCGACATCGCGATCCTCAACTTCGCGCTGACGCTCGAGTACCTCGAAGCTGCGTTCTACGCACAGGCAGTCGCGAAGGGCAACTTCACCGGCGACACGAACACGTTCGCCCGCGTCGTCGCAGCACACGAGGCCGCGCACGTGAGCTTCCTCAAGGGGGCGCTCGGCAAGAAGGCCGTGAAGAAGCCGACGTTCGACTTCAAGGACACGGTCACCGACCAGACGAAGTTCGAGGCGACCGCGACGGTCCTCGAGGACACGGGCGTGCAGGCCTACCTCGGCCAGGTCGGCAACATCAAGAACAAGAAGATCCTCGCAGCGGCGGGCTCGATCCTGCCGGTCGAGGCACGCCACGCAGCCTGGATTCGCGAGATCCGTCTCGCGAAGACGCAGGGGACGCTGCCCGCGCCCTCCGCATTCCAGGGCTCGAAGACAAAGGCGCAGATCCTCGCCGCCGTCAAGGGCACCGGCTTCATCGTCGGCTGATCGACCACCCAGAGCATCGGGGCGGCCCCTGCGGCGCCGCCCCGATCTCACCTACGAAAGGAACCCATGCCCGGATTCATCGGTTTGCCCGAATTGATCGTGCTCGGCCTCGTCGTTCTCCTCGTCTTCGGCCCCAAGCGGCTGCCGGAGATGGGCCGCTCGCTCGGCCGCGGCATGCGCGAGTTCAAGGACTCCGTGACCGGCGACGCCAAGGACGAGAAGCTGGCGATCCCGGAAGAGCTGACGCGCGAGCGTGAGGCAGCCTGATGCGGCTGCCCCGCCGCCTCCAGCACGGCGACGGTGCGGAGCTCGTCGATCATCTCGGCGAGCTCCGCTCCCGCCTCTTCATCTGCGTGCTCGCTGTCGGCGCGGGCTTCGTTGCCGGCTTCGTCGTGCACACGCGGCTCGTGCACCTGCTCCTCGCACCGCTGCCGGGCGACAGGAAGCTCGTGACGTACGGCGTCGCCGAGCCGTTCATCACGTCGATGCAGGTGTCGCTCGCTGCCGGCTTTGCGATCGCGCTGCCGATCGTGCTCTGGCAGCTGTGGAGCTTTCTCGCGCCTGCGCTCCAGCCGCATCTGCAGCGGTCGATCGCGGCCTGCGTCGCGTTCGCGACGCTGCTCTTCGTCGGCGGCGTCGCCTTCAGCTACAAGGTCGCGCTCCCGGCCGCGTTGAAGTTCCTCACGACCTACGACCAGTCGATCTACGACATCCAGATCCGGGCGCGAGACTACGTGTCGTTCGCTGTGATGGTGCTCGTCGCCGTCGGTGTCGTCTTCGAGCTGCCCGCGGTGATCGTCACCCTCGTTCGGCTCGGCATCGTAAGCTCGCGGACCCTGCGGAAGCAGCGGCGGATCGGGTACGTCGTCGTCGCCGCGATCGCCGTTGCTCTGCCCGGTGTCGACCCGGTGACGACCGTCTTCGAGATGGTGCCGCTGATGGTGCTCTTCGAGGCGTCGATCTGGCTCTCGGTCGCCGTGGAGCGCCGTGCCCGAGGTGCCGCGGCCCGGGCGGCCGCCTAGAGGAATCCGCCGCGGCCCGGGGAATCTCCCTCGGGCATGCTGGCGGCAATCTCTCGGGCGCTCGAGGAGCGCGATCAGACCTACGGGCACGGCGCCCGGGTTGCGGCGCTCGCCGCGCCGGTCGCGCAGCTGCTCGGCTGGGAGCCCGAGCGCCTCGCGGCACTCCGCTTCGGCGCGCCGCTCCACGACATCGGCAAGGTCTCGATCGCGCGCGACGTCCTCCGCAAGACGGGCCCACTGACCCTCGAGGAGCTCGGCACGATCCGCAGCCACCCGCGCGCGGGCGCCGAGCTCGTGCTGCCCATCCGCTCCGCGCACAGCGCGCTCCCTTATGTCCTCTTCCATCACGAGCGGTGGGACGGCGACGGCTACCCGTCGGGGCTACGCGGGCGGTCGATCCCGGTCGAGGCGCGCCTCCTCGCCGTCGCCGACGCGTTTGACGCGATGACCTCGCCGCGCCCGTACCGGCCCGTGCTCTCGGTCGACGCCGCACTCGTCGAGATCGCCTCCTGCGCCGGCACGCAATTCGACCCGCAGCTCGCGGAGCTCTTCCTCGAGGTCTGGAGCGAGCAGGTCGAGCTCTGGCCCGCCGCGGTTGCGTCCTAGACCGGACGCTGCTCGCGGCGGAGCCACTCGGCGAGGAACGGCTCGATGATGCAGCGGTCGCCCTCGCTCGTGCGGCCCGCGATCTCTTTCTTCTCGAGCGCCTGCAGCGCGATGCCGACCGACGACGGCCCCGGCAGGTCGTGGCGC
>JANMQZ010000159.1:0-3000 GCA_031370755.1 Actinomycetes bacterium
GCGGCCGTGCGTGACGACCGCGGCGGTCTTAACCGGCCGCGACCGCTGTGTCGATTCGCTCGTCGAGGTCATCGGGGAGCCTGGGGTCGTCGGAGTGCGCGAGGTGGAGGAGGAACTCCCGGTTGCCCTTCGGCCCCGGAAGCCCGGAGTCTACGACGCCGAGGACGCTCGCCCCCCACCCGAGCGCCGCTTCGGCGACCTCGCGCACGACGCGCGCGCGCACGGCGGGCTCGCGGACGACGCCGCCCTTCCCGACGTCGGCACGGCCGGCTTCGAACTGCGGCTTCACGAGGACAACCGCCCGCCAGCCCGGCGCCGCGAGCGCGAGCGCGGGCGGCAGTGCTGTGCGAACGGAGATGAACGACACGTCGCACACGATGAGCTGCGGCGCGAACGGCAGCTCGGTGAGAGCCCGCGCGTTGACGCGCTCGAGCACGATGACGCGGGGGTCGTCCCGCAGCCGCTGGTGGAGCTGCCCGTAGCCGACGTCGACGGCGATCACGCGCGCCGCGCCGCGCTGGAGCAGGACGTCGGTGAAGCCGCCGGTCGAAGCGCCGACGTCGAGGCAGTCGAGCCCCGCCGGGTCGACGCCGAGCAGGTCGAGCCCGTGCGCGAGCTTCTCGCCCCCGCGCGAGACGTAGGCGGGGCCGCGCTCGACGCTCAGCTCGACGCTCTCGTCGACCTGCTGGCCCGGCTTGTCGAAGCCGTGCACGAGGCCGGCCATGAGGAGCGCCTGCGCCTGCGCGCGCGACTCCGCGAGCCCGCGCTCGACGAGGAGCACGTCGATCCGCTTCTTCATGAAGCCGAGGCTACTGTCAGCCGCCGGCCGCGGGCAGCTGCCCGCGCGTGCACTTCCAGCCGCCGGTCGCCTGGTCGGCGACGACGGCCGTGCAAAACGGGCCGCCTGCCGGAAGCGCCGCGGCCTGCGCCGCTCGCTGCCCGGCCTGGAGGAACTGCCACGTCGTGCATGACTGGACGCCCTGTGCGTCCGACGCCATCGCCGTGCAGGTCATCTCCTGGCCGCCGGGAGCATGCGCGAGCCCCGTCCCGTAGACGACGGTCGGCGGAGCTGCAGGCTGAAGCAGCGGAGCCGGCGACCCGGGCGGACGGAGCACGTGGAAGTGCGCGATGCCGAACGATGCGACGACCGAGACGGCGATCGCGAGCGCAGTCAGCTCGACGCGCCGCCGTGGATTCGCCTCGGGGCAGGTGGCGATTGTCGTCGAGACGTGGCCGCCGACCATGCGCGCCCGTTCCTCGTCCGTCCACTTCGCCCAGTCGCGCTCCTGCCACCCCATACGTGGGCCATCGGCGCTGCAGCCTTAAGGCAACGTCCCTCGATTGAGTTACGCCGTGCGCACCGCGAGCCCGTCGACGATGTCGCGCAGCACGCTCGTGTCGGCGTCGATCGCGCCGAGCGCCACCCGCGCGCGGTCGGCCGACTCGTCGGCGAGGCGGCGGGCTCCGTCGACACCGTGCGTGACGACGTAGCCGTCGCCGTCGAGGATGTCGTCGACGATCTGGAAGAGCAGGCCGAGCTCGGCGCCGAACGTCCGCCACGGCACTTGCCGCGCTTCGGGCACGCGGGCGACCCAGAGCGCGAGCGCAACCGCGGCCTCGAAGAGGCAGCCCGTCTTCAGCCGGTGCAGCGTCGCCTCGTCCGGTGCGGTGCCGGTGATGTCGAGGTACTGCCCGCCGATCATCCCGAGCGTCGCATGCGCGAGCTCGCGCGCGACGAGCGGCGTGTCGTACGACGTCGCAAGCCGGAAGGCCTCGGCAAGGAGCGCGTCGCCCGCGAGGATGCCGACCGCCTCGCCGTAGTGCTTCCACGTCGACGGCTGGCCCCGGCGCTCCTCGTCGTTGTCGAGCGACGGCAGGTCGTCGTGGACGAGCGAGAACGTGTGCACGAGCTCGAGCGCGCAGCCGGCCTGAAGCGCCTCCTCGGGCTCCGCGCCCGCGGCCTCCGCGGTCGCGAGGCAGATCACCGGGCGCACGCGCTTGCCGCCGACCGTGATCGAGTAGCGAACAGACTCGGCCTGCCCGTGCAGGTGCGGCCACAGCTCGAGCCCTTCGAGGCAGTCCTCGACGAGCGCGCGCAGCTCGTCAGGGCTTCTGGGCATCCGCTTCCGCCGAGCGCTTCGCGCGCTCCAGCTCCTCCTCGACCGACTTCGCGAGCTCCGAGAGCTCGCTCAGGATCTCGAGCGCGCGGTCGGGCGAGCCGCCCTCCTCCTGCGCGATGCGGTCGAGCTCGCCACGTGCCGCCTCGAGCCGCGCAAGCAGCTCCTCGGCGCGGGAAAGCGATTCTTCCGTGCTCATGCGGCAGCCTCCTTGTAGATGCGGTCGAGGATGCCGTTCACGAGCCGGCCGGCCTCCCTCGTCGAATACTGCTTGGCGAGGGTGACGGCCTCGTCGATCACGGCGCTCGCCGGGATCTCGCCTTCGTCGAGCTCGTGGATCGCGATGCGGAGAATGTTCCGCTCGATCGCGCCGAGCCGGTCGGCCGTCCAGCCGGACTCCGCGGCGGCAGCGGTGATGCGGCCGTCGAGCTCGGCAACGTCACGGACCACCGCCGCTGTGACGTCGCGCGCGTACTCGCCGATCTCGCCCTCGTACAGGTCGCCCGGCGCCTGCTCGGTGACGTCCCACTGGTAGAGCAAGGTGAGCGCCGAGCGCCGCGCCTCTCGGCGCCCGCCGGTCATACCCGCTCCCGGCGCCGGCCGAGCCGGCGCCTCCGCTCTTTGGTGAGCTCCGTCAAGCCTACGCTCACGAGAGCTCCTCGATCGTTACGTCGACGGCGGTTACGTTCACACCGCACATGGTGCCGAGCGCGGCGGCAACTCGCTCTTGCACGTCCCGCGCCACGTCCGGCAGCACCCGCCCGTACGGCACCGCCAGCTCCAGCTGCACGCGCGGTCCCGTGTCGGCGATCGCGATCTCGAGCTGACGCCGCCGGCGCACGCGCGCGCCCGCCGCCGCCTCGGCGGCCTGGACGACGATCTG
>JANMQZ010000258.1:0-4316 GCA_031370755.1 Actinomycetes bacterium
CCCAGCGGTTCCAGAGGTCGCCCGTCCAGCTGTTCGTGAAGTAGCCGATCCCGCACGCGCCGCCGGCGACCGCGAGCCACGTCTCGGCGTTGACGATCTGCGGCGTGATCTGCATGGACGGACACTCGCCGGTCATCTTGCTCGTCTCGATCCACTGGAAGGTCGGCTTCCCCTGCGCGTAGATCGTCATCAGCTCGCGCTGCGCGCGGAAGACGTCGAGCAAGGGCACACGCCCACAGAACTTCACGATCGGGTACATGTCGAAGCCGATGACGTCGGCCTCGGCGGCGAAGCGCTTGTAGTCGTTCCGGTCGAAGCGGTCGTTGATCGGCGCCTGGCCGCTGAAGAAGTGCTGCGTGATGTTGAGCACGCGCAGCCGCCCGGTGTACGCAGGCGGCGGAAGCTGCGGCATCCGCTCGGGCGTGATGCCCCAGCCGTCCGGCTCGTCGGGGAGATACCAGCCGGCGCCGCTCGCGCCCGCGTAGTTGTCGCTCAGCACGTACGGCGGTGTGATGCCGGCAGGGCTGGGGCCACAGCCGGTGAACGGCACCTGGACGAACGTGTTCACGCCGATCGCGAGCGCACGCCCGATCGTCGCGGCGCATTGCTCGTAGCTCAGGACCGGAAAGAAGAGCGAGCCGTCGGCGGTGACGTGCGTGCCCGAGACGCCGAACCGCGGGTCGAGCGGAGGCGCTGCGGTCGTGACCGTGCCGCTCGCCGTCACCGTCGTCTTGCCGGCGCTCGAGTCGATGCGGAACTCGTAGGTCGACGCAGGTGCGAGGTCGGGCAGCTCGACCGCGTGCTGCGTCGCCGATGTGCGCTCGAGCGTGGTGTAGAGATAGGTGCTGCCGATCCCGTACGAGACGCGGCCACGCATCGGGATGCTCGTCGTCCACGTCACGCTTGCAGAGCCGCTCGAGGCGGTCGCGCGCACGTCGGCGATCGAGGCTTCGGACTGTCCGGCCGACGCCGTGCTCGAGACGAGCATCACGGCGGCTGCTGCGGCGACGGCGAGAGCACGCACGCGCACAGTGAAGCAGGCCGCACCCGGGTGAGCCCGGACGCGGCCTGCCGAGCTGCGAACTACTTGTTCTGAACCTTCGAGAGCGGCGGAGCCGCGTTCTTCGCCTTCGCGAGCGGACGAGCCTTGACGGCGACCGAAGCCGGCTTCGCGGAGATCATGATCTCCTCGCCGGTTGCGGGGTTCCGGCCGGGGCGCGCGACAGTCGCGGGACGCACGCGCACGTCGAGCTGAACGACGCCGCCGATCTTGATCTTCTCGGCGTTGCCGATCTCGTCGAGGACGACCTCTTCGAGCGCGGCGAGCGCCTTCTTCGCATCGGCACGCGAAAGACCCGCCTTGTCGGCGACGGCGTCAGCGAGCTGCGTCTGCGTCATTGGCATTCGAAAACCTCCTGGATATCCGGGTGAGCTACTGGATTCAAGCGCACGGACAGGACGGAGGGGCGGGAGAAGTCGCTAAAACTGCCCTGTGGACGACCTTCGCCGCCTCCGAGAGGAGATCGGGCTCCTCGACCGGGCCGTGCTGGAGACCCTGAACCGGCGGCTCGAGCTCGTCCGTCGTGTCAACGAGCACAAGCGCGAGACCGGGACGCCACTGATCGACGCCGAGCGCGAGGCGGAGCTCCTCCGGGAGCTGAGTGCCGCAAATGCAGGGCCTTTGTCGGAGCGAGCCGTCCAGACGATGTTCGCGGCGGTGCTCGACGTGATGAAGCAGGAACTCCGCGGGGAGCCGCGCGCCGCCGCGCCGGCGGGCCCGCCGGCCGTGCCGGCGGTGGCCTCGCTCGCGATCGTCGGCACCGGCCTCCTCGGCGCCTCCGTCGCCCTCGCGGCGAAGCGAGCCGGCGTCCGGCGGGTCACGGGCTGGGATTCCGACGAGGCGATTCTCCGTGAGGCGGCAGGCGCGAAGGCGCTCGACGAGGCCTCGGACTCGCTCGCCGAGGCGGTCGCAGGCGCGGAGCTTGTCGTCGTCGCCGTTCCCGTCGGCGCGCTCACGCAGACGATGCGCGAGGTGCTCGCGGCCGCGCCGGCCGAGGCCGCGGTGACCGATGTCGGCTCGACGAAGCGCGGGCTCGCCGCCGGGATCGACGACGAGCGCCTCGTGCCGGGCCATCCGCTCGCGGGCGGTGCGACCGGTGGGCCGACGCGCGCCACTCCCGATCTCTTCGACGGCGCGACCTGGTTCCTGACGCCGCTGCCGGTGAGCGAAGCGTCGCGGGTCGAGCTCGTCGAGCGGTTCGTCGTGTCACTCGGCGCGCGCGTGGTGAAGCTCGATGCGGACACCCACGACCGGATGCTCGCGCTGACGAGCCACCTGCCGCACGCGCTCGCGAACCTCTTGATGCAGCGTGTCGGGGCCGCCGGGGACGAGGCGCTCGGCTACGCAGGCGCGTCGCTTCGCGAGATGACCCGCGTCGCGGGCGCGAACCCGGTGATGTGGGCGGACATCTTCGTCGAGAACGGCGATCTGATCGCCGAGACGCTCGCGGCCCATCGCGACGAGATCGGCGACGTCGAGCAAGCGCTGCGCAACGGCGACCGCGAGTTCTTCGAGCGCTGGATCGAACAGGCGGCCGCGGTACGCAGCCGGATGCTCGAGTACGCCTACCGCACCGAGGCGCGAATGCTCAACCGGGTCCGCGTGCGCGTCCCCGACAAGCCCGGCGTTCTCGCACGCATCACGCAGACACTCGGCGCCGCCGGCATCAACATCGAGGACTTCGAGCTGCGCCACGTCTCGCCGGAGTACGGCGGCGTCCTCGTCATCCTCGTCTCGGGCGCCGACAACGCAGAGCTCGCCCGCGCGCTGCTGAAGCGCGAGGGCTACAGCGCGGCCTGAGTGGTGCCCGGCTCCGCGAAGCGGTGCCCCTGACTGGTGCCTGGCTCCGCGAAGCGGTGCCTGGCACCGCTTTCGGATCGCACGGCCCCTAGGGCCCGTAGTCCCCATGTCGCTGCCGTCCCCCGGGTAGGGCTCCGGTGTCGGCGACGACGCGGACTTGACCAGCTTGCCGGCGGCGCTCACGGCGTACAGCTGCTGCCGAAGTGCACGATGCCCTCGCCCTTGGTCTGGCCGGCGCGCGTGTCGCCGCTGAAGAAGTAGAGCGGATGGCCGGCATAGACGACCTGCAGCGTGCCGTCCTTGCGTCTGGCGGTCTTGAGTAGCCCTTGCTTCGCGGGCCTGACCTTGACGGGTGCGCCGTTCGTGAGGAACGGCGGCCAGACGGCGGCACACTGCCCGTAGCACGCACTCTTCGCCGTTGTGTCCGCTTCGAAGAGGTAGAGCGTGCGTCCGCGAGCGTCGACGAGCACACTGCCGAGCGACGTCGAGCGGAGCATCACCTTCGCGTGCCTCGGAGGAGAAGCAGTTGCCGCCGCAGCCACCGCAAGGGCGATGAGAAAGGCGAGAGCGGTCTTCGCGCCCATTGCCGACCAGTACGCCGCAGACGGGAGATCGGATTTTGCGCTAGCCGATGACGGCTTCGCGCAGCGCGACCGCGACGGCCTGCGTGCGCGTGCGGGCGCCGAGCTTCGTCATCGCCCGCTGGGCATGCGCTCGCACGGTGTCGGGCGAGAGGAAGAGCGAGGAGCCGATCTCGGCGTAGGAGCCGCCGTCGGCGAGCAGGCGCAGCACTTCACGTTCGCGCTCGGAGAGCGCCTTGCGCTCGTCGGTCCGGCGGGTCGCAAGTGCGGCGGCGAGCACGGGGTCGACGTAAAGGCCGCCGGCGGCGACCGTGTCGATCGCACGCGAAAGATCCTCGAGCGGCGCATCCTTCAGCGCGAAGCCGTGCGCCCCGGCATCGAGCGCGTCGGAGACGAGCCCCCTGTCGGAGACACCGGAATAGAGGAGGACGGCCGTGTCGGGCGCCGAGACTGCGGCGCGGCGTGCGAGCTCGAGGCCGTCGAGCCGCGGCATCTTCACGTCTGCAACGCAGACGAGCGGATGCATCTGCTCGATCAAGGCGAGTGCCGCTTCGCCGTTCTGCGCCGATCCGACGACCGAGAAGCCGGCAGCAGCGAGGTGGCGCGAGAGGCAATCGATGATCGGCGGGTGATCGTCGGCGATGACGACGGTGATTCCAGAGCGGATTCCTTTGTCCATGCTCTAGTTGTCGTCCTCACCGGCCGGAGCCGGGATCAACATCCTGCCGTATTCGCCCTCACCCTTTTGGGGCGCGCAGCTTCCGGGCAACCGAGGCGGTCGACCGCCCGGAGACCCCGGGGAGCAGCAGGGCGAGTGCCGAGCGGAACTGCTCGCCCGCCGGCCGGTCGGGTCGTAGGACGTTGTCGGGGGTGGG
>JANMQZ010000268.1:0-4657 GCA_031370755.1 Actinomycetes bacterium
AGAAGGTGTCGCACATGACCGCGAGCTCGCCGGTCTCGTGCAGCCCGATCGCCTTCTCGGCGAGCCCCGGCTGCGGCCCGTGCGGCAGGCCGGACGGGTGGAGCGTGATCGAGCCCACGTCGACGCCCTTGCGCGAGCCGAAGTTGCCCGAGACGTAATAGATCATCTCCTCCGACTGCAGGTTCGAGTGGTGGTACGGGATCGGCACCGCCTCGGGGTCGAAGTCGAGCTTGCGCGGACAGAACGAGCAGATCACGAAGTTCTTGCCCTGGAAGGTCTGGTGCGAGGGCGGTGGCTGGTGGATCCGGCCGGTGATCGGCTCGAAGTCGTGGATCGAGAACGTCCACGGGTAGAGGTACCCGTCCCACCCGACCACGTCGAAGGGGTGGTAGTCGAGGACGTAGGTCTGGTAGCCGCCGCGCACGCGCACCTTGACCGGGAACTCGCCCTTCTCGCGGATCGTCTTGAGCTCCGTCGGCGGGTGGATGTCGCGGTGGTAGTACGGCGCGCCCTCGATGATCTGCCCGTACTGGTTGCGATACCGCCGCGGGATCTCGATCAGACCAGGCGTCTCGAAGACGAGATACCGCTGCGCGCCCTGTGGTTGGAAGCGGTAGGTCGTGCCGCGCGGGACGACGACGTAGTCGCCCTCCTTGTACGGCACGTCGCCGAACGTCGTCTCGAGGACGCCGCTGCCTTCGTGGACGAAGATCACCTCGTCGCCCTCGCCGTTCCGGAAGAAGTAGTCCATCGTGCCGCTCGGGCGGCAGAGCGAGATCTCGACGTCGCCGTTCCACATGAGAAGCCGCCGGCCGGTGATCTCGTCACCGTCGGGCTTCACGTCGAACGTCTTGAAATGCCGGTGCGCATGCTGGTCGGGCACCCACTCCTTGCGCTCGATCGACTCGAAGCCATCGAGCTTCATCACGCGGCACGGCGACTGCAGGTGGTACAGGATCGACTCGTTGCCGGTGAAGCCCTCGAGGCCCATGACCTCTTCGACGAGGAGCGTTCCGTTCTCGCGAAACTGGATGTGCCGCTTGCGCGGAACCTCGCCGAGGCGCTGATAGAACGGCATCGCGCGGAGGATAACCAACCGCGCGATGCCGTCTTGCTCCCTAACCGATCGTGTCCTCGGGCTGCGGCGTAGACGCCGTCACCTGGGCCGGCACGAAGCCGTCCTGGTCGACGACGACCGTCAGTTGCACGCCGCGGCCGTCCCCTTCGAGGTTCGGATAGGGAATCGGGATCGGCCCCTCGGGGACGATCGTCGCAACACCCTTCTCCACGAGCGCACGGCCGATCGCTTCGCCGTTCGCATAGAGCGTCGCGACCGCGCCGTCCGCATTCGGGTCGGACGACGTCAGCCGTACGACGTTCTGCAGGACTGACGCGGAGAGCACGCCCTCGAGGAAGAGGGTCGGGTGACTCCGCCAGATCGGCATCGTCGGATCGCCGAACCAGTGGTAGAGGTATTCCTCCGCCTGGGTGGTTGCATTCGACTGGCCGTCGAGGCCGTTCTGCGTGTTCATGTACTGCTTGCCCGACACGAGCACGTCGCCCATGCGCAGGATCGGCGTCGAGCTGCCGTAGGCGCCGAGCGTCGACGGGAAGATCGCGTCGATCAACCCGGCCGCGAGATGGCTGTTCGTCGCCGACGGGCTGTTGCGCGAGTCGCCGATCACGCCGACCGCACCGCCGCTCGCCTTCTCGACCAGCTGCTCGGAGAAGTTCGGTGAGGCGTCGTCGAACTTCCCGCTCGCGCAGTTGATGCTGAAGACGACGGGCAGCTTCGCGCCGTTGGTCAGGCTCGGGATGCTCCCCGTGTTGAAGTTCGGGTTGCTCCAGCCGCCGGGCGCCCCGTGGTCGCGATGCAGGATCAGGAACCGGCCCGCGTTCCAGTCGTTCAGGACGTCGGTGCCGGTGCCGTTCCACGCGAAGCCCGGCTTCAGGAGCGCGGCGGGCAGCGCGGTGCCGTCGTAGAACTGCTGCGGCGTCACCGCCGTGGTCGTGTAGACGCGGTCGACCGTCTTGCCGGACGCGATCAGGCCGTTCCGCACGGTCTCGCTCAGCTTCGTGAACGTCCGCTCGTCGCGCGTGCCGGGATTGCACGGCTGGCCGCCGTCGTCGAGGCCGCACTGGAAGTACGACGTGACGGTGGCATGCGCGTAGAAGTCACCGGCGAAGAACGGCGGCGAGTCCTCGTACGCGATGATCTTCGCCACCTCGTCGTTCGCGACTGTCAGGTTCGGCGCGGGCATGCGACCGATCGCGAGATCGGGAAGCAGGTCTGCGTTGTTCGCGAGCGCATATGGCAGGTCGCTCGCGATCTTGCCGTCGAAGCCCGTGCCGGGCATCCACGGCGACGTGGGCAGCCAGGTCGGCACCTGCGCGGTGTCGCCGAGGATCCCCACGTACTCGGGCCGGATCAGACAGCCGTTCGTGAGCTGGCCACGGATGTACGACTGGATCTGCTCCTTCGTCGTGCCGATGTCGCCCTCGCCCGTGCCGAGCGTGACGACCGTCGTCGAGATTCCGTCCGCACGCCGGTGCGTCGCCAGTGTCTGCGCGGCGGGCTCGAGCGTGTGCGTCGTGACGATCAGGTACTCCTCACCGCAGAAGAGGAACTTCGAGATCAGATCGATGTTCGCTCGTGCGACGTCGTAGTTCAGGAGTGACGTGTAGTTGCGCTGCGACCCGATGTTCCAGAGGCTCGTCATGCGGCTGTCGGCGAAGAGCTTCGTGTTCCGCTCGCCGCCGAAGGTGACGTGCAGATCGAGTCCCGTGTAGACGCGCAGCGACTGCGTCACCGGGTTGTACTGCGCGCCGTCCGTCTCGACACCGCCGAGCGAGAGATCGCGGAGCGTCCCGACCGGCGCGGTGCCGACCGGGCTCGCGGGCAGGAAGGCGTTCGTGGAGTACGACTGGCGGTTGATCGCGAAGGCCGGGTTGCCGAACTCGACTGCCGTTGGGTCGGCCGCCTCGTCCTGCTGCGGCCAGAGGCGAATGCCGTTGACGAGATAGCTCGACGAGTCGAGCAGCTCGACGGATGCATCCGCGCCGACCGGCAGTGCGAAGAAGCGCGTCAGCGCAGGCACGTTCGGGTCACCGACGGTGCCCGGCGAGCCGAGACCGTCCATGCCCATGTCGAGATACGCCTGGCCGTCGCCGGTTCGCGGCGTGAACGTCGCATCCGGGAAGCCGACGTGCAGCGTCAGGCCGTTCACGTCGCTGCCCGTGACCTCGACCTGCGGCTCGTCACCGCTGACCGCCGGCGTGCCGGTGCCGCCGCAAGCCGTGGCGTTCGGGTCCTGGAGCAGGCCGATCAGGACGCGAACGGCGTCCGCGTCGATCGTCCCCCACACCTGGTCGGGGATGCCTTTCTTGCCGAGCTTCGCGGCAATCTGGTTGCGAAGCGCGCCGAGCACGTTTGCGGCGGTGCACGGCTGCCCGCGCAGCGCGGCCTCGCGCACGGCGAGCGCCTTCGCGAGGAACGGCTGCGGATTCTGGATTGCCGGCAACCCGTTGATGTCGGCGACGAGCGCCTCGAAGCCGGGCGGATCCGGCTGCGGATTGAACGCGGCGGCCCGCGACGTCGCGCCGATGGCTGCGACGGCGACCGCTGCAAGGACGAACCATCTGCGGCTCATGGTCGTGCTCCCCTCTGCTCTCGACTCGGTTTCGATGCGGTCACAAGACGGCCGAGCCGGCCGTGATCTTCCCTGGGCGTCAGTCGAGGGCGAGCGCGGCGAGCCGGCGGCCGATCGCTGGCGCGAACTTGAAGCCGTGCCCGGAGCAGGCCGAGCCGATCACGAAGCCGTCCCGGCGCTCCAGGACGAAGCTCTCGTCCGCGGTCGTCGTGTAGAGGCACGACTGAGCGCCCACCGGCTCGGGATCGACGTCGGGGAAGCGCTCGCGCA
This sequence comes from Actinomycetes bacterium, assembly GCA_031370755.1. Lineage (GTDB taxonomy): Bacteria > Actinomycetota > Thermoleophilia > Gaiellales > Gaiellaceae > Palsa-739. Next base: position 3,921 of record JANMQZ010000268.1, read on the forward strand.
CCCACGCGGCGATGCGCGCGACGATCTCCGGATCCGCCGGCTCGTCGACGTCGGGATCGGCGGCGTCGCCTGCGTGATGCGCACCCGCCTTGAGCCCATGCAAGGGATCGTGCAGCGCGTACATCGCGTGATGGCGCGTCTCCTCGTCGAGCTCGACGACCGACGGCATCGGCGCGCCGGAACGCGCGAAGAACGCAATCGTCTCCCGCGTCACGCGCACCGGCACGTCGGGCACGAGCGTCGTCACCCACGGCCCGGCGGTCACGACCACGACGTCCGCGTCGACATCGTCGAGCGACTCGACGCGGCGTCCGGTCTCGATCGCCGGCCGTCCGACGTCGAGAAACGCGTGCCGCGCCGCGTCTGCGAGCACGACGCCCGCGTCCGGTTGCCAGAGCGCCGCCCAGCCGTCCGGCAGCACGACGCCGTGCGCGCGAACTTCCTCGCGGCCGAGCAGCCGGTGCTCGATGCCGAGCGCCTCGAGGACGTCGGCCGACGTGAGCGACGCGCTCGAGCAGAGCTCGACGAGGCCGTGGAGGCCCAGCACCTCGTACCCGGCCTCGCGCTCGAGCTCGCGCCAGCCGGCGAGTGCCTCCTCGGCGAGCTGCACCCAGTGCGGCTCCGGATAGGCGAGCCGGAAGATGCGCGTACGGCCGTGGCTCGAGCCGCGGTCGTTGTCGAGATCGAACTGCTCGATGAGCGTCACGTCGGCTCCGCGCTCGGCGAGTGCCCAGGCG
>JANMQZ010000316.1:0-5576 GCA_031370755.1 Actinomycetes bacterium
GCGGATGATCCAGTCGAACCTCCGCCTCGTCGTCTCGATCGCGAAGAACTACCGCAACCAGGGACTGCCGTTCCTCGACTTGATCCAGGAAGGCACGCTCGGGCTCATCCGCGCGGTCGAGAAGTTCGACTGGCGCCGCGGGTACAAGTTCTCGACGTACGCGACCTGGTGGATTCGCCAAGCAGTTGCGCGCGCGCTCGCCGACAAGGCGCGCACGATCCGTATGCCCGTGCACATCGTCGAGCGGCTGCAGAAGATGAACCGCGCCGAGCGCACGCTCTGGATGGAGCTCGGTCGCGAGCCGACGCTCGAGGAGATCGCCGAAGAAGCGTCACTGCCGATTGAGCAGGCGCGCGAAGTGAAGGCCGCCGCGCGCGCGTCCGCGAGCCTCGACCAGCCGGTCGGCGAGCAGGAGGACGCGGTGTTCGGCGACTTCGTCGCCGGCGACGAGCCGCTCCCCGAAGAGCGCGTCGAAGTGTCGCTCCGCAGCCAGGCGCTCGCGCTCGCGCTCCAGGCGCTCCCCGACCGCGAGCGGCAGGTGCTCGTGCTCCGCTACGGCCTCGTCGACGAAGAGCCGAAGACGCTCGAGGAGATTGGCAAGCGGCTCGGACTGACACGCGAGCGAGTCCGCCAGATCGAGCTCGAGTCGCTGCGGCGTCTCGCCGGGTTGCGCGAGATGCAGATGATGGCGGCGGTGTAGAGAAGGAAAAGAAAGTCTGCAACCAGGTTGGAAACCTGGTTGCTTCTATTCGCTCCGGCGCGCTACTCCGCCCGAAGATACAGCTCTAGGTCCGGCGCCGCAGTGCGCAACTCACGCAGCGCGCGCGACTCCAGCTGGCGCACGCGCTCGCGCGTGATGCCGAGCCCGACGCCGACCTCTTCGAGCGTCTGTGGTGTCTCGCCGTCGAGACCGAAGCGAAGCGCGAGCACGCGACGCATGCGCGGGTTCAGATGCGCGAGCGCATGTGCGAGCTCCATCGAGCGCGACTTCTGCGCGCTCATCTCGTCCGGCGCATCCGAGTTCACGTCCTCGATCAGATCGCCGTACATCGACTCACCGTCGCCGACCGGTGTCTCGAGGCTCACCGGATCCTCGACGAGGCTGAGCAAGTCGCGGACCTTCTCCTCCGGCAGCGCCGCGTCCTTCGCGAGCTCCGGCAGTGTCGGCTCGCGGTTCAGCTTCTGTGCAAGCTGGCGGCGCGAGCGCAGCAGCCGCCGGACCTGATCCGCGACGTGCACGGGAAGCCGGATCGTCCGGCCCTGGTCGGCGAGCGCACGGGTGACCGACTGGCGGATCCACCACGTCGCGTACGTCGAAAGCTTGTAGCCCATCTTGTAGTCGAACTTCTCGACGGCGCGGATCAAGCCGAGGTTCCCCTCCTGGATCAGGTCGAGGAGCGGCACGCCGGCCTTCGTGTAGTTGCGCGTGATCGACATGACGAGCCGAAGGTTCGCCTCGATCAGCCTGCGCTTCGCGGCCTCGTCGCCGGCGTCCTTGCGCCGGGCGAGCTCGCGCTCCTCGAGGCGCGTCAGGAGAGGCCCGCCGCCGATCGAGCGCACGTAGAGCTTCAGGGGATCCTGCGCCTGCACGGCACTTTCGAGCGCCTCGGCCTCCGCAGCCTCCTCCGGAGCGTCCTCGGCCTCCTCGGCCTCGGCCTCCTCGGGCGCGGCGAGGTCAACCGTCTCCGGGTCGTCGAGGGCCGGCACGAGCTCCAGATGGGGCTCGGCTGGCTCGGACGGGTCGGTTGCTGCCGTGAGCGGCCGCTGCTCGATCACCCCCCGTCTATCGACCGCGGCTCGGCTTTGCTTGATAGCCCACAAGGGAACCCGCCGGTACCCGCCGAAAGCATCGCTAACTTGGGTCTCAAGGTTCTCGTCCAACTTGACGAGGGTCTACTCCGAGGAGCTCTTTCAGAAAGCCATGTGCGGCATCGCGGGATACAGCCTTTCCTCGCGCAGCGCGGTCTCGAGGACGCTTGCAGCGCAGTCGCTCCTGGCCGGGATCGCCGAGCGGGGCGCCGACGCCGTCGGCTATGCCCACCGGATCCCCGACGACGCCTATCCGGTCGTGACGAAGCAGCGCACCCCGGCGAGCAAGCTCCTCGAGCGCATCGACGTGCCGCAGACGGCCAGCGAGCTCCTCGTTCACGTCCGCGACTACACGAAGGGCCATCCCTCGATCTCGGCCAACAACCACCCGGTCAGGCACGGGCCGGTCGTCGGCATCCACAACGGGATCATCCTGAACGACGACGAGCTGCTCGCGCCGCACAGCTGTGCGCGCTGCGAGCCCCGCATGACCGTCGACTCCGAGGCCATCTTCTGCCTCGCCGCGCATTCGCACAACGACCCGCGCGCCCTCGAGGAGCTGCGCGGCTCACTCGCCGCGGCCTGGCTCGACTCGCGCATCCCGGGCACCGTCTTCGCCGCCCGCGGCGCCGGCCGCCCGCTCTGGATCGGCGCGGGCAAGCACGAGCTCTTCTTCGCCTCGACGCGGGTCGCGCTCGAAGTCGTCGAGCAGTACGTCCACGTGAAGCTGCGCAAGCGCGAGATCGTCGAGGGCACCTTCCTCGAGCTGCGTAACGCGCGGGTGGCGCGGTCGACGAAGTTCCGCTCCGACGGGGAGTACACCGACCCGATCGCACTCCCTGCCGTTCGTGCACCGCAGGAGGGCGTCTCCTGCCTCGCCGCCCTCGCGGCGCTCGCGGCCTAGCCGCGCTTCTTCTTGCCGAGCCGCCCGTCCGTTCCCACGGGGACGCCCTGCTCGCCGAGCCGCTCGCGGACGAGGAACTGGAACGTCGACCAGGCGCCGCGGCGCGCATCGAACATGCGGTAGACCTGCCACTCGGTCAGGAGCGCGTCGTCCTGTTTGCGCGCCTCGGCCCAGTCGGCGAACTTCGGCAGTCGGGCGAGCTTCCGCGCGAGCTGCGCTCCCTGCTCGACGGCGCGCTCGAGCCGCTCCTCGCCGAGCGGGACGTCGAAGCCGGCATCGCGGAGCGCGTTGGAGAGTGAGCCGAAGGTGTGCCAGTAGAGCGACTTCGACGGCAGGCGTCCCTTGTGCTCGTCGATGTCGCGCGCGGTCGGTGGGCGGCCGAGCTCCTCCCCCAGTCCGCGTAGCAGCCCGAGGAGCTCCTCCCGGGTCGCGAAGCGGCGCGGCACGAGCCCCGCGGCTCGTTTGGCCGCGTTCCACGAGCCGAAGTGCTCGATCACGGTCTGCGGGTGGACGGACGTGGCAGGGTCGCCTGCGAACTCGCGCATCGTCGGTGAGCGGCCGAGCCGCTCGGCGCACGCGATCAGCTCGCCGACGATCTGCTCATCCGAGTAGCGCTTGCGGATCCCGGCCTGGAACTCCGCGAGCTTGCCGGGATCGATCGCAGCCACCGCTCGAAAACGGGGCTTCTGGGGCATCACAACAATGGTAGAGCAGGTTGGGAAAAACGCAAGTGTACCCGTGCGGGTCGATGCTAGCCTCCAGCGCGTGCACGGGCTCACGAAGGCGCAGGCGCGGCGCATCGCGGTGCGCGCGCAGCTGCTCGACGCCCCGCGGCCGACCGAACTGCTCGAGGTCGTCCGGCGCTTGACCCTGCTGCAGATCGACCCGACGGCAGCCGTCGCCCCGAATGCCGATCTCGTCGCCTGGAGCCGCCTCGGCTCGGCGTACGACCCCTCTCACCTCCGGCACGCGCTGGAGCAGGACCGCACGCTCTTCGAGCACAACGCCCTGGTGCGGCCGATGAGCGACCTCGGCCTCTACCTCGCCGGCGCGGCGGACTGGCCCAGCGGCGAGCGAACGCGAGCCTGGCTCCGCGACAACGACAGGTTCCGGCGCGACATCCTCGACCTCCTCGGCGGCTCGGGGCCGCTGAGCTCACGCGACATCCCGGACACGTGCCTCGTGCCGTGGGCCTCGACCGGCTGGACGAACAACCGCAACGTCACCCAGATGCTCGAGTTCCTGATGCTGCGCGGCGAGATCGCGATTGCCGGCCGCACCGGCCGCGAGCGTCTCTGGGACCTCGCCGAGCGGGTCTATCCCGCCGACACCGTCGTCCCGACGGTGGAGCAGGCAGACCGCACGAAGAACGAGCGGCGGCTCGCCGCGCTCGGCATTGCGCGCAAGAAGACGACCGCCATGCCGATCGAGCCGATCGACGTCGGCGAGGCCGGCGAGCCCGCGGTGGTGGAAGGCGTCAAGGGCGAGTGGCGAGTCGACCCCGCTGCGCTCGGCGACGACTTCGAGGGGCGGACGGCGCTGCTCTCACCGTTCGACCGGCTCGTCTACGACCGGGCTCGCACCGAGCAGCTGTTCGACTTCGAGTACACCCTCGAGATGTACAAGCCTGCGGCGAAACGACGCTGGGGCTACTTCGCCCTCCCGGTGCTCCACCAAGACCGGCTGGTCGGGAAGGTTGACGCCATCGCCGACCAGAAGGCCTCCGTGTTGCGCGTGCACGCGATCCACGAGGACGTGAAGTTCACCCGTGCCATGACCAAGGCCGTGCAGGTCGAGCTCGACGACCTAGCCGCGTGGCTCGGGTTGGACGCGGTCGAGGCGGGCTAGACGCGTTTGTCGCGGGTCTTCTGCGCGTGTGCGTGCGGACGGGACGCGAGCAGTGCGAGCAGCGCGACGGCGACGAAGTTGCGGAACGTCGGCTCCGGCCAGCGCGCCTGCGCTGTCCCCTGGAACCACGACGGGTCGACGAGAAAGACGATCGCCGCGATCACGACCTTCGGGAACCAGCCGACGACGAGGAAGAGCGTTGCGAGCACGATCCCCCAGAAGCCGAGCTCGGGCAGACCGATCGCGTGGCCGAAGTCGAGGACGTTCCACGCGAGCCAGAAGACGAGTGGGCCGAGCAGCACCATCGCCGCGAGTGCCGCGAGCGCCAGGGCCAAGCCGCCGGCGACAAGCGCGCCGATCCCGAGAATGCGCAACAGCACGCGGAGGACGGGATTCACGACGGGGAGCCTACGCCTCCTCAAACGGGAATGACCGTCGCTGCGGGAATCGAGCGGTTGGGCTTCACGCCCTGAACGCTAGACGAGCGGGCTCAAGAGGCGCGAACGAGCTCGGGCAGCTGCTGCGGCTCGACGAGCGGCAGGTCGCCGACGACGGAGTCGAGCGGCAGGATCCGCTCGAGCGCCGACACACACCGCGGGCAGAACTGCGAGCCCGCCTTGTCCTTCACCTCGCTGAGCGCTTCGTTTACCGGACGCGCCGCGCGGTAGATGCGCGTCGTGAGCATCGAGTCGAGCGCGTCGGCGACATGGATGATCCGCGCACCGAGCGGGATCTCGTCACCGCTAATCCGGTCCGGGTAGCCCGTGCCGTCGAAGCGCTCGTGGTGGTGGCGGATCGCGGGCACCGCGTCCTCGAGGAAGCCGAGGCGGTCGATGATGCGCGCGCCTTCCTCTGCGTGGCGCTGCATGAGCACCCACTCCTCGGGCGTCAGGCTCGCCGGCTTCAGCAGGATCGCGTCCGGGATGCCGAGCTTGCCAATGTCGTGGAAGAGCGCCGCGTAGCCGAGTAGCTCGAGCTCTGCCTGCGAGAGCGCGAGCTCGCGGCCGATCGCGAG
>JANMQZ010000168.1:0-16895 GCA_031370755.1 Actinomycetes bacterium
TCGAGACTCCTGAGCCGAATCTCGGCAAAGGAATGCTCCTCGTCAACGGCTCGTACGCGCGATACGTCAACTGGCGGCACAAGCTCGACGGCCATGTATTCCAAGGGCCGTACCACTCCGAGCCCGTCAGCCGGGACGAGCATCTCCTCGAGGCTTGCCGGTACATCGCACGCAATCCGGTGAAAGCCGGGCTCTGCGAAGACCCCGCTGCCTGGCGGTGGTCGAGCTTCCGGGCCATGTCGGGCCTCGAGCGATACCCGCCTTACCTCTGCGTCGCTCTTGTCCGCGAGCTCTTCGGATCTGCCGACCGATTCGCCCAGTTCTGCAACCAGGTTGCTTAGCAACCTGGTTGCGGTCGCCGGGTCGCTTGCGAAGTACATCCATCCGGCGTAGAACCTATAAGCAATCCAAATTGCAGTGGAAGCGTCTAAGTCTCCAATGCATAGGCTCCACGTTTCTGCCCCTTCCGCCCGGAGGTCGTAGTGGCCACTGATGCGCTCGCACCCGCGACGGAGATCGCGGAGCGCTTCCTCGACAACATCGAGACCGTCGTGCACGGCAAGCGCGAGCAGATCAAGCTCGTCGTCGGCGCGCTGATGTGCGGCGGGCATGTCCTGCTCGAAGACGTGCCCGGCACCGCGAAGACCGTGCTCGCCCGCGCGATCGCCGGCTCCATCCGCGGCTCGCACTCGACGCGGATCCAGTGCACGCCTGACCTTCAGCCGACCGACGTCACTGGCCTCTCGATCTTCAACCAGAAGGAACGCGACTTCGAATACCGGCCCGGGCCTGTGTTCGCGAACGTCGTCCTCGTCGACGAGATCAACCGCGCGATGCCGAAGACGCAGTCCGCCCTCCTCGAGGCGATGGCCGAGCAGCAGGTCACCGTCGACGGCGAGACGCGCCGCCTCGAGGACCCCTTCCTCGTCATGGCGACGCAGAACCCGATCGAGTACGAAGGCACGTTCCCGCTCCCCGAGGCGCAGCTCGACCGCTTCTTCGTGAAGACGACGCTCGGCTACCCGGACGCGGAGGACGAGGCGCGCATCGTCGAGGAGCAGATGGGCGGTCACCCGCTCGCGCGGCTCCAGCCCGTCATCGACCTCGACGACGTGATGACGCTGCGCGGCGCCGTCGGCGGAGTCTTCGTCCACGAAGCCGTCGCACGCTGGATCGTCGAGCTCGTCCGCGCCACGCGAGAGCTCGACATCGTCGCGATCGGCAGCTCCGTCCGCGGCACGCTCGCACTGAACCGCGCCGCGCGCGCGTCCGCGGTGCTCCATCAGCGCCGCTACGTGACGCCGGAGGACGTCGAGCAGCTGTTCGTGCCGGTGCTCGTGCACCGCATCCTCTTCCGCCCGAGCTTCCTCGCGGAGATCCGCGACCGCGGCTGGGAAGCAGCGAGCCTCGAGGTGCGCGCGCGGTGTCTCGAGCGCGCGCCGAAACCGGGCTTCGACATCGACCTCGACGTGCCCGCAGCCGTAACAGCGTAGATGGCGGCAGTCTTCCCGCTCGTCCCGCGGCGGCGGGTGATCGGCCTCGCCTTCGGCGGCGTCCGCTCCGCGCGGCGCGGCGTCGGCTCCGACGTCGCGAGCACCCGTGAATACCACCCCGGCGACGACGTCGCGTGGATGGACTGGGCTGCGTCGGCGCGCCTCTCCGCCGCCCGCGGCACCGACGAGTTCATCGTGCGCGAGCGCTTCGCCGACGAGGCGCCGCGCGTCGTCGTGCTCGCCGACCGCCGGCCCTCGATGGCGATCGGGTCGTCACCGCTCCGGCACGTGGACAAGCCACAGGCCATCCTCACGGCGCTCGAGCTGATCGGCGCCAGCGCAATCGCCGCGCGCAGCCTCACCGGCTACCTCGACTACGCCGAGGGCGAGCCGTTCTGGCGCGCTCCCCGCACCGAGTCGCGCGCCGAGCCGGGGACGTTCGTCCGGAGCTTCGAAGCGCCCGCCGACACCGTGTCGCAGGGCCTCGACTTCCTCGGCGAGCACCGCCGCGACCTTCCGACGCAGGCCTTCGTCTTCGTCCTCTCCGACTTCATCGTGCCTCCCGACCTCCCCGTCTGGACGCGCGCGCTCGAGCATCGCTGGGAGATCGTGCCCGTGATGATCCAGGACCCGGTCTGGGAGCGGAGCTTCCCCGAGATCGGCGGGATCACCGTCCCGTACGCCGACCCGCGCAGCGGCCGCGTGTTCCCCGTGTACGTCACCGAGCGCGAGGCGGCCCGCCTCCGTGACGAGCACGAGGCCCGCTGGGACGGGCTCGTGCACGACTTCCGGTCGCTCGGAATCGAGCCGGTCTCGGTGCACACGCACGACTACGGCGACATGCTCGCCTCGTTCCTGCGCTGGGCCGACCTGCGCCAGATGTGGCGTGGAGCCGTCGCATGAAGCGGCTGCTCGTCGTCACGGCTGGAGCGCTTGCGCTCGCAGCGCCCGCGGCAGCAACGCTCCCGAACTTCCCGAAGGGCTCGTCCGTCGGCGAGGGCGTCCCGCTGAAGGCGTACGCGACGATCTCGCCGACCGTGCACCTGTTCGGCGACGAGCTGACCGCGAAGATCGCGATCGTCGCCGACACGAAGTGGGTCGACCCGACGCGCCTGCGTGTGACAACCAACTTCGCGCCGTACACGCTGACGAGGAAGCCGACGGTGCTGCGCCTCGGTTTCGGCCGGTTCTCGCAGGTGACGTGGACGTGGACGCTTCACTGCATCACGTTGCCGTGTGTGCCGCGACTCCCGCCGAGCGACAAGTTCCACGTCTTCCATTTCCATCCCGCACGGATCGACTACCTCACGCTCAAGGGGAAGCCGGCGTACGGGATCAATGCGAGCTTCCCACCCGTCGAGGTGCTGTCGCAGGTGAGCCCCGGTGTCGCAGCGTTCCTGCGCAAGACGAATCGACTCAACTGGCGCTTCGACTTCACGCCCCTCGCGTCGCCCGCTTACCGCACGTCGCCCGGGCTGCTCGTGTGGCTCGCCATCGGGCTCGGCGGCGCGTTCCTCCTCGCGGCCCTCTGGTTTGCGTACCGGTGGTATCTCGTCGTGCGCCCGCGACGCGCACCCGCGCGGGTCGACCCGGGCACGCCGTTGGAGCGCGCACTCGCCGTCCTGCGCTACGCACATGAGACCGGAGACGAGACCCTGCAGCGGAAGGCGTTCGAGCGCGTGGCCGGCGAGCTCGGCGTCGAGCGCGCCGACGAGCTGACGCTGATCGCGCGTGAGCTCGCGTGGTCGCAGCGCACACCCGAGGACGAAGAGGTCGAGGACTTCGCGGAGCAGGCCCTCGGAGCGCAGGAGGATCCGTCGTGAGAATCCCGACCTTCCATCGCGGTGTCGCCGTGCCGCTCGCCGACCTGCCGCGCCTTCACGGCGCTGCGCAGCGCACGTCGCTCGTTCGCCTGCTCCTCGTCGCAGCACTCGCGGCGACGCTGGCGTGGCTCTTCGTCGTCGCGAAGTCTGCGGGCGCCGGCCGGGCTGCGGTGTTTCCGGAGGGCGCGAGCACCGGCGTCGTCGCGCTCGACATGTCGGCGAGCATCTCCGGCCCGATCTACGCGCGCGTCGCGACGACGTTGCGCGGCATCGTCAACGCGAACCAGTCCGTCGGCCTGATCATGTATTCCGACACGGCGTACGAGCTGCTCCCGCCGAACTCACCGCCGGGCGCGATGCTCCAGTTCATTCCCTTCTTCGTGCCGCTCCGCTACTACGGCAGCACGCCCGTGTTCAACCAGACGCCGTGGGACACATTCATGGGCGGGACGCGGGTCGGCGAGGGCCTCAAGATGGCGCGGCTGGCCCTGAAGCGCGCGCACGTGAAGCATGGCTCGATCCTGCTCGTCAGCGATCTCGACGACTCCAATGCCGATCAAGGACTACTCGAGCAAGAGGCGCTTCAGCTCCGTGCCGACCACATCCCGCTACGCATCGTGCCGCTCTTCGCGGCGCCTCGCGACCGTCGTCTCTTCGCAGCGCTCTTCGGCGACAAGGCGTTCGTCGACCCGAGCGTCTTCACACACACGGCGAAGCGTCACGCAGCGGCGGTCGCCGCGCCGCAGCCGTGGGTGCTGCTGCTTCTCGGCCTGCTACTCGTCGTCCTGCTCGCCGGCAACGAGCGCTTCAACGGCAGGCTGACCGCACGGGACGTGACGGCATGAAGAAGCGCCTCCGCCGCCATCGGAGCGCGCTCGTCGCGTTCGTGCTCGCGGGCATCGCGCTCGTCCTCGCGCTCCTTGCGGTCGACGTGCACGCCTTGCAGACGACCGTTGCGCGCGACGACCTTCGCTTCCGCGCGCTCCCCGCGCACAAGGGCTTGTGGAAGCCGCCGACGATCCTCCCCGGCGACCCGGCGTCGCGCCTGATCGGCACCGGCAACGCTATGGCGTACAGGCACGCGCTCCAGTACTTCTGGTTCGCCCGCATCGGCAGCAATCCCGACGTGCGCCAGGACACGCCGGCGCTGCGCGCCTCCGCGCAGGAGAGAATCCAGGGCCTGATCGGCTCGGCGCCGAGCGCGAAACAGCGGTCCGATGCCGCGAACCTCCTCGGTGTGCTCGTCGTGACGACACCGGCCCCCGGCTCCGACCAGGACGCTGTCACGCAGATCCTCACGCGCGCCGCGCAGTACTTCCAGCTCGCGATCTCGATCGACGACGGCAATCTCGACGCGAAGCAGAATCTCGAGCTCGTGCTCCGGCTGCAGCGACCGGGCAAAGGCAAGCTCGGCCGCGACGCGCGCAGCGGCTACGGCTTCGGCCGCGGGCGAGGCGCCGGCCAGCAGGGCAGCGGCTACTGATGCTCGCGGTTCTCGGCGTGTCGTTCCTGACGCCGCTCGACGCCGTCTTCGTGCTCGCCGCCGCCGCGCCGCTTTTCGCGCTTCTCCTCACCGAGCGCCGCGCCGAGCGGGTTCGCCGGGTACTGTCGCTGCACGGGCCGGGGCGACGGGCGATCGTCCCGGTCGTGATCGCGCTCGTCCTCCTCCCCGCGCTCGTCGCGGTTGCCGCGGCGCAGCCGGTGGTCGTCCGTGAGCAGCTCGTCAGCGAGCGCGCCGACGCGCAAGCGTTCGTCGTCTTCGACACGTCGCTCTCGATGCGCGCGAGCGCCGCTCCGGGCCGGGCGACGAGAATCGTGCGCGCGAAGCGGCTCGCACTCCGGTTGCAGCAGACGCTCTCCGACGTGCCGATCGGCATCGCCTCGATGACTGATCGCTCGCTCCCGAACCTGATGCCGACGACCGATCGCACACTCTTCGACCGCACGGCGCTCCAGTCGATCGCGATCAACCAGCCGCCGCCGAGCCAGCAGTACAAGACGCGCGCGACGACGTTCGCCGCGCTCGTGCCCCTCGTCGAGTCGCACTTCTACTCCCAGGGCATACAGCGGCGTCTCCTCATCGTGTTCACCGACGGCGAGTCGTCGGAGGTGTCGCCTCTACTCAAGCTGACCCTGCACCGCCGGGTCACCCCGGTGTTCGTGCACGTGTGGGAGCCGGGCGAGCGGATCTTCAACCACGGCCGCGCCGACCGCCGCTACGTGTCCGACCCGGAGAGCAAGAAGGCACTCGACGATCTCGCCGAGATCACCGGCTCGACGCACTCCTTCGAGGAGGGCGACTTCGGCGCGATCTCGCGCGCCTCACGCGATGCAGTCGGGCGCGCAGGCACGCGCACGCGCATCGACTCGTACGCCCGCATCGCCCTCGCCCCGTGGTTCGTGCTCGCAGGCGCGCTGCCGCTCGCGTTCCTCCTCTGGCGGCGGAACGCCTGACAGCCGCTAGCCTGGCGAAATGCGCAGCCGTCTCTCACTCGGTTTGCTGCCGCTGCTCGCGGTGGCGGTGCTCGCCGGCTGCGGCGGTGGCGGCAGCTCGAGCACGTCCGGGCCGCCCGCTGCGCTCCTCCATCCTGCGACGCTGACGAAGAAGGCACCGCAGCTCTTCGACATCACGTTCCACACGACGAAGGGCGACTTCGTCGTCACGGTGCACCGCACGTGGGCGACACAGGGCGCCGACCGGCTGTACAACCTGGCGAAGAACCACTTCTTCGACGGGATGAAGCTCTTCCGCGTCGTGCCCGACTTCGTCGTCCAGTTCGGGATCAGCCCGGACCCGCAGGTGTCGAAGGCATGGGCGAATGCGACGATCCCCGACGACATCGTGACGAACCACAACACGCGCGGCGTCGTCAGCTTCGCCTCGGCAGGCCCGAACACACGCACGACGCAGATCTTCGTCAACCTCGGCGACAACCGCAGCCTCGACAACAACGGCTTCGCGCCGGTCGGCTCGGTCACCTCCGGGATGAAGGTGCTTGACGAGCTCTACAGCGGCTACGGCGACGAGACGACGGCGCATCAGCCCGAGATGCAGAACCAGGGCAACGCATACCTCGAGAAGAACTACCCGAAGCTCGACGAGATCAAGACCGCTGTGGTCTCGAACGAGGAGAATCCGGCCCTTCCGTAGCTCGTTTGACGCCGCTCGCGCCTGGCTAGAACCAGCGCAACCGCTGTGCGACTAGAAGGAGGCCCGTCTTCTCCATCCTGGTGATCATCCTCATCGTCATCGTTGTGCTCGCGCTCATGGGGTTCTTCGGAACCCGCGGACGCCGCGCCTGATGACCCGGCGGCCCGGCTTCCGGAGCGGGCCGCCCTTTCTCCACCGTAGGCAAGGCGCCTAGCAGATTCGAACTGCTGTACGAGGCTTTGCAGGCCTCTGCCTAACCACTCGGCCAAGGCGCCAGAGGGTGCGCATGGTACCGGGCTACACGGAGAGAACACGGTCGAGGAACGCGACCGCCCGCGTGAACGTCTCGATCCGGTTCGAGAGCTTCTGGACGTTGTGGCCCTCGTCCTCGAAGACGAGGAGCTCGCACGGGACGCCCTTCCCGCCGAGGACGGCGTAGATGTGCTCGGACTCCGTTACCGGCACCCGCGGGTCGTTGCGGCCGTGCTGGATGAAGAGCGGCGCGCGGATCGCGTCGATGTGCGTCATCGGCGACGCGGCGATCAGCAGCTCGCGGTCGTGCTCGAGCGAGCCGTACTCGCGCTCACGGACGGCGCGGCGGTACGGCGACGTGTTCTCCAGGAACGTGACGAGGCTCGAGATGCCGACGCACTCGATGCCTGCGGCCCAGAGCTCCGGCTGGAACGCGAGTGCCGCGAGCACCATGTAGCCGCCGTACGACCGCCCGTAGACCACCGAGCGCGACGCGTCGATCTCCGGGCGCGCACTCAGCCATTCGTGAAGCGACGCGAGATCGCGCACGGAGTCGAGGCGCTTCTCGACGTCGTCGAGATGCTCGTACCGCTTGCCGTACCCTGTCGAGCCGCGGACGTTCGGCGCGGCAACCGCGTACCCGCGCGACACGAGGTACTGCGTGAGCGGCGCGAAGTTCGGCGCGAACCACGGCAGCCACTGCGACTCCGGCCCTCCGTGCACAGTGACGACGACGGGGAACGGGCCGTCGCCCTCCGGCTCGAAGAGGAAGACGGGCACGGACTCGCCGTCGAAGCTCGCGTAGCGGTGCAGCGTCGGCTCGACGAGCGTCGCCGTATCGACGGCGCGCGGGCTCGTGGTCAGACGCGTCAACTCCCGCGCGTCGAGGTCGTAGAGGTAGACGTCGTGCGGCTCTACCGGGCTCGAGAACGAGAACGCGAGCAGCGCGCCGTCCGGAGAGAAGACCGGATGCTCGACGACGCCGCGGCCGGGCAGCGTCACTTCGTCGCGCGGCTCGCACGTCTGCGGATCGTGGAGTGTCAGGCGCGAATAGCCATCCTCGTTCGCGAGCACGAGCAGCCTGCGGCCGGCGTCGTCGGCACGGCAGTCGAGATCCCAGGGCGACTCGCAGACGACGACGCCGTCCCGGGAGATGCCGAACGTGTCCCGCGCGTCATTCGTCGCAAAGACGATCGACTCACCGAGCCAGGCCGGCGAATAGAACTCCGCCGCTTCGTCGTGCGGCGTGACATGCCTGACTTCGCCGGTCTCCGCGTCGCAGAGATGAAGATCGTTGTCCCCGCTGCGCTCCCCCGCCCGCTCGGCGGCGATCCAACGGCCGTCGGGCGACACGCCTTCGACGCTGCAGTTGCCACCGAGCTCGAAGACGCGCTCGTCGCGCGTCGCGAGATCGCGGGCCACGATGTCGAAGTCGACACCGTTGCGGCGGTTCGTCGAATAGGCGAGCAGGTTCCCTGCCGCATGCGGCGTGCGGTGGACGAAGCGCGGGTCGACCACGAGCGGCTCGAGCCCGCGGTCGAGCACATAAAGCTGACCGCGCTCGTTGCCGCCGGCATCGATCTCGACGAGCACCCGGCCGTCGGGCAAGAAGAAGCCGGAGACCGGCTCGCCCGCGTCGGTCAGCCGCTCGAGCGTGCCGCCCCGCGCAGGCAGCGCGTACAGCTGCTGCGTCGCCTCGAGGTTCGAGCCGACGAGCAGCCGCGCCCCGTCGGGCGAGAACGAGAGCGGCACGGCCTGCCGCATCTCGAGCAGAGCCTTAAGCGCGTCAGGCAGTGACGCCGGCGAAGTCGGAGATGATCTCGTCCCCATAGGCCTTGAGCGTGTCCTCCTGGCCATGGGTCATCAGGTAGATGTTGAACTGGTCGACGCCGACGTCCTCGAGCTCCTTCAGCTTCTTCTTGATCTGGTCGGTCGAGCCGAGGACGCAGAAGCGGTCGCAGATCTCGTCGGTGACGAACTCACCGTGCTTGGCGCCGACGCGCGAGTGCTCGTTGTAGTCGTAGAACTTGCGTGCCTGCACGTAGTCGGTAAGCGCCTTCGGGACGGAGCTGCCGTCGGTGCCGTAGCGCTCGATCAGGTCCATGACGTGGTTCGACACCATCGCGGGGAACCAGCGCACCTGCTCGCGCGCATCGGCGAGGTCGTCGGTGACATGGCTCGGCGCGCCGACGATGCACTTGAGTTGCGACGGGTCGCGGCCGGCCTCTTCCGCCGCCTTGCGGGCGGTGTCCATGATCCAGCTGATGATCTCCGGGTCGGCGAGCTGGATGATCACGCCGTCGGCAACGCGCCCCGCGACAGCGAGCGCCTTCGGGCCGTAGCCCGCGATCCACATCGGGATCTCCGGCAGCTCCTCGCGCACCCACTTCAGCACGAGATCCTTGTCGTTCCAGTTGACCTCGCGGCCGTTCATGAAGTCGCGGATCATCGCGCACGACCGCTCGAACTCGGCCACCTTCATCGGCTGCCGGCCGATGTAGCGCACGGCGGAGTCGCCGCGGCCGATGCCCATCGCCATCCGGCCGTCGGAGAGATCGTGCAGCGTCGCGTACGAGCTCGCGAGCACCGTCGGGTCGCGCGTCGCCGGGTTCGTGACGAAATGGCCGAGCTTGATCTTCGACGTCTCGCGCGCCGCGACCGCCAGCATCGGGATCGACTCCTGCCAGAGGACGTGCGAGTCGTACGTCCAGGCGTACCCGAAGCCGTGCGACTCGGCGAGCTTGATCAGCTCGAGCCAGCGCGTGTACGGCGGGTCTGGGAGGACGGTGACGCCGAAGTCGAGCATGAGCAGAAGCCTATCGCGGCGTCGCGAGCGCGGCCAGAGCCGCGAACACGCCGAGGACGATGAAGCCGATCCGCCCGTCCCCCGGCAGCGAGAAGGTGAGGCCGACGAGCGGCGTGCCCGCGACGATGACGAGCGCGGCCCAGGCGTTGACGAAGCCGACCGCCGTGGCCGGCGAGTCGGGCCGCGCCGCCGCGGCGCCCGTGAACGCCTTCGCGAACGGAATGCCGGCGGCGAGGCCGACGACCGCCGCCGCGACGACGAGCAGCACGTACGGCAGCGGCAACGCGAGCGCAACGGCGCCCGCGCCCCCGACGACGAGGCTGCCCGCGACCCAGCGCGATGCATCGGGCCGCCGGAGGAGTGCTCCGCCCGCCGCGCGCGTGAAGAAGCCGAGCACGAGCGTGAGCGAGCCGGCGATCGCGGCCGCCCTCTTGGAGTGCCCATGGTGCTCGAGCAACGTCACAACCCAGTTGCCGACGATCACGCTGAAGCCGAACGACATCGCGTGGATCGCCGAGAAGCGGTACAGCCGCCCGTCGCGGAAGAGGCCGCGGCCGAGCCGCTCGCCGGCGTGGCGAACCGTCCGCGCTGCGGCGGGCGCGAGGACGAGCAGCGTCGCGCAGATCGCGCAGATGACGATCGCGCTGCCATAGGCCGCGCGCCAGCCGAACCGGCTCTCGAGCAACGGCACGACCGCGACCGCGATGCCCGGCGCGAGGACGGAGCCGCCGCCGTAGATGCCTTGGAGAAACGCCGAGCCGCCGCGCGCGCGAATGTAGTCGCTGCCGCCGACGAAGGCGAGGCCGGTTCCGATGCCGACGATCGCGCGCCCGAGGAACGCGAGGGTCGGCTCGGGCGCCGGCAGCGAGACCGCGTTGCCGAGCGCGACGAGCGCTAGGCCGACGAGCGAGCTCGTGCGGGCGCCCCAGCGGTCGGCCGCGCGCCCGCCGGGAATCTGCACGAGCATGTGCACCACGAACTGCACGGTCACGAAGAGGCCGACGGTGGCGAGACTGACGTCGTATGCGTGCGAGAGTTGGGTCGCGATCGGGCCGAGCAGCGCGATGTTCCAGCCGATCGCGATCGCGACACCGACGCCCGCGACCCGGTCCATGTGCAACCAGGTTGCAGTGCAACCTGGTTGCATTTACATGCGCTCGAGCACGACGACCGGGATCTCGCGGTCGGTCTTCGTCTGGTACTCGTCGTAGTGCGGCCAGATCCCGTTCATCGTGCGCCACAGCCGGTCGCGTTCCTCGCCCTGCGCGTCGCGCGCACGGGCGCGGAAGCGCTCGCCCTTGACCTGGACGCCGACCTCCGGCGTCTTCGCGAGATTGCGGTACCAGCCCGGATGCTCCGGAGCCCCGCCCTTCGAGGCGACGATCACCGGGTTGTCGCCGTCGAGGCCGAAGATCAGCGGCGTCGTCGACTCGTTGCCCGAGTTGCGGCCCGTCGTCGTCAGCAGCAGGATCGTCGACCCTTCGCGCCAGAGGTAGCCCTCCTCGCCGTCGGTCTCCTGGTAGCGCCGTACGTGATCCTCACCGAAGAGATTGCTCATGCCGAGTTCCTTTCCAGGGTCTTTGAGGTCAACAGATCCAGTGCCCGCACCGACAGCTCGAGATGTTCCTTCTTCGTGTCCTCGAGCTTCGTATGCGAGAGCCCGCGCAGCGACTGGACGAAGAGCATCACCGTCGGCACGCCCGCGCGCGCGACCTCGGCGGCGTCGTGCAGCGGGCCGCTCGGCAAGTGGTGCGACGTGCCGCTGACCTCGCGGATCGACTCGTCCGCGAGCGCGATCAGCTGCTCGTCGAAGAGGATCGGCTCGATCGACCAGATCCGCTCCCACGAGACGTCGACGTCCTCCTCACTCGCGAAGCGCTCGCTTGCCTCCTTCGCAAGCGACAGCAGGCGCGCGAGCGACTCCGCCTTCAGGTGCCGCTGGTCGAGCAGCTGCTCCGCCGTCTCGACCACGGACGTGACGATGCCGGGCCTGCAGACGACGCCGCCCGACGTACAGACGGCGCCCTCGCCCACCTCCGCCGCGATCGGGCGGATCTCGAGTGCGAGCTTCGCCGCGCCCGCAAGCGCGTCGCGCCGTTTGTCCATCGGCGTCGAGCCGGCGTGCGCCGCCTGGCCCTTCCAGGTGATCTGGTGGCGCTCGACGCCGAAGGTCCCGAGCACGACGCCGAGTGGGAGATCCATCGACTCGAGCACAGGCCCCTGCTCGATGTGCAGCTCGAGATAGGCGGCCGCGTTCGCGAGCTGCGAACGGGAGCCGAGCGCGCTGTCGAGATCGACACCGTGCTCGCGCAGCGCGTCCGGGAGCGCGATCCCGTCGGCGTCGCGCCGCTGCCGAAGCTCGTCCTGGTCGGCCATCGAGCCGGCGGCGGCCGACGAGCCGAAGAGCGAGCGGCCGAAGCGCGCGCCCTCCTCGTCGGCCCAGTTCACGAGCCGGACCGTGAGCGGCGGCGGTCCCTCGGCAGCGAGGCGGCGCAGCACCTCGACCCCCGCCATGACGTTCAGGCAGCCGTCGAGCCAGCCGCCGTTCGGGACGGAGTCGATGTGCCCGCCGATCAGCACCTCTCGGTCGGAAGCGCCCGCAAGCGTGAACCACTGGTTGCCCGCCGCGTCGATCTCCTCGGTCGCGCCGGTCTCGGCCACCTTGTCGCGCAACCAAGCGCGAGCGGTCTCCCACGTGTCGGTCCAGGCGACGCGCTGGGCGCCGTTTTCGTCTCCTGTCAACTCGCGGAGCTCCTCGAGCTCGGCGACGGTTCGCTTCGGATCGAGTGCCATAGCGCGAGCCTAACCACTGTGTTAGAACCAAGCGAATGGCGTCAGTCGCAGTTGAGCAGCCCCTGGACCGGGCCGCTGGGGTCAAGCGAGCAGGTCGGCGCGCGGTGCTCCTGCTCGCCGTCCTCGCGCTCCTCTGGGGGCTCTGGGAAGGCTTTCGCGCGCTCGGCACGCACTTCGGCTGGACGCATCCGTTCACGGTCGACGCAACGACGATGCCGCACATCCACGAGATGATCCGCGCGCTCTTCGAGCGCCCGAACACACAATCGCCGCTCCTCATCATCACGCTCCTGAAGGCAGCGGTCTTCACCGCGCGCGAGGCCGGTCTCGGCTTCGCGATGGGCGCGACAGGCGGTTTCGTGCTCGGCGCGCTGCTCGCGCACTCGCGCATGCTCCAGCGAGGGCTTCTCCCTTACGTCGTCGCCTCACAGACTGTGCCGATCCTCGCGATCGCGCCGATGGTCGTGATCTGGCTCGGGTCCGTCCACGTGACTGCATGGGTCTCCGTCTCGGTGATCGCGGCGTACCTGACGTTCTTTCCCGTTGTGATCGCGACGCTCCGAGGCCTGCATGCCGCCGATCACCGCGCAGTCGAGTTGATGCGGTCGTACGCGGCCAACCGTTGGACGGTGCTCTGGAAGCTCCGCTTTCCCGCCTCGCTGCCGTACCTCTTCACGGCTCTGAAGGTCTCGGCGACGGCGAGCATCGTCGGCGCGATCATCGGCGAGTCGCCGTCCTCGATCGCCGGCGGCCTCGGCGGCGCGATTCTCAACTTCGCGCAGTACTACAGCTTCCAGCCGCAGAATCTCTGGGCCGTCAACATCGTCGCCGCGGCGCTCGGCGTCCTCTTCTTCCTCGTTGTCGTCGCCGCCGAGAAGCTCGTCGTCCGCCGCGCGCCGGA
Organism: Actinomycetes bacterium; assembly: GCA_031370755.1. GTDB lineage: Bacteria > Actinomycetota > Thermoleophilia > Gaiellales > Gaiellaceae > Palsa-739. Next base: position 13,220 of record JANMQZ010000168.1, read on the forward strand.
GCACGTCGCATGACGGCGGTCGCTGTCAAGGGCGTCTCGAAGGAGTTCAAGGGCGGCACGGTCGCGTTGCAGGACATCGACCTCGAGATCGAGGCGGGCGAGTTCGTCTCGCTGATCGGCCCGTCCGGCTGCGGCAAGTCCACGCTGCTCCGCATCATCGGCGACCTGATCGAGCCGTCGGCCGGAAACACGATCGTCAACGGCAAGCCGGCACGGGAAGCCCGCCGCGACCACGACTACGGGATCGTCTTCCAGGACGCAGTGCTCTACGAGTGGCGCACGGTCGCGAAGAACATCGCCTTGCCGCTCGAGCTCGCGGGCTGGAACAAGGAGCGCAGGCAGACGCGGATCGACGAGATGCTCGACCTCGTCGAGCTCCAGGGCTTTGCGGAGCACCATCCATGGCAGCTCTCGGGAGGCATGCAGCAGCGGGTTGCGATCGCGCGAGCTCTTTCGTTCGATCCTGCACTCCTGCTCATGGACGAGCCGTTCGGCGCACTCGACGAGATGACGCGCGAGCGGCTCAACGTCGAGCTTCTCCGCATCTGGGAGGCGAGCGGCTCGACCGTCGTCTTCGTGACGCACTCGATCGCGGAGGCGGTCTTCCTTTCGACACGCGTCGTCGTCATGTCGCCGCGACCCGGCCGCATCTCGAAGGTGATCCCGATCGACCTGCCGCGCCCGCGCAGCGCAGCAACGCGGGAGGATCCCCGTTTCTTCGAGCTCGCGACCGAGGTGCGCGAAGCGCTCCATCTCGGCGGCGGGCTCGACGCGCCGTTCGCCGCGACCGGCCTCTCGGAGGGCGCCGCATGAGCGCCGCGCCCGTTGCGGTGCAGCCGCTGCCGCGCGGCGGGCTCGTCGCGGGCGTCGGTCGGCGCGCGCGCGACTGGTTTCCCTCGCTCGTCGTCCTCGTCGCGTTCGTCGGCCTCTGGCAGGGTCTCGTCAAGGGGCTCGACGTGCAGCGCTTCCTCCTGCCTGCGCCGAGCGCGATCTGGACGGCGTTCAGCGGCAACCAGGGACAGCTCTGGCACGAAGGCTGGTTCACGCTCCAGGAAGCGCTCGGTGGCTTCGTGATCGGCTGCACTGCCGGGATCGCGCTTGCCGTCGTTGTCGCCCGCTGGAATCTCCTCGGCGAGGCGCTCATGCCGTACGCGATCGCGGCGAACGCCGTTCCGATCATCGCGTTCGCGCCGATCACGAATGCGTGGTTCAGCCCGCTCACGAAGACGTCGCACATGGTGATCGCAGCGGTGCTGTGCTTCTTCCCGGTGTTCGTGAACGTCGTCCGCGGCCTTGGCTCCGTGAAGCCGGCGCAGATCGAGCTGATGCGCTCCTACGCGGTGGGCGAGCTCACGGTCTTCCGGCTCGTGCGGGTTCCGACGGCGCTGCCGTTTCTCTTCACGGCGCTGCGGGTCGCGAGCGTCCTCGCGATGATCGGCGCGATCGTCAGCGAGTACTACGGCGGCTCGCTCGACACGCTCGGCGCGAACATCCTCCAGGACGCATCGCTCTTCCAGTTCGAGAAAGCGTGGGCAGAGATCGTGATTGCCTGCGTGCTCGGGATCGGGTTCTATCTCGCGGTCGCGCTCGTCGAGCGCCTTGCCACACGCTGGCAGCCGCGGGTGGAGATGATAGGGGCATGAAAAACCAGAAAGGGAGGGCACCGGAATGGGTCGTAAACACCTAGGGGCATTCGTGCTTGTCGTAGCTGCGGTCGCGCTTGGACTGTGGGCCGGCTTCGGCACGGCGAAGGCGCAACCGAAGGCTGCGAAGCTCGACAAGATCACCCTGCAGCTGAAATGGGTGACGCAGTCTCAGTTCGCGGGCTACTACGCGGCGAAGTCGAAGGGCTACTACAAGGCGTTCGGGCTCGACGTGAACTTCAAGCTCGGCGGGCCGAGCATCACACCCGAAGTCGTGGTCGCGAGCGGCCAGGCGCAGATCGGCGTCGACTGGCTGCCGAGCCTGCTTGCAACCCGCGACACCGGCACGAACCTCGTGAACATCGCGCAGATGTTCGCGCGCTCCGGCATGACTGAGCTGACGTGGAAGGACAGCGGCATCACGTCGATCGCAAAGATGCGCAACAAGACCGTCGGCGTGTGGTGCTGCGGGAACCAGTTCGAGCTCTATGCCGCGCTGACGAAGCACGGCATGGATCCGGAGAAGAACAAGGGCGTGAAGATCTTCAACCAGCCCTTCGACATGAACGCGTTCCTGCAGCGGAAGATCGACGCCGCTGCGGCGATGACGTACAACGAGCTCGCACAGGTTCTCGAGGCGAAGAACTCGAAGACTGGCGGGCTGAACACGCTCAAGGATCTCAACGTCTTCAAGCTCCAGAACGAAGGCACCGGGATGCTCGAGGACGGTTTGTTCGCGAACGCGGACTGGATCGCTGCGAACCGTGACGTCGCAATGCGGTTCATCGCCGCGTCCGACCGGGGCTGGATCTACTGCCGCGACCACGTGCAGGAGTGCACGAATATCGTCGTCAAGAACGGCACCGCGCTCCCCGCCGGGCATCAGCTCTGGCAGATGAACGAGATCAACAAGCTCATCTGGCCGAATGCCGGCGGCATTGGGGTCATGAACGCCGCGGCATTCAAGCAGACCGCTGCCATCGCACTGAAGTACAAGGTGATCAAGAAGCCGCAGACGGCAGCGGCGTACGATTCGACACTTGCCAAGGCTGCGCTTCAGTATCTGAAGAACCACGTCAAGGGCATCGACGCGAACGGGAAGGGCTACAAGCCGATCAGCGTCACGCTGAAGGCGGGCGGAAAGTAGAAACGCAAGCGTGCCTGGCACCGCGCAAGCGGTGCCAGGCACGAGCAAAGGAGGCGCTGCAATGTCGGTTCTGATTCGCGGCGGTCGCATCGTCACCGCCGCCGACGATTACGTCGCGGATCTCTACATCGAGGACGAGACCATCTCGCTGATCGGCGAGTCGCTCGACCTGACAGCCGACAGGGTGATCGACGCTGCCGGGAAATACGTCCTGCCGGGCTGCATCGACCCGCACACGCACCTCGACATGCCGTTCGGCGGCACGGTGACGATCGACGACGTCGAGTCTGGCCAGACCTCAGCCGCGTTCGGCGGCACGACGTGCCATGTCGACTTCGTCATCCAGCCGCAGGGTCACACGTTCGCGGCGGCGCTCGACGAATGGCGCTCGAGAGCGGCCGGCAAGCAGATGATCGACATGGGCTACCACATGGCGGTCACGGATCTCGAAAACGGCGGCACGCTCGAGGAGCTTGCGACGCTGCCGGAGCAGGGCGTCACCTCGTACAAGCTCTTCATGGCGTACAAAGGCGCGCTCATGGTGGACGACGAGACGCTGTTCAAGACGATGGAGGTCGCGTCGAAGACGGGCGCCCTCGTGATGGTGCACGCCGAGAACGGCGATGTCATCGACGTGCTCGTGCAGCAGGCACTTGCCGCCGGCAACACCGAGCCGCTCTATCACGCGCTCACGCGGCCGCCCGAGGCCGAGGGCGAAGCGACGAACCGAGCGATCCAGCTGGCGCATCTCGCGGGCGCGCCGCTCTACGTCGTCCATGTGACGTGCAAGGAGGCGGTCGAGCCAATCCGCCGCGCCCGCGCGCTCGGCTGGGACGTCTGGGGCGAGACATGCACGCAGTACTTCTTCCGCTCGATCGACGATCTC
>JANMQZ010000027.1:0-6088 GCA_031370755.1 Actinomycetes bacterium
CGCGGGCGGAGTCTTCGTGATGAAGGTGAACGAGCGATCCTCGAAGACCGTGATCTCGACCGGGGTGATCCGGCCATTCTGGTCGGCGGTCTGCGCGTTGAACGCCTTGCAGAACTCCATGATGTTGACCCCGTGCTGGCCGAGCGCAGGGCCGACCGGCGGCGCAGGGTTCGCCTGCCCGCCCGGGATCTGGAGCTTGATGAGTGTCAGTACTTTCTTCGCCATTTGCAGATTCCTCTAGTCGAGCTTCTTCACGTTGTCGAATCCGACCTCGACCGGCACCTGCCGCTCGAAGATGTTCACCATGACCTGGAGCTTCTGGCCGTCGGCGTTCACGTCGGTGATCTCACCGTCGAAGTCCGCGAGCGGGCCGGAGGTGATCTTCACCGACTCGCCGAGCGTGAACTCGACCTGTGCGCGCGTCGGCGCCTGGCCGCCCGTCCCCGTGTGGAGGATGCGATCGACCTCGGGCTGCGACAGCGGCACGGGCTTCGCGCCGGCGCCGACGAAGCCGGTCACGCCGGGGGTGTTCTTCACGACCGTCCAGGCATCGTCGTTCAAGTCCATGTTGACGAGCACGTAGCCCGGGAGCACGCGCTTCTCAGCTTGCACCTTCTGGCCGTCCTTCGTCTCGATGACCTGCTCGGTCGGCACGACGACGCGGCGGAAGCGCGGGCGCTGGTTCATGGACTCGATCCGATGCTCGAGATTGGCTTTCACCTTGTTCTCGTGCCCGGAGTAGGTGTTGATCACATACCAGCGAAACATTCGATCCTCTCTATCGCAGCAGCACGTGCTGCACGACGTACTTCCACAGCTCGTCGTTCAGCCAGAGATAGGCGCCGACGATGATGCAGGCGATGATGACGACGGCGGTGCCGCTGACGACCGCCTTCTGATTCGGCCATTCGACCTTCTTGAGCTCGCCGATCGACTCCTGGATGAAGCGGATCGGGCCCGAGCCCGGGATGTGGCGCTCTTCCCCGCTCCCGCGCGCCGGGCGGCGCGGCTCGGAGTCGGCGTTCGCGGTCGGCCGCGCCGGCGGTCCGGTCGGCGGCCCGCCTGCGAGGGCCGGTTCCTGCTGCGCGCGGCGCGCGCGGCGCTCTTGACGAGTCTGCCGGGCCATACAAAGGGGTTAGCGGGTCTCCCGGTGCGGGGTGTGCCGTGCGCACCAGCGGCAGTACTTCTTGAACTCGACCCTGTCGGGGGAGTTCCGCTTGGATTTCTGCGTCTGATAGTTCCGCCGCTTGCACTCCGTGCAGGCGAGCGTGATTGCGACTCTGACTCCGGTGGCCATTTTCCTTGTCTACTCCCGAGGTGAACGCGTTCTAGTAGCGCCGGGTGGGCTCGAACCACCGACCTCTGCATTATGAGTGCAGCGCTCTAACCAGCTGAGCTACGGCGCCCCGCGCGCCGGGGGAGTGTAGCGGAACTTCCCAGGGTTTCCCTGGCCCGGAGGGCGCGTTCCCCCGTTCCCGGCCCCTTGCGACGACCCCGTGCCTCGGTGCGCCGGCCGGCCCGAAGCCAGGCGGCGGCGAAGTCCCTCGACACGCCTCCTTACTGCGGCGGGCGAGCCGCGCGAAGCGGGTGCCCGGCCCGCTGCCGGTCAGCGGTCGGATGCGGTCGGCAACGCGTCGGCCCACCGGTACAGGTGCTCGGGCCGGCCCGTCGTGCCGTAGCGGAGCGAGAGCTCGGCAGCGCCGGTCAGCGCAAGGTACTCGAGGTACCGCCGCGCCGTGCCGCGGCTGATCCCGGTCTTGTCCGCGACAGCCACCGCGCTCACCTCGCCGGGAACGTCGCGAAGCGCGTCGATCACGAGCTCGAGCGTCGGCCCCGAGATCCCTTTCGGCAATGCATGTCGGCGGCGGCTTCGCAGGAGCGAGAAGACGTGGTCGATGTCGTGCTGGTCCGGGTTGCGGAGCCGCTCGAGCCGCCCGTGCAGCGCCGCGTAGCCCTCGAGACGCTCGCGCAGGGTGTCGAAGAAGAACGGCTTCACGAGGTAGTGGATGACTCCGCCGTGGATCGCGGTTCGCAGCGTCTCGACGTCCTTTGCGGCGGTGACGGCCATCACGTCGACGTGAGGCTCCTCCGGGGCGCGAAGCGTGCGCAACAGGTCGAGGCCGCTCATGTCGGGCAAGTAGATGTCGAGCAGGAGCAAGCTGGGCCGGAGGGAGCGCGCGAGCGCGAGTGCGTCGCCGCCGGTGTGCGCCTCGCCTACGACCTCGAACCCCGGGACGCGCTCAACGTACGATCGGTGAATCGACGCGGTCATCGCGTCGTCGTCGACGACGAGCGTGCGGATCACGTCAATGCTCCCGCCCGTGCATGCGGCAGGTAGACCGTGAACACGGCGCCTCCGTCGTTCTCGACGCTCACGCTGCCACCCCGGCGGCGTGCGGTCTGGCTCACGAGGGCGAGTCCGAGCCCGCGCCGTCCAGCTCCCGTTGCGACCTTCGTCGTGAAGCCGTCGCGGAAGATCTCGTCAACGATCGCCGGGGCGACGCCTGGTCCCGAGTCGTGCACTCGCACGAGTGTTCCGTCCTCGTCCGCGCGGATCGTCACCTCCACCCAGCCGGAGCCGGCAGGCCCGACGGAGTCGAGGGCGTTGTCGATCAGGTTCGCCGCGACGGTCACGAGCTCGCGCACGTCGGGCTCGGCCTCGGGGAGGCGCGTCTCCGTCGACACGCGCAGCTCGATCCCCCGCTCCGAGGCGACAGCCGCCTTTCCGAGCAGGAGCCCGACGACGATCGGGTCGCCAACGCTGTCGATGATCGATCCGACGAGCGCCTGGTGCACGAGCGACGACTTCTTGATGAAGCCGACTGCGTCGTCGTAGCGTCCGACCTCGATCAAACCTGCGACGACGTGCAGGCGGTGCGCGAATTCGTGCTCCTGCGCCCGCAGCGCGTCCGCGAGGCTCTGAACGTCGTCCAGCTCTCGCAGCAGCCCCTCGAGCTCCGTCCGGTCGCGCAACGTGACGACCGCGCCGACCTCCTTCCCACGCACGAAGACCGGCATGCGGTTGACGACGAGGACGTGGTCGTAGACGAGGACGACCTGGTCGGGCTCTACCACGTTGCCCGCCATGACCTCGCGCACGTGTCCGGCCGGCACGACCTCGGTGAGGTTGCGGCCGATCGGATCGCCGTCGCCCAGCTGCAGGAGCCGTCGGGCCTCGTCGTTCACAAGGGTGATGTGGCCGCGGCTGTCGGTCGCAATCGTTCCCTCGCGGATCCCGTGCAGCATCGCTTCGCGTTGCTCGAGTAGCGCCGCGATCTCTCGGGGCTCAAGTCCGAAGGTCTGCCGCTTGATCCGTCGCGCAAGGAGCAGCGAGCCGAGGACCCCGAGCGCGAGGCCGAGCAGCGGCGGAATGAGGATCACCGGCAGGTCGGACAGAAGCTTCCCGGTGACGGCGCTCTCGAGCACACCGACGGAGACGAGGCCGATCACACGCCCACGCGTGTCGTAGAGCGGCACCTTCGCGCGCATCGACGTGCCGAGCGTGCCGGTCTGGCGGCCGACAAACTCCTTGCCCGAGAGCGCCACGGTCGGGTCCGTCGAGACGCGCTGGCCGATCTTCGACCTGTCGGGGTGTGAGTAGCGAATGCCCTCGCGGTTCGCAACGACAATGAAGGCGGCGCCGGTGCGGCGACGAATCCGCTCCGCGATCGGGTCGATGACCCGTTCAGGATGCGGCAGCGCGAACGCGTTGCGGATTGCCGGCACCGCGGCCACCGAACGTGCGATCGCGAGCGACTCCTGGCCGGCCTGGTCGTCGATCTTCGACCGGGCCTGCACGATCGACACCGCGAAGCCGGCGCTCACCGTCAGGACGATGATCGCTACCTGGAGGAGGAGGATCTGCGTCGACAGGGGGCGCAGCCTCCGCCACAGGCGGGGCCTCCACGCGTGCACCGGCCGATTGTAAGTCGCCGCAGAGACAAGTCCCATAGACAGAAAGGACAAAACGCGCAGAACGGTCGAAAGCGTCCCAACGGACGCAACCATGGACACGAGCTCGTGGCGGCTGCAACATCCCGCGCCATCCGGTCGCGACGTGGCGGCCGAGACCACACCCGAAGGAGGGTCCCAGTGCTCTCGAAGTCCATGGTGCGTCGAGCGCTTCTCTTGGTCACGGCGGCCGTCGTGCTCGCCACAACAGCGAGCTCGGCAAGCGCAGCGAAGCCGAATCCGCTGGCCGGGCTCATCGCTCAGTCGAAGAACGAGTCGGGAATCGTCGTCTACGGCAATCCGCCGTCGGCGAACTTCACCGCCCTCGTGGCCGCATTCAACAAGCAGTACCCGTGGATCAAGGTCACGGAGTACGACCTCGACGACAACACGATCTTCTCGAAGTACGCGTCGGAGGCCGCGCAGGGAGTCCGCACGGCTGATCTTCTGATCGCAAGTGCTCCGAACCTCTGGGTCTACGCGTCTCGCAAGGGGTTCGCGAACAAGTCGTTCTCGCCGATTGGGCTCGACAAGTACCCGAAGTGGGCGCAGCAGTTCAAGGGCATCTTCGTGATGTCGCCGGACCCGGCGATCATCGTCTACAACAAGCTCCTGCTGAAGGACAAGGTGCCGACGTCGGTCGCGCAGATCGCGTCCGACCCGTCGACGTACTCGTCGGTCACGGGCTACACGGCCGACAACACCTTCGGCTACACGGGCCTGTACGGCTACGTGCAGCTCGCGGGGTGGAAGAACCTGCAGACGATCGGGAAGCGGCTGAAGCCGCAGTCCGGCGTCGGCGCCCAGCTGCAGCTGCTCGCGCAGGGTGGTGCGAGCGTCGCCTACCTGACATCTCCGACTGCTCGCTTCACGATCAAGAACAACTCGCAGTACAGCCAGATCCTCGACTGGACGTACGTCAAGGACGGCACCGGCCTCGTCCCGCGCGGCATCGCCGTGACGGCGAAGGGGACGAGCCCCGCGTCGGCGAAGCTGCTCGTCGATTGGATCTACTCGAACGCGGGCCAGCAGGGGATGTGCGAGGCCGGCTTTACGGCGTTCAAGAACGGGTTCACGCCGGCGAACGGATGCACGAACACGCTCGCGGACGTGTACGCGAAGGTCGGGGCGAAGAATGTCTACTTGCCCGGCTTCACGCAGAAGTTCGTGAACGCGCGCCCGAAGTTCACGGCGCAGTGGCACGGGATCTTCGGCTAGGCCGCTGAGATGATGACGGCGACGACCTACGAAGCTACCGCTCCGCGCCGCCGCGCGCGGTCGCTGCCGACGGCAGGGACGCTGCAGTGGCTGACGTGGGTCGTCGTCGTCGGCCTCATCCTCGGGCCGTTCGTCCCCCTGCTCTACGCGTCGATCCGCGACCGCCCGCTGTACGAGGCGGGCGGCGCGTTCACGCTCACGGCGTACCGCGATCTGCTCTCGGACGCCGCCTTCTGGCATGCGGCGCTGCACACCCTCGAATACGCGGCGATGACGACCGTACTGGCCGTCGTCGCAGGTGCCGCCGTCGCCATCCTCGTCACCCGAACCGACATGCCGGGCGGGAAAGTGTTCGGACGGCTGACGCTACTGCCGCTGCTCCTGCCGTCGCTCGGAATCGTGCTCGGCTGGATCGTGGTCTGGGGCCCGGGCGGCTACCTGTCGAGCCTCTTGCACACGCACCTGCACATTCCCACGCTCGACATCAACACGATCCCCGGCATGTCGGTGATCGAGGCGACGCGCCTGCTACCGGTCGCCTACATGACCTGCGAGGCGTCGCTCGCCCGCGCCGACTCGTCGCTCGAGGACGCGGCGCGCAGCGCGGGCGCAGCACCGCTCAAGGTGCTGCGCAGCGTGACGATTCCGATGCTGCGGCCGGCGCTGCTGAACAGCGGCACGCTCATCTTCACGCTTTCGATCGCGTCGCTGGGCATCCCGCTGCTGCTGGGGACGCCGCACAACATCCGGTTCGTCTCGACGTATCTCTACCTGCAGTGGACGAACGGGGCGACCCCCGACTCGCCGCTCGTCAGCGCCGGAGCGATGCTGCTGCTGCTCGTCGCGACGCTGCTGCTGATCCTCCGCAACCACATGCTCGGCGTCGAGGCACGATACGTCTCCGTCGCCGGGAAAGCCG
>JANMQZ010000043.1:0-17600 GCA_031370755.1 Actinomycetes bacterium
ATCACGCGCTCGCGGCCGAGCAGTGCGTTGACGAGGCTCGACTTGCCGACGTTCGGGCGGCCGAGGATCGCTACGCGGATCGCGTCGTCCGGCAGCTCCGGCCGGCCGGCGGGAGCGATCCGCTCGAGCTCCTCGATGATCGAGTCGAGCAGGTCGCCGGCGCCGGTCCCGTGGAGGCCGGAGATGGGGATCGGGTCGCCGAGGCCGAGCCGGTGCAGCTCGAGCGCGAGCGTCTCCTGGCGTACGTCGTCGATCTTGTTCGCGATCACGAGCACGGGCTTCTTCGCCTCGCGCAGGATCTGCGCGACCTCCTCGTCGCCCGGCGTGATCCCGATCTGCGCGTCGACGACGAAGAGCACGAGGTCCGCCTCCGCAACCGCTTCGCGCGCCTGATCCGCGATCGAGCGCGTGATCGGCGTCTGGTCGGCGATGTCGACGCCGCCGGTGTCGATCAGCAGGAAGCGCTTCGCACGCCACTCGCAGATCAGCTCCTTGCGGTCACGCGTGACGCCCGGCGTCGCGTGCACCACCGCCTGCCGCGTCTCGGTCAGGCGGTTGACGAGCGTCGACTTCCCGACGTTCGGGAAGCCGACGATCGCAACCGTGCCGATGAGATCCTGCTCCGCCATCGGGGCGAAGCGTACGGCCCACCCCGTTCTCCCCGCCTAGCCGTCCTCGCGCTTCCAGGCAGCGAACTGCTCGAGCAGCGCCGCTGCTGCCTCCGGCGGCACATCGCTTACGCGCAAGGTTCCGGTGAGACGCAGGGTCTCGCGGAACTGCTCGAGGTACACCGTGCAGTGCGGGCACCCCACCAGGTGCGCCTCGAAGCGCGCACGGTCGCGCCGCGACAGGCTGCCCTCGAGGTAGTCGGTCACGAGCTCGACGAGCTCGTGGCACACGAGCGGCCGTCTCCTGCGTAACGCGATCATCGGTCTTCTCCCAGGTAAGCCTCGAGGGCTGCACGCACCTTCGAGCGCGCACGGTGGAGGAGCACTCGCTGGTTCGTCTCGGAAAGCTCGAGAACGTTACGCACCTCGTCCGAGCCCCAGCCCTCGACGTCGCGGAGCTCGATCACCTGCCGCTGCCGGTCGGGCAGCGCCGCGATCGCCCGGTCGATCACCGCACGAGCCTCGGCATCGAGGACGGCACGCCACGGCTCCGGCGGCGACGCCCACGCCCCATCGGCGAGGAACCGCTCCGGATCGACCGACGGCTCGTCGTCGGTCGCGAACGCAGAGAAGGGCACGCTACGCGCCTCGCGGACGGCGCGCGTCCGCGCGACGTTCGCGACGATGCGATAGATCCAGGTCTTCAGTGACGATCGTCCTTCGAAGCGGTCGAGCCCGCGCAGGACTCCGAGCCACGCCTCCCCCACGACCTCGTCGGCTACCGACGGCGAGTGCACGAAGGTGAGAGCGAAACGCCGCATGCCTGGTGTGTGCAGCTCGACGAGGTCCATGAACGCACGCTCGTCGCCGGCACGAAGCGCGGCGAGCAGCGCGGACTCGTCCGGTCGGACGGCGGCTTGCATCGCTACGGCAGCGTGACGGGTGCCCGCAGGTGCTCGGGCGCCCTCGGCGGCGTCGCGTTGCGCGGGCGGCCGGCCTCGTGGATGTCGCGGGCCCAGCCCCAGAGGCGCTCGATCTCCGCCTCGATCTCCTTCGAGGCCGCGCGATACCCCTTGGCGCCACGCGGGAGATCGTCGAAGCGGATCGGCTCGCCCCAGGCGATCGTCGCCGGTGCAAAGTTCCCGACCTTGTAGCTCTGCGTGCCGTGGATCGCACCGCAGACGACGGGCACGCCCTCCTGGATCGCGACCATCGCCGCGCCCGGCTGCGCCTCGCCCGGAACGCCGGAGTGCTGCCGGGTCCCCTCGACGAAGAGGCCGAGCACGTTCCCCTCGCGCACGACCTCGCGCATGCGCCGCACGGCCTCGCGATCCGACTCGCCGCGCCGGACGGAGATGGCACCGAATGTGCGGATGAACTGGCCGAGCCCGGGGATCCGGTGCGCCTCCACCTTCGCGACGAAGTACGTGTTGCGTGGGCACGCGACACCGAAGCAGGGGATGTCGATCCACGAGAAGTGATTGAGCGCGAGCACGACGCCTCCCTTGCGTGGGATGCGCTCGCCGCCGTACCAGCGCACGCGCGCCGAGCCCGCGCCGAGCCAGCCGAACGTGTAGCGCCCGAAGGGCCAGAGAAACGCGACGCGATTCACGCCGGCGTGCGCGCGCGGACCAACGCCTCGATCTTCTCGACGACGTCCTCGACACGGAGATTCGTCGTGTCGATCTTCTGCGCGTCCTCGGCGGGCTGCATGCGGGCGGCGTCGCTCTTGTCACGCACCTTCAGATCGGTTGCGAGCGCATCGCGGCCGATGCCGGGACGGTCGGTCATGCGCCGCTTTGCGCGCTCCTCCGTGTCGGCGACGAGATACACCTTGACCTCGGCCTGCGGCGCGACGACGGTGCCGATGTCGCGGCCCTCGATGACGACGTTGCCCTCCTGGCCGAGCTGCCGCTGGCGCTCGCGCATCACCTCGCGCACCGGCGTGTGCCGCGCGACGACTGGAACCATCCGGTCGATGCGCGTGTCGCGGATCGACGACGTGACATCGGTGCCTGCGATCCGCACGCGGCCGTTCTCGTCGAAGGTGACCGGCTCTTTCCGCGCCAGATCGGCGAGCAACTCGGGCTCGCCGAGCGGAATGCCCTGCTGGATCGCGAGCCACGTCAGCGCGCGGTACATCGCGCCGGTGTCGAGGTAGCGGAAGCCGAGCCGCTCCGCGAGCGCGCGTGCCACAGTGCTCTTGCCGGCGCCGGCCGGCCCGTCGATCGCAACGATCATCGCCTCACCAGAGATTCGATCAGCTCGAAAAACCCGGGAAAGCTTACTGCGACGCTGTCGGCGCCCTGAATCTCCACCCCTTCCCTGGACGCGAGGCCCGCGACAGCGCCGAGCATCGCGATCCGGTGGTCGCCGCGGGCATCGATCCGCCCGCCCTTGAGGCGGGTCGGGACCCCGTTGATCGTCCAGCCGTCGTCGCGCGAGCGGATGTGGGCGTCGAACGCGCGCAGCGGGTCGGTCACGGCCTCGATGCGGTCGCTCTCCTTCACGCGGAGCTCGCCCGCGCCGCGGACGATGCTCTTGCCGCGCGCGTGCGAGGCGAGGAGCGCGACGAGCGGCAGCTCGTCGACGAGGCTCGGGACCTCCTCGGCCTTCACCTCGACCGCGTTCAGCTCCGAGTACTGGATCTGCACGTCGCCGACCTGCTCGCGGCCCGAGCGGTGCCGGTTGAAGACGGCGAGGTGTGCACCCATCCGCTCCAGTACGTCGAGGAAGCCCGTGCGGCGCGGGTTGAGCCCGACGTCGTGGACGGTGAGATCGCTGCCGGGCACGAGCGCCGCCGCCGCGAGGAGCGGCGCAGCCGACGAGAAGTCGCCCGGCACAGCGACCTCGCCGAGCCGGAGCGCCGACGCCTGCTGCACGGTGATCGAGGTCGGCCCGCGCCGCACGGCGATGCCTGCGCTCTCGAGCATCAGCTCGGTGTGGTCGCGCGTGGGCGTCGGCTCGACGACCGTCGTCTGGCCCATTGCGTACAGGCCCGCAAGGAGCACGGCCGACTTCACCTGCGCGCTCGCGACGGGCAACTCGTACGTGATTCCCTTCAGCGACTGCGAGCCCTCGATCGTGAGCGGAGCGTGGCCGTTCGTCGTTGCGATGCTGCCGCCGAGCAGCCGCAGCGGCTCTGCGATGCGCTCCATCGGCCGTTGCGAGAGCGACTCGTCTCCCATCAGTGTCGTGACGTTGGACTGCCCGACGAGGATGCCCGCGAGCAGCCGCATCAGCGTGCCGGCGTTCGCGCAGTCGACGGCGCCGCCGCCGAGGCCGCGCAGGCCGACGCCACCGACGACGAGCTCGTCGTGCGCGACGTCCTCGACGTCCACGCCGAGCGTGCGCATCGCGTTGACGGTCGCCTCGGTGTCGGCGGAGCGGCCGAAGCCGGTGATGCGCGTCTCCCCCTCGCCGATTGCGCCAAGCAGGACGGCCCGGTGCGAGATCGACTTGTCCCCGGGCACGGCGACGTGCCCGGTGAGCTGGACCGCGGGCTCGATCCGCACTAGCCGATGGTGCGGCCCATGAGGGACGCGAGCGCACGGATCTCAGCCGCGAAGCCCGGGAAGTCGGACGTCGGGATCTGCTGCGCGGCGTCGCACAGCGCCTCTTCGGGCCGGGGGTGCACCTCGACGATGATCCCGTCGGCGCCCGCGGCGACGGCCGCACGCGCGAGCGGCAGCACGAGGTCGCGACGCCCCGCCGGATGCGACGGGTCGACGATCACCGGCAGATGCGTCTCCATCTTCAGCACCGGGATGGCGCTGATGTCGAGCGTGAACCGGGTCGACGTCTCGAAGGTCTTGATCCCGCGCTCGCAGAGGATCACCTGCGAGTTGCCCTCCTTGACGATGTACTCGGCCGCCATCAGCAGGTCTTCGACGGTCGAGGAGAGCCCGCGCTTCAAGAGAACGGGCTTCGGCGCGCGTCCGACCTCGGAGAGCAGCGAGAAGTTCGACATGTTCCGCGCGCCGATCTGGATCACGTCGGCGACCTCGACGACAGCCTCGACGTGGCGCGGATCCATCAGCTCGGTCACGAGCGGCAGGCCGGTCTCCTCGCGAGCCTCGACGAGGATCTCGAGCGCGAGGTCGCCGAGGCCCTGGAACGCGTAGGGCGACGTGCGCGGCTTGAACGCGCCGCCACGCAGCATCGTCACCCCTTCGGCGGCCACGCAGCGCGCGGTCTCGAGCGTCTGCTCGCGGGTCTCGACCGTGCACGGCCCGGCGATGAAGCCGAAGTAGCCGTCGCCGATACGGCGGCCGCGCACCTCGATCACGGTCGGGTCGGGCGAGAGCTCGCGCGAGACGAGCTTGTAGGGCTTCAGGATCGGCAGTACCTGCTCGACGCCTGCGTAGCCCTCGAGCGGCAGGGCAGCCAGGAGCTCGCGCTCGCCGATCGCGCCGATCACGGTCGCCTCGCGGCCCGGGGTGACGAGCGCGGCGCAGCCGGCCTCCTCGAGGCGGGCGACGACGTGGTCGACCTCCTCGGGTGTCGCCGCCGCGCCCATGACGATCAGCAGCTCGGGTGCGCCGGTCACGGACATTGTCCAAGCTTAGGCAGAATCAGGTGCCCATGGCCGCGACCGCCACAGAACGCACGACCAAGCTCCGGGTCTTCTCCGGCATCCAGCCCACGGGCCGGAAGACGCTCGGCAACTACAGCGGCGGCTTCCGCCAGTACGTCCAGACCCAGGAGGTCGGCGACGCGTTCTTCTGCATCGTCGACCTGCACTCGATCACGAACGAGTACGACCCGGCCGAGCTCCGCACGTCGACCCTCGATCTCGCCGCGATTCTCTTCGCCACGGGCCTCGACGCCGAGCGCTCGACGATCTTCTGCCAGTCGCACGTGACGGCGCACGCCGAGGCGGCCTGGCTCCTCTCGGCTGTCACGAGCTACGGCCAGTTGGGCCGCATGACGCAGTTCAAGGAGAAGGCGGAGAGCAAGGAGTTCGTCTCCTCCGGCCTCTTCACGTACCCCGTGCTGATGGCGGGCGACATCCTGCTCTACCAGACCGACCTCGTGCCGATCGGCGACGACCAGCGGCAGCACCTCGAGCTCGCCCGCGACGTCGCGGAGCGCTTCAACTACCGCTTCGGCGAGACGTTCCGCGTCCCCGAAGGGCAGTTCCCCGAGATCGGGGGGCGGATCATGGATCTTCAGGAGCCGACGAACAAGATGTCGACCTCGTCGTCCTCGGAGCAGGGCGCGGTGTACATCGCCGACTCGCCCGATGCGATCCGGAAGAAGTTCAAGACGGCGGTGACCGACTCCGAGCGCGAGATCCGCTACGACCCGAAGGCGAAGCCGGGCGTCTCGAACCTGCTCGAGATCATGAGCGTCGCCACCGGCGAGCAGATCGACGCGCTCGAAGGGCGGTTCAACGGCTCGGGCTACGGCGATCTGAAGGAGGCGGTCGGCGAGTCCGTCGTCGAGCTCCTCGCGCCGATCCAGGAGCGCTTCGCGGCGCTCCCCTCCGACGAGCGCGAGCTGCAGCGGCTGCTCGCGGTCGGCGCGGAGAAGGCACGGAACGCCTCGCAGCCGACGCTCGAGCTGACGTACGAGCGGATGGGCTTCGCGAAGCCCGAGGCCGGCCGCTTCTTCGGCGCCGTCCGGCCGCGCGGCCTCTAGCCCCGCGGCCGCATCGGGTGTAGGTTCCTTCTCGCTAGGTATCGAGGGGAGAGGAGCAATTTCGATGAAAGCACGCACACGCCGAATTGGTTCGGCGCTTCTGACTGCTGCAGTTCTTGCGGTAGTCCTGATGATCGGAACCGGGTCGGCCGGTGCCAAGAAGGATTGGCCCGTCGACCGCGTCGTCATGTTCGCCTCAGACGGGATGCGTCCCGATCTGATGCAGAAGTACGTGGCGGCGGGCGTCATGCCGACGTACAAGTCGCTCATGAAGGACGGCGTGTCCGGCGACAACGGCATGGTTCAGGCCTTCCCGCCGAACACCGGCGTCGGCTGGTACACGATGGCGACCGGGACGTACCCGAGCGAGCACGGTTCGACGAACAACACCTTTTTCCGCGGCGGCGACACGTTCTCGAACAGAACGTCGTTCTCCGGCGCGGGCGTGCTCCAGGCGGACACGATCGCGAACGCGGCCGAACGGGCCGGTAAGAAGGTCGCGATGATCGACTGGGTCGGCGGCATTCCTGCGGCCATCAACGGCCCGACCGTCGACTTCGCGAGCTTCTACGCGAACCGAGGCGTGCTGGTCGGCGCCGCGAACGCCACGGAGCAGGCCGGCGCGGCCGCCTTCGGAACGAACTATCAGGTCGGCGCGGTCGTGCCGGCATCGGGCTGGACCGGCGTACCCGCCGGCGATCCGGCGGCGCCGCCGAAAGAATCGACATGGTCGATTCCGTCGAGCTTCGCGGCTCAGAACCCGTCCCGAACCTACAACGTCTACTTCTACGACAGCGTCACGGGTGGCGGCGTCAAGTACGACCATGCGGTCGTGAGCCCGGTCGGCAAGACGGGCGCGAGCCCATCGGCCGACCTCGCCATCGGCGACTTCAAGCCGATCAGGCTGATGGGCGCAAACGGGCTGATCGGGACACGCGCGGGCCAGACGGTCGGCCATTACGTGAAGCTGATCGCGCTCTCACCTGACCTGAGCCAGTTCAAGCTCTACGCGACTTCGCTCGCTCGTGCGGCCGCGACGTGCCGCACGACGGCCTGCAACGCGCTGCCGCACCTCCTGGGCGAGGACCCCCTTGAGGCGTACATCGCGAACAACCTCCTGCCCTGGGCAGCGGCGGACTTCGCTCCGGAAGAGGGCGGCGTCGTCGACGAGGACACCTACATCCAGCAGGGCCGCGACCTCGAGCGGGCGTACAGCCTGCAGGTGATCAACTACATCCTCGGGTCGTTGCAGCCCGACACCGACTTCGCGATGGTGGGCTATCCGTTCACGGACGAGGTCTCGCACCAGTTCATGGGCCTCGTCAGCCCGACGGACATCGACGGCAACCCGAACCCCTGCTATGACGTCAGCCCGAAATTCGACGACGTCACGTGCACGGGCCGGGGAACCGCCGGTCGCGTCGGGACCCGCGAGGGGTACATCCGCAGCGCCTACGCGGACGCCGACGAGAAGCTCGGCATCACCCGGAAGCTCATGGGCGGAAACCCGACGACCTTCGCCGGATCAGACCACGGCTTCGCGCCGCAGTGGTACGCGGTGAATGCGAACGCCGTGCTGAACGCTGCAACGGTCGGCGGCGTCTCTCTGCACGCGAGCAACGCCAACGCCGCCAATTGCGGGGCGGCCACGACCGACATCGCGAAGGCGTGCTGGGCCGGCGGCACGATTCAGGTGTACGTCAACCCGGCGCGGCTGAAGAGCACCGCGAACCCGACGTTCCCCACGTATGACGAGGTGCGCACAGCCGTGCGGGACGCATTCATGGGTCTCAACACCGCGAGCCAGCACGCCGTCTCGCAGGTGCTGAACAAGGAAGACCTCCGCAACGTCGACGGCTCGGACTCGCTGCAGCCGAACCGCAGCGGCGACCTCGCCGTGATCTTGCGCCCGCCGTACCAGGCGGATGCGGGCACGAACGGCCAGGTGATCGCGCTGTCGCACTTCTTCGGGCAGCACGGCTTCGCGCCGGACCTCGTCGATCTCGCGAACAACGTGAACATGCACGCGACGTTCGTGCTTGGCGGACCGGGGATCAAACAGAAGGACAACGTCAAGGGGCTCCGTGCAATCGACATCGCGTCGACGCTCTCGTTCCTGATGAACATCCCGGGGCCGCAGAACGCCCGCGGCCGGATCCTCTACGACCTCGTCAAGGGTGCCGAGGATCTCACCGAGGTGACGATCCTCGACATCAGCGACTACCACGGGCAGCTGACCCCGCTCGCTGAGGCGTCCGACACGCTCGGACCGACCTTCGGCATCGGCGGCTCGGCCTTCCTGAAGAAGTGGTTCGAGACGTACGAGGCCGAGGCCGCACTCTCGAGCAAGGACGGCCATCCGGCCGTGATCGAGATGGCAGCCGGCGACTCCGTGGGCGCGACGCCCCCGATCTCGAGCGCATTCGGCGACACGCCGACGATCGACGTCATGAACCTGATGGGCATCGACATCGACGGACTCGGCAACCACAACTTCGACCGCGGAGCCGACTACCTCCGTACGACGCTGATCCCACTGGCGGATTACCCGTTCGTCTCGTCGAACATTCTCGACGCCGCCGGGAATACGCCGCCGGAGTGGTCGAAGTCGCACGTGTTCGAGTTCTCTCACGGCATCAAGATCGCGTTCGTCGGCTTCACGAACGAGGACGCAACCGCGTTGACGAGGCCGGGGGCGTTCGACCCGTTCGTGGTGCCGCTGCCGAACCCGATCGACACGGTGAACGCCGAGGCGGCGAGACTCGCCCACGCGACGGATGCGATCGTCGCGATGGGCCACTACGGCGCGACCGCGGGAACGCTGACCGCCCCGACCGGGCCGCTCATCGACCTCGCGGATCACGTGTCGAACGTCGACGCGGTCGTGGGCGACCACACCGACTTCCAGGTGCTGTCGACGCGTCCGAACGGCGTCCTCACGACCGAGAACCGCAGCAAGGGCATCCGCTTCACGCGGATCCGGCTCGTGATCGGCCCCGGCAAGCAGGGCGTCGTCTACAAGACGGCCGACTGGCACAAGCCCTGGGACATCGGGCTGACGCCGGACGCAGCGATCCAGACGAAGATCGACGGACTGAACGCGCAGCTCGCGCCGGTGTTCAACACCGTCGTCGGCCGCTCCACGGTCGTCATCCCGCGGGCCGACGCCTGCGGCCAGTCCGCCGGCCGTTCCTGCGAGTCGCTGATCGGCGATCTCGTCACGGACGCGCTCCGGCAGCAGTACGGCACCGACTTCGCACTGACGAACTCGGGCGGGCTACGTGCCGACCTGACGTGCCCGGTGACCGACAACGCGTCGGACTTCTGTCCGGCGAGCCTCTACCCGGTCCCCGACGCTGCGGGCCGCTACCCGATCACTCGCGGCCAGACGCTGGGCGTGCTTCCGTTCGGGAACGTCGCCGCGACGCTGACGATCAACGGCGCCGAGCTCAAGGACTACCTCGAGACCGCGGTGTCGTCGTTGCCTGCCAATGGCAACGGTCGCTTCGGCCAGGTGTCGGGGCTCTGTCTCACGTTCAACATCGAAGGGACGCCCGCCTCGTTCGCAGCGAACGGGATCATGATCTCCGGTACGGGCAACCGCGTCACCGGCGTCGTCCGCCAGGCGGCGGACGGCAGTTGCACCGGCGCCCCGGTCAACCTCACCGCGGGTGTGTCGTACATGCTGGCCACGAACGACTTCACGGCCGGCGGCGGTGACGGCTACCCGAACTTCCGGAGCCGCATCACGACGCAGGACATCCTCGACCAGGATCTCGCGGACTACCTCGCCGTGGCACCGGGCGGCGTCGTCAGCCCGGCGATCCAGCACCGGATCCACTGCACCGACCCGCATCCCGGCACCGCGCCGGACTGCCCGGTCGGGTCGCCCTAACCGAGCGGAGCCTAGGGAGCCCGCCGCCGCACGCGGCGGGCTCCCAGTCCCGCGGCGGCTGCGGCGACGGCTAGGCCGGTCGCCAGCAGCGCGATACCCCATGCCGGCGGGCGCGAGGCCCGGTGGGCGCTCACGCCGGGCCGGTAGCCGAGGAAACCCTTGATCACAAACGGCTTGCCATCGGCACGCGCGGGAACCCGCCACGAGACGATGCGATGGTCGTGCGCCGGGTCGCGCTGCACGGCCGGCGGCGGTTGCTCGCCCTCCCAATGGATCCTGTGCTCGTGCCAGGCACGGGAGCGCCCGGGCGCGATGGTCAGCCAGCGCGGCCGGAGGAGACCGATATCCGCGAGCACCTCGACGAGCGCACCGCTGTAGTTCGTCAACTGAAGCCTGTCGTCGCCCCCGAGGACCGTCACGAAGACGCCCACGACATTCGGCCGAAGACCGGAAACGGTCGAGACGTAGCCGGTTCCGCCGTCCTCGGGGCCGTGTGCGCTCGCCGCGGCGACGGTGGCAAGCGTGACGGCAAGGGCTGTCAGGAGCCACCGCATCCGCGGCGCAAGCGTACGCCGGAACGGGTCAGAGCCGTCACTTCTTGCGAAGTGCCTTCACCTCCTTGGCCGTGAGGGCGCGCCACGCGCCGGGCGCGAGGCCGTCCACCGTGAGGCCCGCGTAGACGCTCCGGTGCAGGCGGATGACCGGGTGGCCGACCGCCTCGAACATCCGCCGCACCTGCCGGTTCCGGCCCTCGTGGATCGTCAGCTCGATCCGGCCGGGCGCGAGGCGGCGCACCGCGGCGGGTGCGGTCGGGCCGTCCTCGAGCTCGACGCCCTCCACGAGCCGGGCGAGGTCGCGCTCGTCGAGGTCGCCGTCGACGGTTGCGACGTAGGTCTTCTCGACGCCGTAGCGCGGGTGCGCGAGCGTGTGCGCGAGCGGTCCGTCGTTCGTGAGGAGCAGGGCGCCGGTCGTATCGACGTCGAGGCGCCCGACAGGGACGACGCGCGGATCGCTCGGGACGATGTCGACCACGGTGCGCCGCCCCTGCGGGTCGCTCGCGGTCGTGACGTGCCCGACGGGCTTGTGGAGCAGCAGGTGTGCGAGGCGCTGGGGCGCGACCTCGAGGCCGTCGACCTCCACGCGGTCGGTCTTCTCGACGAACGTGTTGAGCTGGCCCGGCTTACCGTTGACGCGGACGCGGCCGGCCTTGATCAGGTCGTCGGCCTTGCGGCGCGAGGCGATGCCGGCTCGGGCGAGATACGCGTTCAGGCGCATGGATAAGAGAAGATAGGGCCAGTGCCGCATTACGTCTCGCTCATGCGCTGGACGTCGACGGGTCGCATGGGCCTGCCGGCGTGGCGCGACCGGGTCGAGGAGGGCGAGCGGACGATCGAAGAGGCAGGCGGAAAGCTCGTCGGCGTCTGGGTGACGCTCGGACAGTACGACGTCGTCGAGGTCTTCGAGGCGCCCGACGACGAGACGGCGCTCGAGATCATCACGAAGCTCGGCCGCCACGGCGCCGAGGAGACCGAGACCTTGCGCGCGTTCACGCGCGACGAGGCCGAAGAGATCATCCGGCGGCTCTGAAGACGGCGATCGTCGATGCCGTCGCGCTGCTCGCGTTCGTCGCGATCGGCGTCCTGACGCACGATGCATCCGCGACCGCACTCGTGCGCGACGTGCTCTGCATCGTCGGCGGCTGGTTCGCGGTTGCCGTCGCGCTGCGGCTCTACGCGCGCTTCGCGTGGTGGCGGCTCGCTGCGACGTGGCTCGTCGGCGTCTCGCTTGGCGTGCTCGTGCGCGCCGCGATCGTCGGCCATCTCGCGGTCGACTTCTGGGGCGTCGCGCTGGCGTTCACGGGGCTCTTCGTGTTGGCGGGACGGTTTCTCGCAACCAGGCTTTAGCCTGGTTGCAGTCGTTGGGACGACTGCAACCTGCTTGAAAGCAGGTTGCTGACCGATGCGCTCCTACGCGGTGCGCTTCTCTGCGACTTCGTGCAGCCGTTCGCGGATCTGCTCGGTGCTGGCGCCGACGTCGTCGAGCCGCGGCAGCTGCGAGAGGCTCTCGAGGCCGAAGACGCGCTCGAAGAGCGGCGTCGTGCGATAGCGGATCGCGCCGCCCGCTTCGTCGTCGCGGCCGGCTTCGGTGATGAGACCGCGCTCGACGAGGTTCGCCACCGCGGAGTCGGCCGAGACGCCTCGGATGCGAGCGATGTCGGGCCGCGAGCACGGGCCGAGGTACGCGACGATCGCGAGCGTCTCGAGCGCCGCCTGCGAGAGATTCCGCTGGGCCGGCTTCTCGAAGAGGCGCGCGCACGCGGCCGCCGCTTCGCGGGCCGAGCGGAACGCCCAGCCGCCGGCGACGTGCTCCAACACGATGCCGCTGCGCCCTTCGGCGTAGCGCTCGCGCACGAGCCCGAGCGCCGCCTCGATGCGCTCGGCATCGTCGTCCGCGGCCTCGGCGAGATCCGCCACCGAGAGCGGTGCGGAGGCGACGACGAGCAGCGCCTCGAGGGTGCGGGCGAGCTGGTCGAGCGGGTTCGATGCGATCAGGCGGAGCGGAGCGTCCACGCAGAAGTCCTTTCATCTGGATTCTCGTTCTCCTCCCCGGCTCGCGCAATCCTGATCGGCGCGAACGGAGCGGACTGTTCGATCGTGATCTCGCCGGAGCGGCGAAGATCGAGAAGCGCGAGGAAGGCGACGGCCTGCTCGATGCGCGAGAGGTCGCCCACCTCCTGGTCGAAGTCGAAGCGGGCGCGGCGCCGCAGCACCGCGCGGAAGCGATCGAGGAACTGTGTCACCGGCGGGAAGCGAAGCGCCATGTGGGCGAGGGAGACCTGCGGCGGATCCTTCGCGAGGAGCCGGATCACCTCGGCGAGCTTCTCGGGCTGCTGCGGCGCAAGCGGCACCTCGACCCTCGGGGCGAGCGGCGCCGGGCCGAGCCGGAAGAAGCGGTCACCCTCGCTTTCGAGCCGCTCGCGGAGCCAGCCGGCCGCGTCCTTCATCCGCCGGTACTCGGCGAGGCGCCGCGCAAGCTCCTCGGCGGCCGCCTCCGGCTCGAGCTCGGCGAGCTCGGCGGCCTCCTCGGGGAAGAGCCCGCGGGCCTTCAGCTCGAGGAGCGCGGAGATGAGGACGAGGAACTCGCCGCAGGCCTCGAGGTCGAGCTCGTCACGCTCGAAGAGGTGCTCGACGAAGGCGAGGACGATCCCCGCCACGTCGACCTCGCGCAGATCCAGCTCGTCCTTCAGGACGAGCGTCAGCAGCAGGTCGAACGGCCCTTCGAACGCGTCGAGGTCGAGCTCGAGCTCCCGGACGATCACGGATCCAACCGTAGCCGCGCTACCGGACGCGGCCACGCGGGACGGTCATCGTCGGGCCCTTCGGGATCTCGCGCTCCTTGCGGGGCTTCGCCTTCGGCGGCTTGGCGGCCGAGGGCTTGCGCAGGAACTGCCACCAGACGAAGAACGCGACGCTCGCGACGAAGCACGCAAGCGAGACCCAGAAGTTGATCCGCTGACCGAGGAAATGGTTCGACGGGTCGATCCGCAGCGTCTCCTCGAAGGTGCGGAAGGCGGTATACCAGGCGACGTAGAGCGAGAAGAGCGCGGGCCGCTTGAGCGTGAAGCGGCGATCGACCCAGAGCAGGACGGCGACGCCGACGATGTTCCAGATGAACTCGTAGAGGAACGTCGGGTGGAAGAGCTCGCCCGGATGAGCATCGATCTTGAGCCCCCAAGGCAGCGTTGTCTTCTTGCCGTAGAGCTCCTGGTTCCACCAGGTGCCCCAGCGCCCGATCGCCTGGGCGAGCAGCAGGCCGGGCGCGACGGCGTCCATGAAGAGGCGGACGCTCGCGCCGGAGCGCCGGACGATGAACGCGCCGACGAGGACGCCGAAGAGGATCCCGCCCCAGACGCCGAGGCCGCCCTTCCAGACAGCGAGCGGCCAGTACCAGCCCTCGTGGCTCGTCTCGTTCCAGCTCGTGATCACGTGGTAGAGGCGCGCGCCGATGATCCCGCCGATGACGCCCCAGATCGTGACGCGGTAGACGAGATCCCAGTCCCCGCCGAAGCGCACCCAGCGGACGCCGGTCAGCCAGAGCGCGCCCGCGATCGCGAGCAGCAGCATCACGCCGTACATGTGGATCGTCAGCGGCCCGACGTGGTAGACGCCGGTCGGCGGCGACGGGATCGCTGCGAGGAGGGCGCTCACCGGCGCCATTTAACCCTAGAGCAGGATCTGCAGGGCGAGGTCGGCGGGGCAGCCGCTCTCGAGCAGGTCGGTGGCGGTGTGCAGGTCGATGTCGAGCCGCGACGCGAGCGCAGTTGCACCGTCCGGGTCGTACCCGGCCCGCATGAGCTCTCCGGCGCGCCAGCGTTCCACGCGCTCCAGCTCGGTCTCGACGATTTCTTCGGTCGCAGTCATCCGCATTCCCACCTTACTTGCACCTTCTACTTCGGGAAACGGGGTCGTTCGGTTCACCCCCTTCGGAGTGACTGCGCGAGAGAAATCGCCTCCTCTTTGCTGAGATTCGGCCCTTCGAGGCGATAGGTCACCCCGTCGGCCTCCCAGAGCAGGACGTTTCCGGCGAGTCGGGGCGACTGGCCGGCGAAGAAGGCGACGTGGCGGGGCCCGGAGACGAAGAGCCCCGGCCCGGCGCCCGCCACGGAGGCACCGTCGATGTGCGAGCCGCCCGAGGCGAGCTTCTTCAGGTAAACGCCGCCGCCGCCCGGGAACTCGCTCAGGAGGACCGGGTGCCCCTTGTGCTCGAAGACCACCGATACGACGTTGCCCGGCGTGTAGTGGAGCGGCGGAGGCGGGTCGACCGGCGGCAGGAGCAGCGCGTGGATGACACGCTTCGCGGAGGCGGTCGGGATGATCGGGCCGAGCCCGGCGGTGAGCGGCCGCTCGTCGGCCGGCGGCAGGGTGTCGACGACCTGGATCGTCACACCGCCGAGATGGAAGAAACGGAGAATCGCGCCGCGCGACTCCGGCACCGCGAGCGCGGCCGCAACCGCTGCGACGACGATCGCGACGGCGAGCGGCCAGCGGCGGCGGCGGCGCTGCGCGAGCGCGAGCTCGAGACGCGGCGTCTCCGGCCAGTCGATCGGGAGCGTGCGGAGCTCGGTCTCGAGATTCATCCGTACGTCTCCCTCAGTCGGTCGAGCGCCCGCGCGGAGCGCGATTTGACGGTGCCGCGCGCGACGTCGAGCGCCGCGGCGGTCTCCTCCTCGGAGAGCTGGAGCAGGTAGCGGCACGCGAGGACTTCGCGCGCCTCGTCGGGCAGCTGCTCGAGCGCGGCGAGCAGGCGTGCGCGCTCGTCCGCGTCGAGTGTCGCATCCTCGGGGGAGGGGGCCGCCTCCCCCGAGGAAGCGCTATCGGCCAGCACCCTGAGCGCGAGGTGCTCGCGCCTGCCGGCGGAGCGGCGCCGGTTGCGCGCCTCGTTCGCGACGATCTGCAGGAGCCAGGGGCGCATCGGCTCGCCGGCACGAAAGCGGCCGAGCGCACGCCACGCCTTGACGAGCCCGTCCTGGGTCGCGTCCTCGGCGTCGGCTGCGTTTCGGGTGATGACGTAGGCCACTCGGAATGCGATCTCCTGGTGCGGACGCACGAGCTCCTCGTACGCGCGCGCGTCTCCACGCTGGGCGCGCAGCGCGAGCTCCCGCTCGTTCTGTGGACGGCCCTCCACGCCCTTACTACACCGCGGTTCGCGCTGGAGTTCCAGCCCCGGCTACCGTCTCGGGGTGGCTCGGCTCGTCGGCATCAACCACGTCGCGCTCGAGGTCGGGAACATCGAGGAGGCGCTCGCGTGGTACGGGCAGTTCTTCGAGCTCGAGCTGCGCGGGCGCATCGGCTCGCAGATGGCGTTCATCGACATGGGCGACCAGTTCATCGCGCTCGCGCGCGACGCGACGCCGCACGTCGACCGCGAGCGGCACCTCGGGCTCGTGGTCGACGACAAGGCTGCGGTGCGCGCCGCGCTCGAAGCTGCGGGCGTCGAGCTGACACGCGCGCCGAACTGCTCGTTCCGCGACCCGTGGGGGAACCACATGCAGGTCGTCGACTATCGCGAGATCCAGTTCGCGAAGACGGAACGCGTCCTACAGGGGATGGGCCTCGAGCTCGAGAAGACGGAGCAGGCGCTCGCGGAGCTGCGCGAGGCGGGTCTAGCCGACTGAGGCGGCGTCGCGCTTCGCGCGCGACGTTGCGGTCTGTCGCTTCTGCGCGCTCAGCTCGACCTTGCGCAGGCGGATGCTCTTCGGCGTCACCTCGACGCACTCGTCCTCGCGGATCAGCTCGAGCGACTGCTCGAGGGACAGCGGCCGCGGCGGGATGAGGCGCACGGTCTCGTCGGAGCTCGCTGCGCGCATATTCGTCAGCTTCTTTTCCTTCGTCGCGTTGACGTCGAGGTCGTCGGCGCGCGCGTTCTCGCCGACGATCATCCCCTCGTAGAGCTCGATGCCCGGCGCGATGAAGAGCGAGCCGCGCTCCTGGAGGTTCAGGATCGCGAACCCGGTTGCGGGCCCGCGCCGGTCGGCGACGAGGCTGCCCGTCGGCCGGGTGCGGAGCTCGCCGTGCCACGGCTCCCAGCCTTCGAAGACGTGGTGGAGGATGCCGGTGCCGCGCGTCTCGGTCAGGAACTCGGTGCGGAAGCCGATCAGGCCGCGCGCGGGGACGAGGTACTCCATGCGCGCCCAGCCGGTGCCGTGGTTGACCATCTGCTGCAGGCGGCCCTTGCGGAGCGCGAGCAGTTGCGTGACGACGCCGATGTAGTCCTCGGGCGCGTCGATCGCGACGCGCTCGACCGGCTCGTACGTCGTGCCGTCGATCTCGCGGGTGAGCACCTCCGGCTTGCCGACCGTGAGCTCGAAGCCTTCGCGGCGCATCAGCTCGACGAGAACCGCGAGCTGGAGCTCGCCGCGGCCCTGCACCTCCCAGGTCTCCGGCCGCTCCGTCGGGTTGACGCGGAGCGAGACGTTGCCGATGAGCTCCTGCTCGAGCCGCTGCTTGACCTGCGACGCGGTGAGCTTCGTGCCCTCCTGGCCGGCGAGTGGCGAGGTGTTGATGCCGATCGTGATCGAGAGCGACGGCTCGTCGACCTGTGTCACCGGCAGCGGGCGCGGGTCGTCGGGGTCGGCGATTGTCTCGCCGATCGTCACGTCGGGGAGGCCGGCGATCGCGATGATGTCCCCCGGTCCCGCTTCGTCGGCTGGGACGCGGTCGAGCGCCTCGGTGACGAAGAGCTCGGTGAGGCGCGCGTTCTCGATCTGCCCGTTGGAGCGGCACCACGCGACCTGCTGGCCCTTCTTGATGGTCCCGTTCATGATCCGGCAGAGCGCGAGGCGGCCGACGTAGGGCGACGCATCGAGGTTCGTGACGAGCGCCTGCAGCGGGTGGCTGGGGTCGTACGAAGGCGCGTGCACGGTTGCGAGCAGCGTGTCGACGAGCGGCTTCAAG
>JANMQZ010000174.1:0-24900 GCA_031370755.1 Actinomycetes bacterium
GCACCTTCTCTCTGGCGGACAGTCGTCGAGCGCGTCCGCGACCGTCCCGAAGGGTCCTACGTGGCGTCGCTCGCCGACGCCGGCGTCGAGCGCGCCGCCCAGAAGCTCGGTGAAGAGGCCGTGGAGGCCGCGATTGCCGCGACGGCGAACGACGGGCGGCTCGTCTCCGAGGCGGCGGACGTGCTCTTCCATCTCTACGTTCTTCTCGCCGTTGCGGGGGTCGACGTGAGCGAGGTCGAGGACGAGCTCGCGCGCCGCGCCCATTGATCGACCTTCACTTCGGTGTCAAGGTCTGTCTGCGGCGGGCGCTTCGTCCGCCCGGCGACAGGGGAGAGGGACATGAGACACACCTTCGGCCTTCGCGGCAGGCGCCTGGCGCTTGCCACGGTCGGTTTCTTCGCGCTCGCGGCCGGGATCACGTATGCCGCGATTCCCGACGCGGGCACCGGCGTGTACCACGCCTGCATGCTGAACACGCACGGCACGCTCCGGATCATCGACCCGGCGACCGAGCAGTGCCGTGCATCGAACGAGACCGAGATCACGTTCAACCAGAAGGGACAGAAAGGCGATCCGGGCAGCCCGGGCGCGCAGGGGCCGGCCGGGACGAACGGCACCAACGGCACGAACGGCACCAACGGCACCAACGGCGTCAGCCCGACCGTGCAGCAGCTGCCACCCGGCGACCTGAACTGCCCCGCCGGAGGCGCGGCGATCACGGGCGCCACAGGCCCGCCCGCCTACGTCTGTAGCGGCGCGAACGGGCAGAAGGGAGCGGACGGAACGCCGTTCTCCGGGACGTTCACGAGCCCGAACGGGAAGTACTCGATCAAGGTCACGGACACGGGTGTCGTGATCTCGGCGCTGAACGGCGCCAAGATCGACTTCTCGGATTCCGCGATCAACGTTACGAGCCGAGGCGCAACCTTCGTGCGGAGCGACGGCGACTTCACCGTCATGGGCAGCACCAACGTGACGCTGCGCGCCGCGTCCAACCTCTCGCTGAGGGGCGACAGCAACGCGACATTGCAAGGCTCCGGAGCTGCGACGGTCTCGGGCGGAGGGTCGCTCGCACTGACGGGCGGCAATGTCTCGATCAACGGCGGCTTCACCTGCCTCCCGGCGGTTCGCGTGCCCGACGCGGTCACCTCGATCGACGCCGCGACGGGGCAGGCGTTCGTCGTCGCGCTGGCCCCGGGCTCGTCGACCGTCTGCATCGGCAACTGAAACCTGCGAGGGGGTGAGGGCGCGTGCCCTCACCCCCTCACCGGGATGCCGCGGCCCGCTTGGTGAGCATGAGCGCGACCGCCGGGCACCCGGCAACCGCGCGGCGTGCGTGCTTCTCGAGCTCGGGCGGGATCGGCGTCGCGTCAACGATTGGATAACCCCACTCGTCGAGCCGGATCCGCTCCGGGAAGAGCTCCGCGCAGAGCCCGTGGCCGTCGCACGCGATCGGGTTGACGCGGAGCACGTCGTCCTTCATATCGCTGCTCCGGCCGGGATCTTCAGGACGCCGCCGCCGCGACCCGTGCAGCGATGCTTCTGCAGGTGCCGCTCGAACTCCGTCTCGAAGACGTCATAGGCACTCGCGACGAGCTTGACGGCCCCGTCGGGATGACTGCACGCACCGCGCCCCGCGATCGTCGCCAGCCGGCGCCGCACGAGGCCGTGATCGACGTGTCGCTCGCGGCGCACGAGCTGCTCGAGGCCGTCGGCGAGCGATGCGAGACCGTGCACGCACGGCCCGCACTGGCCGGCGCTCTCGTCGGCGAGATAGCGCGCAACTCTCGCCGTCTCGGCGACACCGCAGGCCGATGTGGGCAGCGCGACGATCGCGCGCGCGCCGAGCGCCGCGCCGTAGCGTGAGAGATCGCCGTCCGACAGGCGCGCACCGGCCGCGTCGCGCCCCGAGAGCCAGGTTCCGAAGAAGCCGCCCACGAGGAACGCCTGCACATCGGCCGCCGGGCCGCCTGCGTCGTCGATCAGCTGCCGCAACGTCTGGCCGAGCTCGATCTCGTACACCCCCGGATTGCGGATCGCCCCGGAGAGCGTGACGAGTGCCGTTCCGGGCTCGTCGGGCGTGCCTGCGCCGCGGAACCAGTCGGCACCGAAGCGCGCGATCAGCGCGATGTGCGCGAGCGTCTCGACGTTCTGCACGAGGGTCGGCGCCCCGCCGACGCCGCGCTCGAACGGCCGCGGCGGTGTGAATGCTGGCAGCGCCGGCCCGCCGTTCAGAAACCGGACGAGCGCCGTCTCCTCGCCCGCAACGAAGCGGTCGGGCACGGCCACGACTCGCAGCGTCAGCCCACGGTCGGCACCTGCAGCGCGGCGCTCCGCGAGCGCATGCCGCACATGTGGCAGCAGGACGTCTCCGACCGCGACGACGACGTACCTGGCGCCCACCGCGCGCGCCGCGAGCGCGGCGCCGTCGAGCACGAGGTGCGGCACGTAGGCGAGGAGCACCTTGTCCTTGCCGGAGGGCGGCTCGCCTTCCGCGCCGTTCGCGACGACGACGGGTCGGCCTCGGCTCTCGCGCACCGCCGAGAGCTTCGTCGCGGCCGGAAAGCCCGCACCGCCGCGGCCGCGCAGGCCGGCGTCGCCGACCAGCTCGATCAACTCGTTGCCCGTCGTGGAGGGAACGCGGCCGTACCGATCGACGTGCTCGGCGTACGCCACCGCACGCGTGTCGGCGCGGAGGCCTGCGAGCAGACGTCGCGTCGTCGCCGGGGGGACGACTCGGCTCATGGCTGCGGCTGCGCTCATCACGAGACTCCCGAGGCACTGACCGTTCCCGAGACCTGACGCGTCGCGGAGTCGATCTGCAGGTCGACGGTGAGGTCGATCGTCGTTCCGGCGCTGTCGTTCAGCTCCAGCACCATCTGCGTGCCGTTCAGCTGGACGATCTTGCCGACGTACTCGTTCGGCGACGACGGCGGGCCGTAGCTCGCTCCGCTCGCGGTCATCTGGACGCCGCCGTCGGCGGTCGGCGCGCCCTGGAGGCGGACCCAGAGCACGCCGCGCGCACCACCGGTCGTCTGCCCGCGGATGTTGAGGAGCACGAGCTGTGCGTCGGTCTGCTGCGCCTGGCTGAGACTTCCGCTCAGCTGCGCGGTGAACGGCGGCGACGGCAGCGTCGCCACGACCGGCTGAGCCGTGCTCACCTTCGCGGCGGCGGCGGCCGGTGCAAGGAGCGAGGTCGGTGTGCCGGCGCGGGCGGCCCAACCTGCGCTACCCGGGCCTGTGCGGTACCAGACAAGCGTGCCGAGCGGGACGAGCACCACGAGCGACGCCGCGGCGAGCCGCGTCGCGCCGGCGCCGGTTGCCGCCCGAACGCGGACGAGCACGGCGGCCGCGACGCAGAGCGTCGAGACGATCGCAAGCCCCTGGAGCCAGGAGACCCGCGCGTCGCTTCCAGTTCCGAGCGCGTGCACGAGCGCGACCGGCCACGAGACGTAGGCGAGCCAGTGCAGCGCCCGCCAGGAGCGATAGCCGATGCGCGCCCGCAGCAGGCTCGTCACCGTCAGGGCGAGCAGCAGGTCGAAGGCGACGGCGCCGAGCCCGAGCCACACGGGGCGGTAGGCCGAGAGGAACGGGACGACGGCGTCGAGCAGGCGGATCGGCGCGTAGCCATCGAGGACGGCTGTGCCGATGTGCACCGCGAGGAAGGCGAGGGTGAGCAGCGTCAGGTTCCGGTGCAGCCCGACGACGAGGAAGCGCGGCCAGCGCTCGCTCCGGAGGCGCTGCGAGCCGGCGATGCCGAGCGCGACGACGGCGGTCAGCAGGACGAGTGCGACGATGCCGGTGCCACGCGTCGCGTACCAGAGCATCCTCGTGTCGCCCGCTGCGGCAAGCACGTTCACGCCGCGACCGCCTCGGGCCAGCCGCGGACGCCGACGACGTCGCCGTAGGTCGACACGAGCCGCGCGGGGAGTCCTTGCTGCCGGAGCCACTGCACGGCGCTGTCGCCGAGCACGAGCGCGGCAGTGCTCGCGACGTTCGCGTCGACGCACGATGTTGCGGCGACACTGACTGTGCGCCAGGGCGTGACGGCCGGGCGGCCGGTGCGCGGGTCGATGACGTGGTGGAGATCGGTGTCGCCGCTCCGCCAGCGCCGCACGGTCGTCGAGGACGTTGCGAGACCGCCGCGCTCGACCGCCACCGTCGTCTGGATCTCCTCCGGCGAAGCGGCATGGTCGTCGGCGATCCCGACCGGCCAGCCGCCATGAGGGGACCCACCGCTCACGGCGATGTCGCCTCCGAGCGCCACGAGGACACCGCAACCGGTCGAGGCTTCGGCTGCGCGGGCGGCGCGATCGGCTGCAAGGGCTTTCGCGGTGGCGCCGAGATCGAGCTCGACGCCGTTCGGCACTGCGATCGTCGAGCGCTCGGCGTCGATCGCGATCGTCTCCCAGCCGGCCGTCGGAACGAAACGCGCGCGGAACGTTCGCCCGTCTCTCGCGGCGACGACCGTGAACGTCGCGTCATAGCCTGCGAGCCGGAGCGTGCGGCCGATCGTCGGGTCGACGATGCCGCCGCTTCGGCGCGCGGCCGCGACCGCGACCTGGACGGCCTCGAGCAGCAGCGGGCCTACGGCGACGGGGCGGCCGTGCGCGCGATTCAGTTGCGCGAGCTCGCTGTCGGCTCGGAACCTGCTGCACGCGCGATCGATCGCGTCGAGCTCGCGCTCGACCGCCGCGCGCGCATCCGCGAGCACGGCGTCGTCGCCCGCGACGGCGACCGTCGCCGTCGTTCCGAGCGCGGGAAAGCACACGGTCATGTTCCGCCGGAGACGGCGACCGGCGGCGCCTGCGACTGCGTCGGCGCTTGGGCCGCGGACGCGGCCGCCTGTGCGGCCGAGCCGGCCGAGACCAGCGGGGGAGGCGTGGCGGTCGCCGACGTTGCCGTCGTCGTCGCGGCGACACCGGTCGTCGTCGTCGTGCTGCTCCGGCCGGAGAACGCGTTCGCGGCAAGCTCGCCGAAGACGACGCTCAGGGCACCGGCGGCCGCGAGGCCAAGCGCGGTTGCGCGGCGGAGGCGGCGCAGTCCGGCATCGCGCTCGCGGATCCTAGGATCGACGCCTTGTCTGGTCTCGGCTCCCATGGTTCAAGTGCAGCAGCGCTCAATGAAAGGCAGGTGAGAGACCGCTGAAAGTCACCTGAGAATCGGCGACCGTGCGGCACGACGTGCGGCCGGCAGCGCGATCCACACGTCGGCGCCTCCGTCCGGCTTGTTCGCGGCGCCGACGGTGCCTCCGTGCGCCGACGCGATCAGCTCGACGATCGAGAGTCCGAGGCCGCTGCCGCCGCGGCTGCGGGCCTCGTCCGCGCGACTGAACCGATCGAATGCGCGCGGCAGGAACTCGTCGGGGAAGCCTGCTCCGTCGTCCTCGACGTGCAGCTCCACCAGCTCGCCGCGCCGGCGGGCGAAGAGCACAACGGTGCCCGCGCCGTGTGCGAGTGCATTGTCGACGAGATTGTCGAGGGCCTGCTCGAGCCGCTGCGGGTCGACGTCGATCGTCGCGTCGCTCTGCTCGAAGCTGATCGCGCGCCGGTCGCGCTCTCCGCGCCGCGCGAAGCGAGCCGCGACCGTCTCGAGTACCTCGGCTGCGGCGACCTCCTCGCGGTTGAGCGGCATCGGGCTACTGTCCGCGCGAGCGATGAGCAGCAGGTCCTCGGCGAGGCGCGACAGTCGTTCGGTCTCCTCCGCGGCGGACTGCAACGTCGCCTCGAGCTCCACCGGTGTTCGCTTCCGGCGAAGCGCGATTTCGAGCTCCGCGCGCAGCAGCGCGAGCGGTGTGCGGAGCTCGTGGCTCGCGTCGGCGACGAAACGTCGTTCGCGCTCGAGCGACGACTCGAGTCGGGCGAGCATCTCGTTAAGCGTCGTTGCGAGCCGCGAGATCTCATCGCGGCTCGGCGGCACGGGCAGCCGGGCCGGAGTCGTGGCGGTGACTGCGGCTGCGCGCCGTCGCATCGCCTCCACCGGTCGGAGCGCTGCGGCCGCCAGGCCATAGCCGGCGAGCGAGGCGAGGAGAAGCGCGAGGGGCCCGGCGATCATCAGCTCGCGCAGCACGTGTTGGATCGACTCCTCCCGCGGCTCGAGCGACCGCGCGACGACGACCACGTCGCCGCGCACCGGGCTGCGCGCCGCGAGCACGCGCCAGTCTCCCTCGGGCTTCGTCAGCGAAATCGACTCGAGGACCCGAACGCCTGCAGCCGCATCGGCCGCCGCACCGGCAGACAAAAGCGGCTGCAGCCCGGCCGGTGTCGAACGGATGACGCGTCCGTTCGCGTCGACCAGCTGCGCGAGGGTGGTGCCGCCGGCGACGTCCCGGTCGACCAGGCTGTGCTCGTCACGCCCGGCATGAGCGAGCGCGTCGGCGGACTGCGAGCGCAACGTCTGGTCGAGCGACGTGAGCAGGGCGTCGCCGACGCGGACGTAGACCCACGCCCCCATCGCGGCGAGCACCGCCGCCATCACGACGGCGAACGCGAGCGTGAGTCGAAGACGGATCGGTGCGCGGGTCACTCCGACTTCCTCAACCGGTAGCCGACGCCGCGCACGGTCTCGATCGAGTCCTTGCCGAACGGCCGGTCGATCTTCTCCCGGAGATAGCGCATGTAGACGTCCACGACGTTCGAGCGCCGCTCGAAGTTCATGTCCCACGCTCCGTCGAGGAGCTCCGAGCGGGTGAAGACCTTGCCCGGCCGGCGAACGAGCAGCTCGAGGAGCGAGAACTCCTTCGCCGAGAGCTCGAGCTCGGCGTCGCCGCGCCACGCGCGGTGCGACACGGGATCGAGCCGCAGGTCGCCGGCCTCGAGCACGACGGGCCGTTCGGCCGGAGCCCGGCGCACGAGCGCACGGATCCTGGCGAGCAGCTCCTCGAACGAGAACGGCTTAGCGAGGTAGTCGTCGGCGCCGGCGTCGAGGCCGCTGACCCGGTCGTCGACCGCGTCGCGCGCGGTCAGCATCAGCACGGGGCTCCACACGCCGCTCGAGCGCAGACGGCGGCAGATCTCGAAGCCATCGGCGCCGGGCAGCATCACGTCGAGGAGGATCGCGTCGTACGGATTGGCCTTTGCCATCCAGAGCGACTCCTCACCGCGGCCCGTAACGTCGACCGCGTAGCCCTCCTCGCGCAGGCCGCGCGCAAGCAGCTGGGCCAGTTTTGCTTCGTCTTCGACGACGAGGACTCGCATCTCCAAGCCCATTGTGCTTCTGCTGGGTGAGACGGCGATGAAGGCTTTCATCGGCCCTTCATCTCGGTCTGCTCTCGTGGTGACATGGAGGCACGAGCCCGCCCTCTACACGTGACAAGCGCCTCTGCGGCCGCGCCCGAGGGCAACTCCCGCATCACGGCGCTCACGGCCGGCGTTCTGCTCGTGCTGCTGGCCGTCGAGGGCGCGACCCTCGTCTCGCTGCAGACGTTCGTCTCGTGGCACATCGTCGTCGGCATGCTGCTCGTGCCGATCGTGCTCCTCAAGATGGCGAGCACTGGGTACCGGATGGTGCGCTACTACACGGGGAGCAAGGAGTACGTTCGCGCCGGACCGCCGCCGCTCCCCTTGCGGCTACTCGGGCCGGTGCTCGTCTTCGCAACTGCCGGGCTCTTCGCGAGCGGCATCGCTCTCGTCGCCCTCGGCCCTACCGCACCCTTCGTGCTCTTGCTCCACAAGGCGAGCTTTGCGGTGTGGCTCGCGGCGATGTCGGTGCACGTGCTCGCGCACGTCGTGAACATCCCCGGCCTAACCGTCGCGGATCTTCGCGGCGGCGACGGCGTGCCCGGCTCACGCCTGCGTCTCTCCCTTGTGGCCGGCACCATCGCGGCCGGCGCGATCGTTGCCGTGGCGACGCTGCCGCTCGTGTCGCCCTGGGTGCACTGGGTGGGTACGAGCGGCTAGCCCACGTGCAGCACGAAGAACGCGATCGCGACGTACTGGCACGCGACCGCGACGATCGTCAGCGCGTGGAAGACCTCGTGGTACCCGAACACGGCAGGCCTCGGGTTCGGGCGCCTGAACGCATAGACGAGCGCGCCCACCGTGTAGGCGACGCCGCCCGCGGCGAGGAGCGCGAACGCCGCCCAGCCAGCGTGCTCGACGACCTGCGGCATCGCGGCGACTCCGGCCCAGCCGACGGCGACGCCCGTGACCGCGGAGAGCCATTTCGGCGCACCGACCCACGCGAACTTCAGAATGATGGCCGCGGCCGCGCCGCTCCAGACGATCGCGAGCACGATCGGGCGCGTTCGTCCGTGCACCACGAGCAGCCCGACCGGCGTGTACGTGCCGGCGATCAGGAGGTAGATGCCGGCGTGGTCGACGCGACGCATCCAGAGACGCGTCCGGGGGCTCCAGGTGACGCGGTGGTAGAGCGCGCTGGCACCGAGCATCGCGACGACGGCGGCGGCGAAGGCGGCCGCGGCGACGGTCTCGCGGGTGCCGTCGGCGTACACCACGAGCAGGGTTCCCACCACCACGGCCAGGAAGAAGGCGCTCTGGTGGATCACTCCCCGTAGGAGTGGCCGGGGGTTGGGATCGTCGTGGTCGGAGCTCAAAATGGATTGCCGTGCGGCGTCAATGCTACGGTTGATCCCGATGGCAGACAAGGAAGAGAAGATCGAGTTCGAGGGCGAGGTTATCGAGTCGTTCCGGTCCGGGATGTACCGGATCCAGCTCGACAACGGCCATGAGACCCTGGGCTACACCTCCGGCCGCATGCGGCGGTATCGCATCCGCATCAATCCGGGCGACCACGTCAAGGTGGAGCTCTCGCCGTACGACCTCACGCGCGGCCGCATCGTCTACCGCAACAAGTAGGTCTACGGCAGGACGCGGAACGTCGCCTGCATGCCGAGCGCGCGGTGGTTCGCCACGCTGCAGACGAGCCGGTAGAGCCCCGGCTTCAGCCGGATCTCGCGGTCGACCACGGCGCCGGGCTGGGCCATCGGCCAGCGGACGAGCACGCGCTTCCCGTCGGCTCGCTGGAGCACGAGGTCGTGCGCGTCCTGGCCCATGTTGCGGAGCTCGAGCACCGCGAGCCCCGCCTTGATCGTGCGGCGCGAGAGCGAGAAGCGGAACTCTTGCGCGACGATCTGAACCCGCGCAGGCGGAGGAGGGGCGACGATCATCGGACGAGCGCCGGCCGCGCGAACGATGCGGCGTCCGGGATGACCGAGGCCGCGTCGACGCCGAGCCACTGCTCGAGGAGCGACGCGTAGACGCCGCGGAAATCCGACGTCGCCTTCACATTGCCGTCCTCGTCGAGCCCGTTCTTCAGGCCCGGGAACTCGCCCACCATGCGGCCGTTCGAGCGTGTGCCGATGAGGAAGCCGACGCCGGCCGCGCCGTGGTCGGTGCCGCTGCTGCCGTTCTCCTCGGCGCGCCGGCCGAACTCCGACCACACGTGCACGAGCACGCGGTCGGCGAGGCCGCGCGCCTCGAGGTCGCGCTGGAACGCGAGCAGCGAGTCCGCCGTCGTCTGAAGCCCTTGCGCGAGCGCGCCCGGCTGGTCGGAGTGCGTGTCGTAGTGCCCGGGCGCGCTCAGCGACACGACGCGCATCGGCAGGCCGGCGCCGAGCATCGCGGCGAGCCCTGCGAGCCGCTTCGGGAATGAGTCGCTCGACTTCGGGTACGGCACCGGGCTCGTGATCCCGTTGTCGCCCTGGAACGGCAGGAGCTGCGTGCGGAGCCGGTCGACCTGGCTGCTGACGCGCGCCGCGGTAGCGAGCGCGAGGTCACTCGCACCCGGCGCGCCGAACGAGCCGATCGCGGCGAGCATCCGCTGCTCGACCTCGCCCCAGACGTTGTTGCTCCAGAAGTCGTACTGGTCGGGGCCGTCGATCGACGCGATGGGCACCTTCGCGGTCGCGAGCGCGGGTGCGAGCGAGCTGTCGAGCGAGAGGCCCTGCAGCGGGTTGTCCATCGTGCCGACGCGGTCGAGATAGCGACCGAGCCAGCCGGTGCGGAGGTTGACGCTCGTCGCGCCGACCTCCCAGTAGTGGCGGGACGTGAAGTGGCTCTGGTCGGCGTTCGTGTAACCGACGGCCGGCATCACGGCGACTTTCTGCTCCCCGTACAGCTGCGCAAGCCCGGCGGTCGCGGGATGCCAGTTCAAGCGGTTGTCCTCGGCGAAGGGCAGCCCGCCGCTCAGCGCGAGCTTCGGGCGCAGCTTGCGGTAGAGCGGGTCGCCCTGTGGCGAGAGGACCGAGAGCGCGT
Organism: Actinomycetes bacterium; assembly: GCA_031370755.1. Taxonomy (GTDB): domain Bacteria; phylum Actinomycetota; class Thermoleophilia; order Gaiellales; family Gaiellaceae; genus Palsa-739. Next base: position 10,215 of record JANMQZ010000174.1, read on the forward strand.
CCGCGCCGCCCTCGAGGAAGATGCTGACGAGGACCGGCTGCGCGGGCGACGTCGCGGCGAGCGCGATCCCGTCCTCGAACGCGCCGAAGCCGAGCCGCGAGCCGCCGTAGACGGCGAGCATCGCACCGACGCTCTGCGCGACGAACGACCGGCGCGAGAGGCCCGTGCCTGCCGGCAGCGGCATCCCCGGCTCGATCTCCGGCAGGCCGTGCCCTGCTTCGGCGGCTGCGCTGTGCAGGAACCGGGACCGCGAGAGCCCTGTGCAGTGACGGCAGTCAGTCATGCGGTCTGCAGCTCCGGGCTGACCGCGATCAGCTGGCGCAGCGCGTTCTGCGTCATCACGGCGTACTGCTTGCGCTTCCACGAGGCGTTCGCGGCATCCGCGAGCGCGGCTTTGGCGAAGGCGAGAAGCGCGGCGTGGGTGTGCTCGGTCAGCGGCGGCTCGTGCCAGAACGCGAGCGCGTTCTGCACGAGCGCGGCCGCGTCGTACGGCTGTACCGCTTTGCCGGGGTCGAGCGCGTACGGCCGCAGCACGTTCTGCGCCGTCCACCAGCGCCCGCGCCAGGTCGCGGTGTCGAGCCAGCGTGTGTCGTCCCAGCCGGCGACGTTCGGGGGATAGAAGAGCTGCTGTCCGGCCATCGAGCCGATCCACGACCACGATGTCGTGTCGATCGGCCGGCCGATGCGGCGAAGGAGCCCGGCGGTGTAGACAACCGGAGGCTTCATGAGGCGGCCACCGTCGTAGAGCTGACGATGCTTGAGGATCGCCGTCACGACCGGGCGCACCTCGTGGCCGCTCGACACGTAGAGCCGCTCGAGCGCGCGCTGGGTCGCAGCGTCGGGATCGCCTGCGACGAAGTAGCTCCAGAGCTTGCGCACGAAGAAGCTCGGATGGTCGGGATGCGTCACCGAGAGGCGCACGGCGTCCTTCCAGGTGAACGCGCCACGCTTGTGGAAGATCGTCTTCATGCCCGGGTCGTGGCGCGTCGGGTCGTAGCGGAAGTTCACGTCGCCGGCGCCGTCCTTCCAGTCGTTCCGGAAGCCGGTCAGCGCACGCGCCTGCTGGCGGACGTCCGACTCGGTGTAGCCACGGCCGGCGCCCAGCGTGAAGAGCTCCATCATCTCGCGCCCGTAGTTCTCGTTCGGCGACGTCTTCGAGTTGTCGCTGCCGCTCAGCCAGAGCAGCATCGCCGGGTCGCGTGTCACGTTCAGGAGCAGGTCGGAGAACGAGCCGAGCCCGTGCTCGCGGAAGAGCTGGTTCTGGTTCAGCATCAGCCGCTGCGAGCCGACGCCGTCGTTCGACGTCGCGAACCAGTCGTGCCAGACGAGCGCCATGCGTTCGACAAGCGGGCGCGAGGTGCGCACCATGCGGTCGAGCCACCAGACGTGGTCGTGACCCCACGCGTCGTACGGTGCGAGCGGGCGGCCCTTCTCGTCCTTCGGCGCCGGGCCGACGAGCTTCTCGTTGCCGGCGTTCGTGAGTGCGTGCACGGCGCCGTCGAGGCCGAGCCTCGCGAGCGCCTCCGCCTCGCCCTTGCGCGGGCCGAAGCCGGCCCGCCAGAGCAGCCGCTCGGCCTGAGCGGCTCCGAAACTTCCCCGGTGTGCGGCGGCGTGCGGCAAGGCCCTCCGTCCTCAGCATCGGCCGAGCCGCAGCAGCCGATAAGCCCTCAAAAGGGGAGAGGCCCCGCTCTCGCGGGGCCTCTCCGGTCGTTACCAAGCGAGTGGAGCGACTAGGACTGGTTGCTCCCTGTCTCGCTGTCCGACTCGCTGATCGTGCCGATCGAGGGCGTGATGCCCAGGCCGGTCTCGATCACGGGCGCCGGCGCGTCGACGGCGATGCCGGCCGACGTTCCGGTGCGAGTCGTACCCGTGCGAGCGCTGCTCTTGCTCGTCCGGGATGCCGCCTTCCGGCGGGTCCCCGTCTTCCGGCGGGTTGCCGTCTTCTTCCGGGCGCCTGACCGCGAAGCGGTCTTCTTGCGAGCGCCCGAGCGGGATGCGGTCTTCTTGCGTGCACCCGAGCGGGACGCCGTCTTCTTGCGAGCGCCCGAGCGGGATGCGGTCTTCTTGCGAGCGCCTGAGCGCGACGCGGTCTTCTTGCGGCCGGTCGAGCGGGACGCGGTCTTCTTGCGGGACGCCGTCTTCTTGCGGGCGCCTGTCGAGCGGCTCGTGGTCTTCTTGCGACCAGTCGAACGCGCCGCGGTCTTCTTGCGGCCGGTCGAGCGCGATGCCGTCTTCTTACGCGCCGCAGTCGACCGGGTGGTCGTACGGCGTGCGGTCGTGCTGCGGCGCTTTGCGGCGCCGCCACTCGAGCGCGTGCTCGAGGTCTTTCTCCGTGCTCTTGCCATTCGTGCTCCTCCTAGGTGAGAGCGTTTCTGGCAACGACCTGCGCAGTATGCGCGTCGCCTCGGATGACATTCAGCAGGAATCGCATCTTTCCTACCTCGAAATGCCCTCTACGGCATCTCTCCGACGCTCAACGGACGCGTGCAGACCGATGACTCTCTGCACGACGCTGCCGATGAGTTCGCCGTTCGCCTCGACGACCGGACGCCGGCGCACCTGGTGTCGCGCCTGCAACCGCTGCACGTCGTCGAGGTCCTGCTGAGGGTCGGCGGTGACGAGCTCGCGACCTGCGATCTCGCTGAGAATGACCGATCCGACGAGAATCTCCCCTTTGACGACGGGAGTGATCCCGGCGTCCTCGTCGCTCCCGCTCTGACGTGAGCGGCGATTGACTGTCATCAAGTCGCGGATGGTCTCCTTCATGTGCCGACCCCTTCTGTGTTCGTCATGTGTTGTTCGCAGGATGGCTAACTTCCCGCAATTGTGCAATGCAAACGAAAAACAGTGTACGTGTCGTTTTCAGATCGCACCATGCGGGGGACCATTCACGACGATCTTGACGTTCGAGCTCGCGTCGGTCATGACTCGCACGGCATGGATGTTCCGGTCCACGGACGCATGACGCAGCTCCGCCGCGCGACCGGCGATGACGTCGAGCGTCTCGTCGGTTGGCATGCCGATCCGGACGTCGCGCGGTTCTGGGACGGAGAGACATTCACGCCGGAAGAGATGTCCGAGCGACTCGCGCGGCCCGACGTCGAGGCATGGATCGTCGAGGCCGACGGCGCCCCGGTCGGCTACCTCCAGGTGTGGGGAGACGGACGCGTCGACGGCGGGCTCGACATGTTCCTCGTCCCCGACGCACGGAGCCGCGGGCTTGGGCCCGATGCCGCGCGCGCGATGGCCGACCATCTCCTCGACGATCGCGGCTGGGCCCGCGTCACCGTCGACCCGTACACGTGGAACGAGCAGGCGCTCCGCGGCTGGCGCAAGGCCGGCTTCGTCGCGGTCTCGCACCACGACGCCGACGAGGAGCACGCGGCGCCGTGGGTGTTGATGGAGTACCGGTCGTAGGCGCACGGTCGCACTTCCATATCCTGTTCCGACATGAAGGTCGGCCTTCCCGACAAGACGGAGCTCGAGCTGCCCGACGGCGCGACGGGGCTCGACGCTGCGCGCGCGATCGGGCCGAAGCTCGCCGAGCAGGCGGTGCTCGTCCGTGTGAACGGGAAGGTGCAGGATCTGCGCCTGCCGCTCGAGGACGGGCAGCCGATCCAGCTCCTGACGACGCGCGACACGAGCGACCCCGACGCGCTCTACGTCCTTCGGCATTCGTCGGCGCACCTGCTGGCGGAAGCGGTTCGCCGCATCTATCCGGGCGTGAAGATCGCGATCGGCCCGCCGATCGAGAACGGCTTCTACTACGACTTCGACTTCCCGGAGCCGCTGCGCGAGGAGGACCTCGAGAAGATCGAGGCCGAGATCGCGCGCGAGCTGAAGGAGGGACGCGCGTGGACGCGCGAGGAGATCTCCCGCGACGAGGCGAAGGCGCGCTTCGCGGCCGAGGGCGAGCCGTACAAGGTCGAGCTCGTCGACACCGCGGAAGGCGACATCACTCTCTATACGCAGGGTGACTTCACGGATCTCTGCCGCGGCCCGCACCTCCAGAACTCGAAGCCGATCAAGGCGCTGAAGCTCACCGGCCTCGCCGGTGCGTACTGGCGAGGCGACTCGACGAAACCCCAGCTCACGCGGATCTACGGCACGGCGTTCTACCGCCGGGAGGACCTCGACGCGTATCTCGAGCGGCTCGACGAGGCGCGCAAGCGCGACCACCGGCGGCTCGGTGCGCAACTCGATCTCTTCCACTTCGACGAGCATTCGCCGGGCTCGGCGTTCTGGCATCCGAAAGGCATGGTGATCTGGAACCAGCTCGAGGCGCTCCGGCGGCGCGAGAACGAGCGGCGCGGCTACGTCGAGGTGAAGACGCCGCTCATCTACGACAAGGCGCTCTGGGTGACCTCGGGCCACTGGGAGAAGTTCCGGGAGAACATGTTCCTGATCCCCCTCGACGACGATCAGGTCTACGGGATCAAGCCGATGAACTGCCCGGGCCACATGCTCCTCTTCGGAGAGGCGCTTCGCAGCTACCGCGAGCTGCCCCTCCGGTATGCCGAGGCCGCGCCGCTTCACCGAAACGAGCTGGCGGGAGCCCTGCACGGCCTCACCCGAGTCCGGTACGTCACACAGGACGACGCCCACATCTTCTGCACGCAGGAGCAGATCTCCGCGGAGCTGGACGGTTGCATCGACTACATGCGCTTCCTGTACGGCCGGTTCGGGCTCGAGCCTCGGGCGGAGTTCTCGACGCGGCCCGACGACAAGCTCGGCAGCGACGAGGAGTGGGACTTCTCCGAGAGCGAGCTGGAAGCGGCGCTGAAGCGCCACGCGATCGACTACGTCGTCGGCACGGGCGAGGGCTCCTTCTACGGCCCGAAGATCGACCTCCACGTGACCGACGTCCTCGGCCGCTCTTGGCAGCTGGGCACGATCCAGCTCGACCGGCAGATGCCGCAGCGGTTTGGCCTTACCTATGTGGGCGCCGACAACACGGAGCATCCCGTCTTCGTCATCCACCGGGCGCTCTTCGGCTCCTTCGAGCGCTTCATCGGAATCCTGATCGAGCACTACGCGGGTGCGTTTCCGTTCTGGCTCGCGCCGGTGCAGGTGCGGCTCCTGCCGGTCGGCGAGGGCCACCTGGCGGCCGCCGCCGCGATCGGCGAGAAGCTGAGCGAGGCCGGCTATCGGGTCGACATCGGCGAGCCGACCGAGACGATCGGCAAGCGAATCCGGGCCGGCGAGCTCGAGAAGATCCCCTTCACGATCGTCTTCGGCGACCGCGAGAGCGAGGCGAGCCTCGCCATCCGGGAGCGCGGCGGCGGCCAGACCGAGCAATCGCTAGGCGATTTCCTCGCGAAGCTTGCTACGCTTGACTCCTGAAAAGCAGGAGCGGACCCGTTCCTCACCTCCCGGGCGCACAGTCCGTGTGGGGTTCAACCGAGTCGAAAGATTCCGTTGGAGCGGGCCGCTGCATGCAGCGGCTTTTCTGTGTTGTCGAAACGATTCGAGGAGGAGTAAGCCCAACTTGGTGATTTGCCTTTGAGGCCCAGACGCCGGCCGATCGAGCATTCCCGCCCCGTCAACAGGGACACGACGCGCATCAACGATGCGATCCGCGTCCCGAACGTCAGGTTGATCGACGACGACGGAGCGCAGCTCGGGATCAAGTCCACCGACGAGGCCCGTGAGTACGCCTATGCCAAGAATCTCGACCTCGTCGAGGTTGCGGCACAGGCCGACCCGCCGGTCGCGAAGGTCATGGACTACGGCAAGTACAAGTACGAAGAGGAGCAGAAGCGGAAGCAGGCTCGGAAGCACCAGAGCCAGATTCACGTGAAGGAGATCAAGCTCCGGCCGAAGATCGGCGTGCACGACTACAACACCAAGAAGGGTCACGTAGAGAGATTTCTGAACCAGCGCGCGAAGGTGAAGGTCACGATCATGTTCCGCGGTCGCGAGACGACCCATCCGGAACGGGGCCGCGATCTGCTCCTCCGCCTCGCCGAGGACGTCAAGGAGATCGGGACGATCGAGTCCCAGCCCCTCCTCGACGGCCGCAACATGGTGATGCTGCTGGGCCCGACGAAAAACGCAGGAGTGAAACAACATGCCGAAGACGAAAACACGGAGCGCAGCGAAGAAGCGGTTCAAGGTGACGGGAACGGGCAAGATCCTGCGCCGGCCGACGATGCGCAGCCACAACCTGGAGCACAAGTCGTCGAAGCAGAAGCGGAAGTTCGGTAGGAACATCGAACTGGCCGGGTCTGACTACAAAGCCCTGAAGCAGATGCTGAGGATCAAGTAATGCCAAGGGTCAAGCGAGCAGTCCACGCGCAGAAGAAGCGCCGCGCAGTCCTCGAGCAGGCGAAGGGCTACTGGGGCTGGAAACACAGCCACTACCGTTATGCGAAGGAGCAGGTCGAGCGCTCGCTCGTCTACGCCTATCGCGACCGCAAGGTCAAGAAGCGGACGTTCCGCCAGCTCTGGATCACGCGTATCAATGCTGCCGCCCGCGCCAACGGGCTGTCCTACAACCAGTTCATCCATGGGCTGGGCAAGGCCGGCATCGAGCTCGACCGCAAGGTCCTCGCGGACCTCGCGGTGAGCGATCCCGCGGCGTTTACGGCGATCGCCGACCAGGCGAAGACCGCCCTTCAGGTCTGATCACCTCCCGCGACAACGAGCGGCTCAAGCTCGTCCGCAAGCTCCACGACCGGCGCTGGCGAGACAAGCTCGAGCTGTTCGTCGCGGAGGGTGAGGACCTCGTCGAGGCGGCCGCCGGCATCGAGCCGGTCGACCTGCTCGTCGCGGGGGAGAACGTCGAGCCGGCGCTGCTGGCCGAGGTGTCGACGCTCGCGCACCCGCCGCGCGTGCTCGGCGTTTTCCGGCGCCCCGACCTGCCGCGCGGTGTGCGCCCGGTGACGCTCGCGCTCTGGCACGTCGCCGATCCGGGGAACGTCGGCGCGCTTCTGCGCTCGGCGGCGGCGTTCGGCGCCGGCGTCGCGCTGTCGGACGGCTGCGCCGACCCGACCGGGCCGAAGGCGCTCCGCGCGTCGATGGGCGCGCTCTTCCGCGTGCCACTCGCGGGCTTCGACGAGCCGGCGGGGAGGCGGGTCGCGCTCGTTCCGCGGGGCGGAACGCCTTTGCACGAGGTCGATCTCGACGGCGACGTCGTCTTCGTACTCGGCGCGGAGCGCGACGGGCTACCGGCGGAGGTGCTCGCGCGCTGCGACGTGCAAGCATCGATCCCGCAGTCGGGCGACGCGGAGTCGCTGAACGTCGCGATGGCGGGGACGGTTGCGCTCTACGAGCTGGCGCGGCGCTCTTGACGCAAGGCTGCAACCAGGTTGCGGTGCAACCTGGTTGCATGGGGTTCAGGCACCAGTCTGCTGTGCGGTGTGACCCGGCTTTTCAAAAGCGGTGCCAGGCACCGCTGCGCGGAGCCAGGCACCAAGCCCCGTCGCCGCGACCGACATGGCGGGCGCGGCACACACACGCATGACCCTCGGTTTTTCGAGCAGGAAAGCGGAGCGGTGCGAGAAAAACAGAGCGGCCCCAAAGGGGCCGCTCAAGAAATAAGTCAGCGAGCCGGTGGCGCTTTCGTCCACCTCGTCCAACCGGCCTTCCGCTTCGGGGTTGCCCCCTCTTCGTAGAACCGCTCGGTCGAGGTTTCGACCTAGTCGCGCTCCGTGCTCGCTGCAAGGAGGAAGCTATTGGCTTCGCGCCGTCCATACAAGTGGTGTCGCGCAAGAATTATTTCGCAATTTGCGGGCAACTCATCGGTGGGCGATCCAGATGGTGTCTTCGCCGCCGTCGTAGGGCGTTCGGTCGAACCAGCCGTAGCAGGCGTCGACCGTGAAGCCCGCTTCGGCGAGCAGCGCATTCCACCGTTCGGGCTCGAGCCACCAGAGCGTCATGGTCGACTCGCCGCCGGTGCCGCGTACCGACAGCGTGAGCGTCTGCTGCTCGAGGTCCCAGTCGGCGCGCTCGTCGATGCCGGGTTCCCGCTCGATCCAGCGGCCGTGCGTCTCGTCGATGTCCTCCTGCGACGGCCGGAACACGTCGAAGATCAACCGCCCGCCGGGCCGGAGCAGCGTCCGGGCGCCGCGCAGGGCCTCGAGCCGCTCCTCGTCGCTCGAAAGGTGCAAATACGCTCGAAACGGGCACGTGACGAGCGCGACGCGCTCGTCGACGGGCGGCCTCCGCAGGTCGCCGAGCCGCAGGTCGAGCAGCTCGGCGAGGCCCGCGTTCCGCGCCTCGGCTGCGCAGACCTCGAGCATCCCCGCGGACGAGTCGACGCCGATCACGTGGACGCCCGCGGCGGCGGTCGGGATCGCGATGCGGCCCGTGCCGACGCCGAGCTCGACGACGGTGCCGCCCGCGGCGAGCGCCTCGTCGACGTAGAAGCCGATGTCCTCCACGACGCCGCGGCTCCACGGGTCGTACAGCCGCGCGATCGCGTCGTACGAGCTCACGTCTTCCTCGCGACGTAGACGAGCTCGAGCGACTCGTCGTCGAACGGCTCGCGCGCGAAGCCGCCGTAGAGCGACTCGACCTCGAGGCCGGCGACGTCGACGAGGCCTTCCCATTCGGACTTCGTCACCCACCATGCGCGCAGGACGCCCAGCGTCTCGTCGCCGCGCCCGCGCGTCAGCTCGATGCGGCTGTCGGCCGGGATGTACCGGTTGACCTCCCAGAGCCCGCTCTCGTGCTCGAGCCGGCGGTCGTGGATCGCGGCAGCGAGCATCGGGCTGAAGGCGAACGCATTCCACGCGAACCGCCCGCCGGGTCGCAGCGACGCGGAGACCCGTTCGAAGACACGCCGCTTGTCGGCCCACGTCTGCAGATGGAGCAGCGAGCGGAACGGGCAGATGACGAGGTCGACCGGCTCGTCGAGCGAGAGCTCGCGCATGTCGCCCTCGCGCAGCTCGACGGGCAGGCCGGCCGCGCGTTCCCGCGCGACCGCGAGCATCGCCGCCGAGCGGTCGATCCCGATCACCCGCTTGCCGGTCTCGCGCGCGATCGGGAACGCGACGCGCCCGCTCCCGACTGCGAGCTCGACGATCGGCTCGGCGGCGTCGCGGGCGAGCTCCACGTACCACGCGACGTCCTCGGTCATGTCGGCAGCCCAGGCGTCGTAGTCGCCGGCGAACGAGTCGTATTCGGACACGCCGGTATAGTGCTGTCCATGCAGCAGCGCCTGCACCGCTTTACGCAGCCCCGGCTCGATGCCGGGGCGCCGGCGCGCTAGCAGGCCGGTTCCTCCAGGCAGTCGGGTCGGGGCGTCAGCCCGCGACCACGCATGCCAAGGAGAGGAGGAATCGATGACAGACCAAGGAGATACAGTCGCCGCGATGGACTGGGACGCGTATGAGCGTGACGCTCGAGAGGCGTTGGAGGGGGCCTCGACCGCTGACGCGGTCGAGAGTGTGTCCGTCTCCTTTCTCGGGCGCAGTAGCCCCTTGAAGCTGGCGTTGCGGGAGGTGCGCGACCGCGAGACGGGGATGCGCCTGAACGCAATCCGGGAAGCCGTCGAGGGTGCGGTCGCGTCGAAGCTCGCGGCCGTTCAGGCGGCCGAGCTCGAGCGCAGGCTCACGGAGGAGGTCGTCGACGTGACCTTGCCCGCCGAGCTCCTCGGCTCCGTGCGGCCGCGGCCGCGGGGGTCGCTGCACCCGTCGACGCAGGTGCGGCGGGAAGTCGAGGACATCTTCCTCGGCCTCGGCTACGAGATCGTCGACGGCCGCGAGGTCGAGACGACCCGGTACAACTTCGACGCGCTCGGCTTCCCCGACTGGCACCCGACGCGGTCGCCGCGCGCGTCGCTCTATCTCGACGACGGCACGCTGATGCGCACGGAGACGTCGCCGGCGCAGATCCACAAGATGGAGGCGAACCGGCCGCCGATCTACATGCTGTCCATCGGTCGCGTCTACCGGCGCGACACGATCGACGCGACGCACTTTCCGATCTTCCACCAGTTCGAGGGTCTCGTGATCGACAAGGGCATCACGATGGCCGACCTCAAGGGAACGCTCCTCTACGTGATGCGCGAGCTGTACGGGCCCGAGCGCGAGGTTCGCTTCCGCACGCACTACTTCCCGTTCACCGAGCCGTCGATGGAGCCGGACGTCTCGTGCTTCCAGTGCAACGGTGCCGGCTGCGCGATCTGCAAGCACTCCGGCTGGATCGAGATGGGCGGCTCGGGGATGGTCGACCCGTACCTGTACGAGTTCGTCGGCTGGGACCCGGACGAATACACGGGCTTCGCCTTCGGGATGGGCATCGAGCGCACGGCGCAACTCCGCCACGGCATCCCGGGCATCCGGCCGTTCTGGGACAACGACCTCCGCTTCCTGAGGCAGTTTTGAAGGTGCCGATGTCGTGGCTGCGCGAGTACGTGCGCACCGACGCGACCACCGAGCAGATCGCCGCGCGGCTCTCGATCGCCCCCGCCGAGGTGAACGGGATCGAGCGGCACGGCGTCCAGGGCGACCTGTCGCTCTTCCGCGTCGGGCACGTGCTCGACGCCGGCAAGCATCCGAACGCCGACCGGCTCCAGCTCACGCAGGTGGACGTCGGCGAAGACCGGCCGTACCAGATCGTCTGCGGCGCGTGGAACTTCGGCGCGGGCGCGAAGGTCGCCGTCGCGCTGCCGGGCGCGACGCTGCCGAACGGGCTCACGCTCGACCGCCGCAAGCTGCGCGGCGAGACCTCGGAGGGGATGATCCTCGCCGAGGACGAGGTGGACCTCGGCTCGGACCACGACGGGATCATGGTGCTCGACGACGCGCTCGAGCCCGGCACGCCGCTCGCCACGGTGCTGCCGCTCGCCGAGGAGGTGCTGGACGTCGAGGCGACCGGCAACCGCCCCGACCTGCTCTCGCTGTACGGCATCGCCCGCGAGGTCGCGGCGCTCTTCGGCAGCGAGCTCGTGCCGCTCGACGAGAGCGAGCCCGCCCGCGTGGGCGACGAGCCCGTCGTGATCCGGATCGAGGATCCCGAGGGCTGCCCGCGCTACGTCGGCCGGCTGTTCCGCGACGTTGCGATCGCGAGGTCGCCTGTCTGGTTGAAGGCGCGGCTCCGCGCGGCCGGCGTTCGCTCGATCTCGAACGTCGTCGACGTGACGAACTACGTCATGCTCGCCCTCGGCAGCCCGTTGCACGCGTTCGACTTCGAGACGCTCCACGGCGGGACGGTGATCGTGCGTCGCGCGGCGAAAGGCGAGAAGCTCCGCACGCTGGACGGCACCGACCGCACGCTCGAGCAGTCCGACCTCCTGATCGCCGACGCCGACCGCGCGATCGCGCTCGCCGGGATCATGGGCGGTGCGGAGACGGAGATCACCGAGCAGACGACGTCGATCCTGCTCGAAGCCGCGAACTTCGAGCCGGTCTCGCTGTTGCGCACGTCGGAGCGGCTCGCGCTCCGCACCGAGGGCTCGAACCGGTGGGAGAAGGGCGTCGACCCGTACCTCGCCGGGCAGGCGGCAACGATGGCGACGCGCATGATCGTCGAGCTCGCCGGCGCCCACTGGGCCGGGGCGGCCGACGAGCAGCCGAACATGCCGACGCCCGCTGTCCTGACGCTGCGGCCGGAGCGGACGAGCGCGCTGCTCGGGCTCGAGGTCGCGGCCGGGCGGCAGGCGGAGATCCTCGGCAGCCTCGGCTTCGAGCAGACGGGCGCGGGCTATCGCGTGCCGACGTGGCGCGCGCGCGACGTGACCCGCGAGGTCGACCTGGTCGAAGAGGTCGCGCGGTTCGTGATGGACGAGATTCCGTTCACGCTGCCCGAGCACGCCGTGACGTTCGGCCGCCTCACGCGGTGGCAGCGCGTGCGGCGTCTCGTCGAGGACGTCCTCGCCGGCTGCGGCTTCTCCGAGGCGTACACCTCCACGTTCGTCGCGGACGGGGACCTGCGCCTGCCGCAGCCGATCTCACAAGAGGCCGCGGCGCTCCGCGCGTCGCTCGCGGAGAGCCTCGTCGAGGCGGCACGCGGGAACCTCGCCGTCGGCGCCACGGACGTCGCGCTCTTCGAGATCGCACGCACCTATCGCGCAGGCGGCGAGCTGCCGGACGAGCGCTGGCACGTCGCAGGCATCGTCGACGGCGGCTTCGCGGCCGCCAAGTGGGCCGTCGAGCAGCTCTACGCCGCGCTCAAGGTCGAGGCGACGGTGGAACGCACGACGGAGCCTCTGCTCCACCCCGGCAAGGCCGCGCGGACGGGTGAGGGTTGGGTCGGCGAGCTGCACCCGTCGGTGCTCGAAGGCCTCTGGGGCGCATTCGAGCTCGACCTCGACGCGCTCTTCGCGCGCGTGCCCGAGGTCGTCGAGTTCGAGGAGCTGAGCCCCTACCCGGAGGTGCGGCAGGATCTCGCGTTCGTGGTCGAGGCCGACGTGCCCGCGGCCGAGCTGCTCGCGGCCATGCGGGAGGCGGGCGCGCCGGAGCTGCGCTCGGTGTCGGTCTTCGACGAGTACCGGGGCGAGCAGATCGGCGAGGGGAAGAAGTCGCTCGCGTTCCGGACGGCGTACGGGTCACCCGAGCGCACGCTCACGGACGAGGAGGCTGCCGCCGTCCGCGGCCGCATCGTCGAGGCGCTCGGCAAGCGCTTCGGCGCAGAGCTGCGCGCGTGAGCAATCCGGTCGTGCGGCTCCTTCGTATCCCCGGCATGGTGATCAGGCTTCTACTCGCTGTGGTGGCGGTCTCGCTGCTCGGAGTGGGGACTGCGCGCGCGGACAATCCGGTGCTGACGGGCGACGTCGGTGCCGAAGACGCGTTCACGATCACGCTGAATGACGCGGCCGGGAACAAGGTGACCCACCTCGACGCCGGCGCGTACACGTTGGTCTTGCACGACCACTCCGCGTTCCACAACTTCCACCTCGGCGGGCCTGGAGTCGACGTCTTGACGAGCGTCGACGGCATCGAGAACAAGACCTTTACCGTCACGCTCACCGACGGCACCTACTTCTTCGATTGCGACCCGCACTCGTCGCAGATGAAGGGGAGCTTCACGGTTGGCACAGTGTCGACGCCGCCGCCGCCGGTCCCGACCCCGGTGCCCGCGGCTGCGAAGCTCGCCGGGTCGATCGGCGCGGGGTCGAAGGCGACCCTGAAGCCCCTGGCCGGGCTCGGGGCGGGGAAGGCGGTCATCACGATCAAGGACGCGTCCGCGAGGGACGGCTTCCGGCTCGCCGGGCCTGGGGTCTCGAAGGCCACCGGCGCGGCCTTCCGCGGCACCGTCAAGTGGACGGTGACCCTGCGGGCGGGGCGCTATTCGTATGGCAGCGTGCGGAATTCCAAGCTTCGTCGAGCTTTCACGATTTCGGGCTAGTAGCCCCACGGCTTGCAAGCCGTATCCTTTTAAATCGGTACTTCGTTCTTGAACCGACCCACTTGGGTCGGCAAACAAGCGAGAACGAGGTGACAACGATGAGGCGGAATATCAAAGGGCGCCTCGCGATCGCAGTTGGATGTGCGTTCGCGACGGCAGCTTTCACCGGTGTAGCACTCGCCGGCAGCGGCAACTCGGACAACGCTCCGGGCCAGCAGAAGAAGGCCGAAGCGGCGCAGACGCAGCCCCAGCCGGCTCAGCAGCAGCAGGCGGCGGCCCCGGCGCAGAGCTCGGCGACCGCGTCGCCGACCGGCGACCACACGTCGCCCGGCCAGGCGAAGAAGGATGACGCAGCCGCGTCGTCCGACACGCAGGCCGGCGTCAAGCCGGGCAGCACAACGACGAAGTGGACGCACTGCCGCACGGGCGGCGCCGGCAGCAGCACCGCGACGTGCACCGCGCAGGCGGGTACGCCGGCCACGAAGGCCGACGTCTCCAAGCGGTACGGCAACGGCAAGACGGCCGCGCAGATCGCCGTCAGCCGTGGCGCGCCGAACGGCACGCTCATCACCGGCCCGGGCAACAGCCAGCCGCACAAGGTGGCCGCCTGCGGCAAGAAGTCGAACAAGAGCGGTGGCGTCGACGTCCATGCCATCAAGAGCTACGACGCCTCGGCCTGCCAGCCGAAGACGACGCAGCCGACCCCGCCGGCCGAGCAGACGCAGGTCACGCAGGTGTGCGGGCAGAAGACGACCGTCACCTCGTCGACGAAGGTGGTCGGCGTGCTGCACGGCAAGCACGAGCACCTGATGACGAACCCGAAGTCGGCGCACTTCACGAAGCACGACGACAAGAAGGTCGTGGCCACCGAGACCGAGACCAAGGTCGAGGCGACCGGTGAGACCTGCGGCACGGTGCAGCCGACGACGCCGGTGACGCCGACTCCGGTCACGCCGACGCCGGTGACTCCGGTCACGCCGGCTCCGGTCACGCCGGCTCCGGTCACCCCGGCCCCGGTCACGTCCGGTGCGGTGAACGCGCAGGGCTCGTCGAACGCAGCGCCGTCGCAGAACGCGGGCGGCGTGCTCGGTGCCAACGCGACGATCGTCAAGGCGAAGTCCAAGCCCGCCGGTGGCGTGCTCGGCACCGTCTCGAACGTCGCGGGTGGAACGCTCCCCTTCACCGGCTTCCCGGTGTGGGTGGCACTGCTCCTCGCGCTCGCGCTGATCGCCGCCGGCCTCATGGTCTGGCGCCGCGGTAGCAACAGCACACCGACGCGCACCTAAGCGCGGAAGAGGGGCGGCCGAAAGGCCGCCCCTCTTTCTCCTTATTCATCAAACAGGTTGCAACGACGTTGCAACCTGGTTGCAGGTTCTTTGGCTCAGCCCTTGCG
>JANMQZ010000078.1:0-3446 GCA_031370755.1 Actinomycetes bacterium
GCGCGTTCGACGCTGCGCAGGCGCGCCGCTATCTCGAGGCGTGCCGTGCGGCCGGGCTTGCGCTCCGTCTCCACGGCGCCCAGTTCACGGAGAGCGGCGCGATCCCGCTCGCAGTCGAGCTCGGGGCGCGGTCGGTCGACCATCTCGAGGCGACAGGCCCCGAGGGCGTGTGCACGCTCGCGGCGAGCGACGTCGTCGGCGTGCTGCTGCCCGCGAGCGCGCTCTTCCTCGGCAGGCCGATGCCGCCCGGCCGCGCGCTCGTCGATGCCGGCGCCGCCGTCGCGCTCGCGACCGACTTCAATCCCGGCAGCGCGTTCTGCGAGAGCCTGCCGCTCTGCTGCTCGCTCGCGGCGACCCAGCTGAAGCTCGCCCCGGCGGAGGCGCTCGCGGCCTGCACGGTCAACGCCGCCCACGTGCTCGGCCGGGCCGACCGGCTCGGGAGGCTCGCGCCCGGCTACCGCGCCGACGTCGTCCTGCTCGACGCGCCCGACTGGCGCCACCTCGCCTACCACCTCGGCGGCGACCTCGTGACCCAGGTGATCGTCGGCGGCGAGCTAGGCTAACGCGGCATGCCCTCGAGAAAACAGAAGCGGCGCGAAGCGAAGTCGAAGCGGCACGAGTACGAGTTCGTGTACGTCGACGACGACGGCAACGAGGTCGAGGACGTTCCCGAGGAGCTGCTCGCGCCGAAGGAGCGCAGCAACGGCTCGAAGGCGGCCGCATCGGCGAAGAAGCCGGCGCAGCGCCCGCCGGCCCGCGGCAGCCGCTCGGGCCGCACACCGCAGCCGCCGTCGTGGCGGCGCTCGCTGAAACGGGCCGCGATCCTCGGCGCCGTTGTCTTCGTCTTCTTCTCGTTCTTCGGCGGCAAGGGGAACGCGAAGTACGCGGTCGCGCTCCAGCTGACGGCGATGTACACGCTGCTCTTCGTCCCGTTTACGTACGCGATCGACCGCTTCGCCTACAGGCGGTGGCAGGTTCGGCAGGGCGGCGCGCCGGCGCCTAAGAAGCGCTAGCGCCCGTAGGCATGTTGCCGCGGTAGTGGCCGTCGCCCGGCCACGGGGCGAGGGTGAGGAGGATCCGCACGCCGCCTTCGGTCGAGATCGCGTGCCGCTCGTTCGGGTCGAAGCGGAAGAGGTCGCCGGCGTCCGCCCGCACGGCTTCACCGGCGCACTCGATCCGCGCCTCACCTGAGACGACGAGCAGGAGCGCAGCCTCCGTCACCTGGTGGTCGCCCAGTTCCTGGCCGGGCTCGAGCGCGATCAGGACGACGCGGCTCTCGCCGTCGACCGAATGGAGCACGACCGGGGAGCGCGAGCCGTCCGGCGTGTCGATCTCGTAGAGCTTCCAATGCTGCATGGTGCCTCCGTGTCCCGACACGCGAGAGGCTACACATGCACGCCGTTACACTCGCCCGCGTGAGCCTCGTCGTCGACCGGTATGCCCTCGGGCCGCTCCAGACCAACTGCTACGTGCTCCGTGCCGACCCCGGTGCGGCGGAAGCGGCCGTCGTCGACCCGGGCGGCGATGCGGCCGAGCTGCGGCTTCAGCTCGCCCGGAGCGGCTCCGCGTGCGCCGCGATCCTGATCACCCACGGCCACTTCGACCATCTCGGAGGCGTCGCCGACCTCGCGGAAGGCACAGGCGCGCCGGTGTACATGCCCGAAGGCGAGCGCATCCTGCTCGAGCAGTTCGCGGAGTTCGCGCCGGCGGGCGTGCCGGGGCGGTCGTACGTCCCCGACCACTTGCTCGAGGGCGGCGAGACGATCTCGGTCGCCGGCCTCGAGCTCGAATGCGTCGCGATCCCGGGGCACTCGCCGGCACACGTCGCCTTCTATACGGACGGCTGTCTCTTCAGCGGCGACCTCCTGTTCGCCGGCTCGGTCGGTCGCGTCGACCTCCCGGGCGCCGACTGGGACACGCTCCTCGATTCGGTGCGCACGCTCGCCGAGCGGTATCCGCCCGAGACGATCGTCTATCCGGGGCACGGCTCCGAGACGACACTCGGGATCGAGCTCGAGCGCAACCCGTTCCTCGCGGAGCTCCGCGCGTGACGCGCATCCAGGCGCCTCGCGGCACGCACGACGTCCTCCCGAACGACCAGCCGCTCTGGCAGAAGGTGACGGGCGAGATGGAGCGCCTGTGTGCGCTCTACGGCTACCGCCGCATCCAGACGCCGGGGTTCGAGGACACCGACCTCTTCAGGCGCACGGCCGGCGTGGGCTCGGACATCGTGCAGAAGGAGATGTACACCTTCGAGGACGAGGGCGGCCGGTCGCTCACGCTACGCCCGGAGGGCACCGCGCCGATCTGCCGCGCGTACATCGAGCATGGCATGCACCGCGAGCCGCAGCCGGTGAAGCTCTACACGCTTGCGCCGATGTACCGCTACGCGGCGCCGCAGCGCGGGCGCTACCGCGAGCACCACCAGCTCTCGCTCGAGAGCATCGGCTCGGCCGATCCCGCGGTCGACGCCGAGGTGCTGCAGTTCTACGACGCGCTGCTCCGCCATCTCGGGGTGAAGCAGTACGAGCTCCGGCTCAACTCGATCGGCGACCGCAACTGCCGTCCCGCGTACCTCGAGCGGCTGAACGCGTGGCTCGACGAGCACGCAGACGTCCTCGACGACGACGCGCGGCAAAAGCGCGCGACGAGCCCGCTGCGGGTCTTCGACGTGAAGAACGAGCACGTGCGCGCCGCGTTGCAGGACGCGCCGAAGATCGGCGAGTCGCTCTGCGACGAGTGCGCGGAGCACTTTGCGCAGGTGCGCGCCCTCCTCGACGCGTACGGCGTGGCGTACACCGTCGACCCGACGCTCGTGCGCGGCCTCGACTACTACACGCGCACGACGTTCGAGTTCCTCGGCCCGGACGAGAGCGCGCAGGGCTCCACGATCTGCGGCGGCGGCAGGTACGACTATCTCGTGGAGGAGATCGGCGGCGACCCGACGCCCGGCATCGGCTTCGGCGCGGGCGTCGAGCGGCTGATCCTCTCGCTCGAGCTCGAGGGCGTGACGGCAGCCGAGCCGCAGCTCGATGTCTACTTCGTCGTCGATGACGCAGCGCATCGCCGCGACGTCCTCATGACGATGGCCGAGCTGCGCAGCGAGGGCGTCTCCTGCGACACCGACTACGCCGGCCGGTCGCTGAAGGGGCAGCTGACACAGGCGCAGAGGCGCGCTGCCGCCGTCGCGATCCGGACGAGCGACGGCTGGACACTGCGGCGGCGCGGCGAGCAGGACTGCAGCGGCGTCAGCCTGAAGGAGCTCCTGTGAGCAGCTGGCGCGACACGACCTGCGGTGCGGTGACCGCCGCCGACGTCGGCAAGCGGATCACGCTCGCCGGTTGGGCCGACACGCGCCGCGACCACGGCGGCCTCGTCTTCGTCGACCTCCGCGACTACACCGGCAAGGTGCAGCTCGTGATCAACCCGGAGCGCGCCGCCGACGC
>JANMQZ010000183.1:0-8306 GCA_031370755.1 Actinomycetes bacterium
CGAGGTCGGCACCGAAGGCCGCCTCGGCGGCCAGGCCGAGGTGAAGGGCGTCTCCGGGGTCTGGAAGGACCTGACGGAGAACGTGAACACGCTCGCCGACAACCTCACCGACCAGGTGCGGAACATCGCCGACGTGACGACCGCGGTCGCGAACGGCGACCTGACGCGAAAGATCACCGTCGACGCGCGTGGCGAGGTGCTCCAGCTCAAGGACACGATCAACACGATGGTCGATCAGCTCTCCGCGTTCGCGGACGAGGTGACGCGCGTTGCGCTCGAGGTCGGCACCGAGGGCGTCCTCGGCGGCCAGGCGAAGGTCGAAGGCGTCAGCGGCACGTGGCGCGACCTGACGCAGTCGGTGAACGGCATGGCGTCGAACCTCACGGGGCAGGTGCGCAACTTTGCCGACGTGACGACAGCCGTCGCGAACGGCGACCTCTCGAAGAAGATCACCGTCGACGTGCGCGGCGAGGTCGCCGCGCTGAAGGAGACCGTCAACCCGCTGGTCGACCAGCTGCGCGCGTTCTCGGCCGAGGTGACGCGCGTCGCGCGCGAGGTCGGCACCGAGGGCCGCCTCGGCGGCCAGGCGTCGGTCGAGGGCGTCAGCGGCGTGTGGAAGGACCTCACCGACAACGTGAACTTCATGGCCACCTCGCTCACCGAGCAGGTGCGCAACATCGCCCAGGTGACCACCGCCGTCGCGACCGGCGACCTCTCGAAGAAGGTGACCGTCGACGTCAAGGGCGAGGTGCTCGAGCTCAAGGACACCATCAACACGATGGTCGACCAGCTCTCGTCCTTCGCCGACGAGGTCACGCGCGTCGCGCGCGAGGTCGGCACCGAAGGCCGCCTCGGCGGCCAGGCACAGGTCGATGGCGTCAGCGGCACGTGGAAGGACCTGACCGACTCGGTGAACGGCCTGGCCTCGAACCTCACCGACCAGGTGCGGAACATCGCCGAGGTCACGACCGCCGTTGCGAAGGGCGACCTCTCGCAGAAGATCACCGTCGACGCGCGCGGCGAGATCCTGCAGCTGAAGAACACCGTCAACATCATGGTCGACCAGCTGTCGTCGTTCGCCGCGGAGCTCACGCGCGTCGCGCGCGAGGTCGGCACCGAGGGCATGCTCGGCGGCCAGGCCAAGGTCGAGGGTGTCTCCGGCGTCTGGAAGGAGCTGACCGACAATTTCAACCAGCTCGCGACGTCGCTCACGACGCAGGTACGCGCGATCGCGGACGTGTCGACCGCGGTGACCGAGGGCGACCTCACGCGTCAGGTCACGGTCGACGCGAAGGGCGAGGTCGACGCGCTGAAGCAGAACGTCAACCAGATGATCGCGAACCTCCGCCAGACGACCGAGCGCAACGCCGAGCAGGACTGGCTCAACTCGAACCTCGCCCGGTTCAGCGGCATGATGCAGGGGCAGCGCGACCTGCAAGCGGTCTCGCGCCTGATCATGTCGGAGCTGACGCCGCTCGTCGGCGCCGGCTACGGCGCGTTCTTCCTCGCGCAGGAGCACGAGGACGAGCCTTCTTTGCAGCTGATCTCGAGCTACGGCTACAAGACGCGCAAGAAGGTGTCGAACCGCTACAAGCTCGGCGAGTCGCTCGTCGGCCAAGCGGCGCTCGAGCGGCAGTCGATCCTGATCAGCGAGCCGCCGGAGGACTACGTCAAGGTCGCGTCCGGTCTCGGCGAGTCCGCGCCGAAGGACATCATCGTCATGCCGGTTCTCTTCGAGGACCAGGTGATGGCAGTGATCGAGCTCGCGGCGTTCCAGCCGTTCAGCGAGGTGCAGCGCGGCTTCCTCGACCAGCTCGGCGAAACGATCGGCATCGTCATCAACACCATCCAGGCGACGATGCGCACGGAGGAGCTGCTGCGCCAGTCGCAGACCCTGACGCTCGAGCTCCAGGAGCGCTCGGAAGAGCTGCAGTCCCAGCAGGAGGAGCTGAAGCGCGCGAACGTCGAGCTCGAGCAGCAGGCGCAGACGCTGAAGGCGTCGGAAGAGCTGCTGCAGACGCAGCAGGAGGAGCTCCAGCAGACGAACGAGGAGCTCGAGGAGAAGGCGCAGCAGCTCGAGGAACAGAACCACCGCATCGAGATCAAGAACCGCGAGATCGAGCTCGCGCGAACCGCGTTGCAGGAGCGCGCGGAGCAACTCGCGCTGTCGTCGAAGTACAAGAGCGAGTTCCTCGCCAACATGAGCCACGAGCTGCGCACGCCGCTCAACTCGCTGCTCATCCTGGCCAAGCTGCTCGCGGAGAACACCGAGGGCAACCTCAACGAGAAGCAGATCGAGTTCGCGTCCACGATCCACCAGGCGGGCGCCGACCTCCTCGGCCTGATCAACGACATCCTCGATCTCTCGAAGGTCGAGGCCGGGAAGATGGACGTGCAG
This sequence comes from Actinomycetes bacterium, assembly GCA_031370755.1. Lineage (GTDB taxonomy): Bacteria > Actinomycetota > Thermoleophilia > Gaiellales > Gaiellaceae > Palsa-739. Next base: position 2,399 of record JANMQZ010000183.1, read on the forward strand.
GTCGCGGAAGTCGCCGTGGGCGATCTCCGCGACTACGTGACGCGCACCTTCGAGCCCCTCGCGGCCGACAAGCGCCTCGAGCTCGCGGTGGAGGTGGTGGGAGCGAATGTCCCGCCCGTGATCACGACCGACGAGCAGCGTCTCCACCAGGTCCTGAAGAACCTCCTCTCGAACGCCGTCAAGTTCACCGAGGAGGGCGGCGTGACGATGCGGATCGAGCTCGCGCCCGAAGACACCCGCTTCATCCTGCCGACGCTCGCGGCGGCGGAAGACGTGATCGCGTTCTCGGTGATCGACACAGGAATCGGCATCCCCGAGGACAAGCTGCGCCTGATCTTCGAGGCGTTCCAGCAGGCCGACGGGACGACGTCACGCAAGTACGGCGGCACCGGGCTCGGCCTGTCGATCAGCCGCGAGATCGCGCGGCTGCTCGGCGGCGAGATCCGCGTGCAGTCGGAGCCGGGCAAGGGCAGCACGTTCACGCTCTACCTGCCGACGACCTACGCCGCGCCCGCTCTCGGCGACGGCGAGATGTCGGCGCTCGAGGAACGGCTCGACGACCTCGTCCGTGAGGGTGAGGCGCTCGTCGCCGAGGGTGCATTGCTGCTGCTGCCGCCGCCGGCCTTCGACCTCGACCCCGCGCTGCTGCTGCCGGCGGAGGTCGACGACGACCGCCATGACCTCCAGCCGGGCGACCGGGTCGTCCTCATCGTCGAGGACGACGCGACATTCGCGCAGACGGTGCTCGACGTCGCGCGCGAGCGAGGCTTCCGGGGGATCGTCGCGCTCCGCGGCGACTCCGGCCTGGCTCTCGCGCACGAGGTCAAGCCGGACGCCATCGTCCTCGACATGAACCTGCCGGTTATGGACGGCTGGACCGTGCTCGACCACCTCAAGCACCACCCCGCGACGCGCCACATCCCCGTCCACATCGTGTCCGGATCGGGCGACGAGGCGACGAACGCGCTGCGCGCCGGCGCGGTCGCGTTCCTCCAGAAGCCGATCGAGAAGGAGAGCATCGATTCGATGCTCGAGGAGATGTCGTCGTTCATCGACCGAAGCGTGCGCAGCCTGCTCATCGTCGAGGACGACGACGCTCAGCGGAATGCCCTCGTCGAGCTCGTCGGCGGCGGCGGCGACGTCGAGGTGACAGCGGTCGGGTCGAGCGACGAGGCGCTCGAGCAGCTCGGCGCGCGCCAGTTCGACTGCATGGTGCTCGACCTGAAGCTGCCGGAGACGTCGGGCTTCAAGCTGCTCGAGGTGCTCAAGACCGACGAGCGCCACTCGAGGCTCCCGGTGATCGTCTACACGGGCCAGGACCTCACGCGGCGTGAGGAGACGCGGCTGAAGAAGTACGCCGAGACGATCATCGTCAAGGACGCGCGCTCGCCCGAACGTCTGCTCGACGAGACGTCGCTCTTCCTCCATCGAGTCGAGGCGCACATGCCGCAGGCGAAGCGGCGCATGCTCGAGCAGCTCCACAGCATCGAGGATGTGTTCCGCGGCAAGAAGGTGTTGATCGTCGACGACGACGTGCGGAACGTCTTCGCACTCACGTCGGTGCTCGAGACGAACGGCATGGAGGTCGTCTTCGCAGAGAACGGGAAGGACGGAATCGAGACGCTCCGCGCGAACCCGGACGTCGATCTCATCCTGATGGACATCATGATGCCCGAGATGGACGGCTATCAGACGATGCAGGCCGTGCGTCAGATCTCCGAGTTCAAACAGCTGCCGATCATCTCGCTGACCGCGAAGGCGATGAAGGGCGACCGGGAGAAATCGATCGCGTCGGGTGCATCCGACTACATCACGAAACCCGTCGACACCGATCAGCTCCTCTCGTTGATGCGCGTGTGGCTGTATCGCTGAACCCGGGCAGCGATCCGGAAGCGGCACAAGCTGCTGCTGCGGATCAACAGGAGCTCGAGCAGCTCGAGGTCGAGCTGCTGCTCGAGGCGGTCTACCGCCGTTACGGCTTCGACTTTCGGCAGTACGCGCAGGCCTCGCTGAAGCGGCGGCTCTACCGGCGCATGGCGATCGAGCGCGTGACCTCGCTCACACAGCTGCAGGACCGGCTTCTTCACGAGCCGGGGAGCATGGAGCGCCTGCTGCTCGATCTCTCGATCAACGTCACGTCGATGTTCCGCGACCCGACGTTCTACGCGGCGTTCCGCGAGAAGGTCGTGCCGGCCCTGCACACGTACCCGTTCACCCGGATCTGGTGTGCCGGCTGCTCGACCGGCGAGGAGGTCTACTCTCTCGCGATCCTGCTTGCGGAGGAAGGGCTGTACGCGCGCACGCGGATCTACGCGACCGACATCAACGAGAACGTGCTTCTCGGGGCGCGCGAGGGCGTCTTCCCGCTGGAGCGGATGAAGCAGTACACGCAGAACTACCTCCGCGGCGGCGGCAAGCGGGACTTCTCCGAGTACTACGTCGCCGCATACGACGGTGCGCGCTTCTCGCGCTCGCTGCTCGAGAACGTGGTCTTCGCCCAGCACAACCTGGCGATGGACGGCTGCTTCAACCAGTTCAACGTCATTCTCTGCCGCAACGTGATGATCTACTTCGACCGGGACCTGCAGGAGCGCGTGCACGGCTTGTTCTGCGACAGCCTCGACCGGTTCGGGATCCTCGCGCTCGGCCACAAGGAGTCGATCTCGTTCACCGGCTTCGCAAGCCGCTACGAAGAGGTCGACGCGGAAGAGCGCATCTACCGCAAAGTCTCGTGAGGTGTACGACGTCATCGTGATCGGGACGTCCTGGGGAGGCCTGCAAGCTCTGAGCCGGCTGCTCGACGGGCTCGACGACGCCGTGCACCAGCCGATCGTCGTCGCACAGCACCGCTCGGTCGACGCCGACGACTCCGTGCTCAAGCAGCTCCTTCAGGGCCACACACGGCGGACCGTGTGCGACCCCGACGACAAGACACTGCTCGAGCGCGATCACGTCTACATCGGGCCTCCGGACTATCACGTGCTCGTGGAGGACGGGCACGTCGCGTTGTCGACCGATGCTCCGGTCCAGTTCGCGCGACCCTCGATCGACGTTCTGTTCGACTCCGCTGCGGCAACGTACCGCGAGCGCGCAGTCGGCATCGTCCTGACGGGCGCGAACGAGGACGGCGCCGCGGGGCTCGCGAGGATCAAGGACAGCGGCGGCGTCGCAATCGTGCAGGATCCCTCGACCTCCGCGCGGCGCACGATGCCGGACGCGGCGATCGCGGCGACCGTCGCCGACGCGATCCTGCCGCTCGAGGAGATCCCGGCGTTCCTCTACGGCCTCTGCGCCGAGGTCGGCTCATGAGCGAGCGGTGCGCGAACGTTCTGCTCGTCGACGACCGACAGGAGAACCTCCTCGCGCTCGAAGCGATCCTCGAGCCGCTCGGCCATCGGCTCGTCTCGGTCACCTCGGCGACGGCGGCGCTGAAGGAGCTGCTCATCGACGACTTCGCGTGCATCCTCCTCGACGTGCAGATGCCGGAGCTCGACGGATTCGAGCTCGCGGAGCTGATCAAGCAGCGGAAACGCTCTCAGCACATTCCGATCATCTTCGTGACGGCGCTTTCGAAGGAGGAGCGGCACGTCTACCGGGGCTACTCGGCCGGCGCGGTCGACTACATCTTCAAGCCGATCGACGCCACCATCCTGCGCTCGAAAGTCTCGGTCTTCGTCGAGCTGTGGGAGAAGACGCAACAGCTCCAGGCGCAGGCCGAGCAGCTGCACGCCCAGGACCTCGCCGCAATCGAGCGCGCGAGCGAGGAGCGATACCGCCAGCTCGCCGATGCGATGCCGCAGATCGTTTGGACGGCGGACGTCATCGGCGGCGCGACGTATTTCAACCGCCGCTGGTTCGACTACACGGGCATGTCGCCCGCCGAGGCCGGCCCGAACGCATGGCATCATGTCGTCCATCCCGACGACCTGCCCGTCGCGGTGAGCCGGCGCGAGCAGACCCTCGTGAGCGGCGAGGCATTCGAGATCGAGTACCGGTTCCGCAGCAAGGACGGCGAGTACCGCTGGCACCTCGGCCGGGCCGTGCCGATCCGCAACGACGCCGGCCAGATCAGCTTCTGGGTCGGCACTGCGACCGACATCCACGATCGCAGGCTGATCGAAGACCAGCGGACGTTCATCGTCACGGCGAGCGACGCGCTCTCCCGGTCGCTCGACTACCGGGAGACGCTCACCCAGGTCGCGGAGCTTGCCGCGAACGGCGAGCTCGCCGACTGGTGCGCGGTGCACGTCGTCGAAGCCGACGGCTCGCTATCCGAGGTCGCGGTGGCGCACGCCGACCCCGCAAAGCTGACGCTTGCCCGGGAGCTGCAGGAGCGCTACCCGCCCGATCCCGATGCGCCGACCGGTGTCGGCGCCGTGATTCGCACCGGCGAGCCCGAGCTCGTGCCGGAGATCACGGCGGAGATGATCGAGAGCGTCGCGCACGACGACCTCCACCGCGACCTGATCGGCCAGCTCGGTCTGAACTCATACATGTGCGTCCCACTCAAGGGTCGCGACCGCGTGCTCGGCGCGATCACGTTCATCTCGGCCTCGCGGCGGCGCTTCGGTCCGGGCGAGCTGATCTTCGCGGAGGAGCTCGCACGCCGCGCAGCGAGCGCGATCGAGAACGCCCGGCTGTACCGGGAGGCCGAGGCGCGTGCGCAGGCTGCCCGCGTGCTCGCCGCGATCGGCGACGGCGTCGCGCTCATCGACCTCGGCGGGCGCGTCCGGCTCTGGAATGCCGCGGCGGAGCGGATCACGGGGCTTGCCGCCGACGATGTGCTCGGGCGCAGCGTCCGCGACGCCGTCCCCGGCTGGGAGGCGGTCGAGCCGAGGCTTCCGGTCGCCACCGTGGGCGAGGCCGGCCGGGCGGAGAGCGTGCCGTTCGAGATCGGCGGCCTCGAGCTGTGGCTTTCGGTGTCCGCGGTCGGGTACGAGGACGGCACCGTCTATGCGTTCCGCGACCTCACGGAGGAGCGCGCGCTCGAGTCGATGCGGCAGGACTTCATCGCCACGGTGTCACACGAGCTGCGAACGCCGCTCGCCGCGATCTACGGTGCCGCCCTCACGCTCCGCCGGGACGACGTCGAGCTCGCCGCGGAGCTGAAGGCGAAGCTGCTCGAGGTGATCACCGAAGAGTCGAACCGGCTCGCGGAGATCGTCAGCGACCTCCTGCTCGCGGGTCAGCTCGACACCGGCAAGCTGTACGCGAACGTCGAGGTCTGCGACCCGCGTGCGATCACGCAGCTCGAGCTCGACGCGGCGCAAACGCACCTCCCGGAGAACGTCGCGCTCGCACTCGAGGCGCCGGCGAAGCTGCCGGCCGTCGTGGCCGACCCGGGCCAGCTGCGGCAGGTCCTGTCGAACCTGATCGAGAACGCGGTCAAGTACAGCGACGCCGGCTCGCAGGTCGTCGTCGAATCACGTTGCGACTCCGGCTGGATCGAGATCCTCGTCAGCGACACCGGCGTCGGCATCCCGCCGCGAGACATCGATCGGATCTTCGAACGGTTCTACCGAGTCGATCGGGCCCGCAGCCGAGATACAGGTGGCACGGGTCTCGGTCTGTCGATTGTTCGTCACGTCGCGACGAACCACTCGGGCGAGGTCACCGTTCACTCCAGAGAAGGCGAGGGGTCGGTGTTCACGATTCGCATCCCAACGAGGGACTCATGACGACGCAACCTGTGGTCCTCGTCGTCGAAGACGAGCCGAGCTTTGTCGAGGCACTGACGATCGGCCTGACCCGCGAAGGCTTTCGGGTGGTAGCGGTCACCGATGGGTTCGAGGCGGTGGAACGGTTCGACGAGGTGCAGCCCGACATCGTCCTGCTCGACGTGATGCTGCCTCGCCTGAGCGGCATCGACGTCTGTCGCCAGTTGCGCAAGCGAAGCGCTGTGCCCATC
>JANMQZ010000203.1:0-41651 GCA_031370755.1 Actinomycetes bacterium
CCGGAGCCTTCGGTCGACGTGACGGACGCCGATCTGCTCGTCCGGGTCGCGGAACGCGACCGGGTGGCGTTCGACGCCCTCTACCACCGCTATGTGCGCTCGGTCTACGGCATCGCGCTCCGGCGGTTGCGCGACCGGCAGCGCGCGGAGGACGCGGTGCAGGAGACCTTCGCGGCGGTCTGGCGCTCGGCGGCGAGCTACCGGCCCGAGCGCGGCCCCGCGGCGCCGTGGCTCTACGCCGTGGCGCGGAATGCGATCGTCGACCGGCTGCGCGCACGGAGCGAGCCGCCGATGGAGGCGCCCGAACTTGCCTCGTCGGAGCCGGGCCCGGCCGAGCATGCGGAGGCCTCGTTCGTCGCCTGGCGCGTCCATCGCGCGCTCGAGGAGCTGCCGGCGAGGGAGCGGGAGGTCGTCGAGCTCGCCTACTGGAGCGGGATGTCGCAGAGCGAGGTCGCCGACTACCTCCACATTCCCCTCGGTACGGTCAAGACGCGCACCCGCAGCGGCCTCGCCCACCTGGCCGACCTGCTCGAAGGAGAGCTTGCGTGACCCCCGACCCGGATTTCGACGAGCTGATGTCGGACGCGGAGCAGGGAGAGCGCGAGCGGCTTCGCCGCGTCCACGACATGCTCATCGTGGCCGGGCCGCCGCCCGAGCTGACGCCGCAGATGGAGGCCGGCCCGACGCTTGCGATGACGATCGGCGCCCGCGGGTCGCGCCGTCACGTCCAGCGCCGCGTCGCGCTTCTCGCGGCGGCGATCATCGTGCTGCTGCTCGCGTTCCTCGTCGGGTACATCACGGGCAACGACAACAAGGTCGGCGGACAGGTGCTGAAGCTGCAAGGCACCGCGGCGGCACCGAACGCGCAGGCCTCGCTGCGCGTCGAGGACGTCGATCCGGCCGGTAACTGGCCGATGGAGCTCGCTGCGCTCGGTCTGCCGAAGCTGCCGCCGAAGGGCTACTACGAGGTGTTCCTCGTCCGGAACGGGAAGCCGTGGGCGCCGTGCGGGACGTTCGTCGTGAAGAACGAGAAGGTCGGCGTCTCGGTGCGGCTGAACGCGCCGTACCGGCTCCGGCCGAGCGACAGCTGGATCGTCACACGCCAGCAGTGGGGCGACCGCGGCGCAGGCCCGGTCGTGCTCCAGCCGCTGACCTAGCCGCGACTAGTCGGTCATGCGGAACGCGACGTCGTACCTCGTGACCGAGGTGCGCTTGCCCGGCGTGTCGCCGGCCGGCATCGCGTTCAACGCGGCATCGCCCTTCTTGTAGTCGTCCTCGCTGTCGAAGAAGACGATCACGAGCGACTTCGATGCCTCGGGATCGTGCAGGACGACGATCTCCTTCGCCGGCACGTCGTCGGGCCGGTCGCTGCCTTCCATCTCGCGCTGCATCTCCGCCATCCGGTTGCTGTCGACGCCGTCGAAGGTCACCACGCGTGCGATTGCCATACCGCCTCCTTATCGAGAGTTGCCGCCGACTCTAGACCCTCTGAGGTCACACGCGGCTAGTGTCCTGCGGGTGAAGGTTGCTGCTGAGGCGGCGCGTCGCTTTCTCGTCGCGCGGCACTTCCTCGCGCCTGCGCGGTCTCTCGTGGGAGGCCCCGAGGCCGTGCTGCAGGTCTTGCGCAAGCTCGGGTCGATCCAGTTCGACCCGATCGCGGTCGCCGGCCGGAATCACGACCTCGTGCTGCACGTACACCGTCACGGGCGCGATCGGCCTCGCACGACGCGACGGCAACCGCCGGTACTACGACCTCCTCGAACGGCTGCTGCCCGCCGAGCTGCTCGCGCAGGAGGTGCCTGAGCGAGAGCAGCTCCGGCACAAGCTCCTCTCCCGGTACCGCGCCCACGGCCTGCTCGGCGCCGGCCGCGCCGGCGGCACGTTCGCCCGCATTGCCAACCCGCCGGACCGCAACGAGCTCCGCAAGGAGCTCGTCGAGCTCGGCCTGCTCGTGCCCGTCGACGTGGAGGGCATGCGCGGCAAGCGCTTCGTCCTCGCCGAGGAGCTCGCGCTGCTGCGGGCGCCGCCGGCCCCGAGACCGTCCGTCGCGTTCATCGCCCCATTCGACTCGCTGCTGTGGGACACCGCCCTCCTCTCGAGCCTGTTCGCCTACGACTACGTCTGGGAGGGGTTTTTTACGGCGGCGAAGCGCCGTTGGGGCTATTACGTGCTCCCGATCTCCTTCGGCGACCGCTTCGTCGGCCGGATCGAACCGCGGATCGACCGGGACCGAGCCCGCGTGGAGGTGCTCAACGTCTGGTGGGAAGACGGCTTCGCGCCGCGGCGCACGGACGGGTTCGTCGACGCGATGCGCGACGCGCTCAGCGCCTACCTACGCTTCGCCGGCGCGGACCGCCTCGACTGGGCACCGCACCTCGCAACGGAGAAGCGGCTCTTCCTCACCCCAAGCTCCGGCGCTAAGCCGAGCGCGAGTCGTTCCGCATCTCGCTGAGCAGGCGCTCGAGCCGCTCCTCCGTCGAGTCGTCGACGAACGTCATCGCCGCGGCGACGTTCGGGTGAACCTCCGCTATCGCGCGGCGCATTTCCTGCGCGACGGCGCGATACGACGGATGGCCCTCCGGCCCGGAGCGCAGCTCGATCAGGTGCAGCGCCTCGCGCGCGTCGAGCTCGAGGACGTACCGGATGCGGAACGCGAGGCACAGCGCGTACGGCGCTTCCTCGGCGAAGCCGCCGGCGCGCAACCGCTCGTGCGCCGCCCGTGACACGTCGAGTGCGCGCTCGTATTCGCCCGCCACACCGGCGGCGACGAGCTCGTGCGGCACGTCGGCACCGAGATCCGGTGAGAGCCGCTGCCACTGGCACGTGAGCAGGCGGTGCCGCTGCAGGTCGCGGAATGCGCCATAGTCGGAGACGATCTCGAAGCGATACGTGAGCGTCTCGAAGCCGCGGCCGGGACGGTGGCGCCGGTTCTCGCGCGTGCCGATCAGCTCGAGCAGCAGCGAGGCGCGCTCCGCGTCCGAGAGCAACGCAACCGTCCGCAGCGCCTCCTCCTCCCCGGTCGCGGACGCTTCGTACAAGAGCGCAGCCGCAAGCTGCGTCTCCGTCCCGTGCGCGCGAATCAACTTCACGGACGGCGCCGCCGACGGCTCCGCCGTGTCGAGGCCGAGCCGCGCCGCCGCACCTTCCGAGGCCGCGCGGCGCTCCTCGAAGAACTGGATCCAGCGGCCGCCGCGGTCGGGCTTCGGGACGCGGATGACGAAGCTCGGGATGATCTTCTGCAGCTCCTCGAGCAGCATCTGCCCGTATGCCTGCGCCTCGGCGAGCGGGTGCGCAAGCAGATGCAGCACGAGCTGCTCGTAGGTCTGGCCGCTCGCGTACATGCCCATGTGCGAGAGCGACGCCGCAGGCAGGATGCCGCGCACGAGATCGAGCGCCTTCGCGCGCACTGCGCGCGCGTGCGCAGCGGCCGACTCGTCCTCGCCGCGTGGGAACTGCTCGGCGGCCCACGCCGACATCCCCTCCAGCAGCCCGGTGTACGTCTGGAAGAGATCGTCCATCGCCTGCTCGTACTGCGGTCCAAAACGCGGGTCACGGTAATAGCGGTAGCCGAAGCCGTCGAGTTGCGAGTCGTACGCGATGTAGCGCGTCGACTGCTCGAGATACGACGCGAGGCGCGGCCGCTGCAGGATCTTCGTGAGCAGGTTCGACGTCCACTCGCACGCGATGTGCGCGCCGCCCAGCTGCGCCACCGAGTCGTCGCCGTAACCGAGGAAGATGCGCTCGTAGAGCGCGGCCGCGCGCGCACCTTCGTTGCCCTCGATCGCGGGCACCACCGGCACCGAGTCGGCGAACTCGTCGAGGAAGAGCCGCCGCAGCGTTCCGGCGTAGCGCGAGTAGCGGGCGAAGAGCGCGCCCTTGACCGTCTCGGGGAGATTGACGAGCCCGAAGACGGGCCGATCGAGGTTCGTGAAGTGCGGCGCGAGCCGCGCCTGCTCCTCGTCGGTGAAGGTCTCGACCGGAAGTGTCACTGTTGCGATTGTGGCCAAAGAACCGCCCACCCTAGCGAGGGTCTCGGTCGGCACCTCGGGCTGGTCGTACCCGTCCTGGCGGCCCGGTTTCTACCCCGCCGGCACGGACCCGGCCGGCTTCCTCGCCTTCTACGCGCAGCGCTTTCCGACGGTCGAGCTGAACACGACGGGCTACCGGCTGCCCGCCGAGGAGCAGTTCCACCGCTGGGCGGAGCAGGCACCCGACGGCTTCGAGTTCGCGCCGAAGCTTCCCGGCAACCACGTCCGCGGCCTCGACATCTTCGGCGAGCGGATTGGCGCGCTCGGCGACCGCCTCGGGCCGGTGCGCGTCTCGCTCAAGAACGCGCGGGACGAGGGCCTGCTCGAGCTGCTGCTCGGCTCGCTCGACCCGGGCCTCCGGCTCGCCTTCGACCTCGAGCATCCGTCGTGGGACGGGATCGAGGAGCGGCTCGCCGAGGCGAACGCCGTGCGGGTCAACGATCTCGACCATCCCGCGCTGTTCCGCTACCTCCGCCGGCGTGAGGCGCCCGACGACGCCTTCGCAGCGCGGATCCGCGCGGCGAGCGAGCCGGTCTACGTCTACTTCCGGCACGACGACGAGCCGGATGCGCCGGCGCATGCGGCGCGCCTGCTCGAGCTGCTCAGCGAACCGTGACCCGCGCGCAGCTCTGTGGCGACTGCATGCCGGTCGTCGACACGGTGTTGACGCAGAACGTGAATGTGCCGCGCACCTTCTTCGCCGGCCACAACATGAAGTAGCGCTGATCGAAGTGAAGCGTCTTGCGTGCGGTGCTCGCCCGATAGACGATCGCGTTCTCCGCGTTTTGCACGACGACGAGCGTGCGAACCGCGGTGCCGTCGTCGAGCGCGCGGTAGGCGAGGTGCACCGGGCTGCCGGCGTGGACGGTGACGGCAACGGCGCGGACACCGGGTGGCGCGGCGCCGGCGACCGCGGGCGGCGTAGCGCCTGCCGCGGTGACGACCACCGACGCGACCGTCGTCGCCCAGCCGCTTCCGGACGGCACGTCCGTTCCCGCCTCGCCGCCCACCCACACGATGCGCGGATCGAGCGGATCGCGCGCCGCGCCGAAGTAGTCGCCGTACCGGTCGCCGCGGTAGATGCCCGCGCTCTGCGCGACGACGACCGGCTCGGTGAGCGCGCCGTCCGGCGCCCGGCCCATCGCGATCACCTCCGGCAGCACCTTCAAGCCCGACTCACCCGCCACGATTACGAGGTTCCCGTCGCCGTCGGGCCTCACCGTGGGAAAGAAGACGTGCACGCCCGCGAAGCCGATGTCCGTGTCCCAGGTCACTGTGCGCGTCGCGGTGGCGAGCTCGACGACCCGGGCGCAGGTGCGAATGATCGAGTCGCCTGCGGGCACGCAGCGCGCGTTCGCCGAGAACCAGAGCTTGCCGTTCTCCCAGACGGAGTCGAGGATGCGGTTGTCGTTCGTCGCGATCGGGGGTCGTAGCCCGCCCGTCTGCGGCTGGGCCGCCGCAGGCGGCCGCGCGAGCAGGCTGATCGCCGGCGTCGCGATCTCGCGCACCGTGACCGGCAGCGGCGGCACGCCGTCCACGGCCAGGAGGTGCACGACGCGCGAGACGCGATCGTCGACCGACACGGCGTACTCCGTCGAGGTCGAGGACAGCGACTGCACCGGCGCGACGCTCGAGTATTCCGGCGTCGGGCCGAAGATCGAGAACGCCGGCGCGGTCGAGCCGGCGAGCAGCTCCGCCTTGTTCACCGTCCAGATCTCGCTACCGAGCGCCCGCGCGCCGCGCGCGTCGCAGTCCTCGAACAGGTCGGCGGTGAGCACGACGATGTCGTCCGCGATACCGAGCCGCGGCTGGTCGGCACAACCGGATGCGTCGAACGGCGACACGGTCCACGTGCCCGTCGGGTCGGCGCCGGTCGAGACCGCGAGCAGGACATCCTTGCTGTCGACGTCGGAGATCGACGCGAACCAACGACCGCTCCTCACGTCGTAGAGCACGCGCGGGTCGGTGAGGCGGTCGCGGTTGCTGCCGAAGAGCACCGCGAGATCGCGAGTCTGCACGAGCTGCGGCATGCCGCCGCCGGTCCGCCAGATGCTCTCTGCAAGGTTCACCATCTCGACGACGAAGCCCGGCCCGGCGGCAACGGTCACGTCGGGCGGCTCGAAGCCGCCGGCGACGACGTCGTTCAGGCCCGACACCGTCTGCGTGACGGTGACGACCGGCCCCGTTGCGCCGGCGACCGTCGAGACGAGCGTGAGCGAAGCGGCGAGCGCCGCGATGGGGAGGGTGCAACGAAGTAGTGACTGAGCCGCAGGGCCGCGCTGAGCGCCGCGCCGCCGCGTCCTCGGGAGCCCCGATAGCACCACTATCGGGTCTCCCTGCGTCCTTGCGATCGCGACGCCCATCGCACCCCTGCGACGAGCACCACTTCGTCGCACCCTCCTACTAAGAGAGCCCGGCCTGGCAGAGCTTGTCGCCCCAGGACTGGAGGACCTGCGTCTGCTCCGCCTGGAACGTCACGTCGGCGGCGTTCGCCTTGTCGAACGGATGCAACCCGTCGAGGGTCGCGCCGACGTTCGGCGTCACGCCCGGGCCGCTCGCGAGCAGGCGGTACTTCTCGCCCGTACCGGGGCCGCGCTTCGCCGTCCACGCCGGCGGGTGCTTGTAGCCGCCCTTCGTCGGATCGAACGAGTAGAAGCCGTAACAGAAGACGCCCGTCGGGTTGTGAGTGACGAAGGAGTTCTCGCGACGCCAGCCTTGACCGTACACCGAGTTGTACGTATCGAGATAGACGAGGCTGCCGAAGCCGTCGGTCGGCGCGCCGAAGCGCGTCGTGCCGAAGCCGTAGACCGGCGTACCGAGGTACGTGAAGCGGCCGAAGAGCGCCTCGAAACGGCCGCCGTAGACCCAGTTCGAACCGGTCTCGAGCTGCGCGATCTCACCTTTCCAGTGCGACACCTCGAGCCAGTTCGCCTGCAGGTCGGCCGACCACGGCGTGAAGCCGAGGTTCGGGAGCGGCTGCGGCCAGCTCTGCGCCGCCCAGTACGAGCCGTCCGGCGACTTGCACGCGGCGACGAGGTTCGGGAGCGCCGGGCCGTCGTAGCGGCCGCAGCTGCCGGGGAAGTGCTTCCAGTAGACCGTGTGCTTCGTGCCCCAGCCGCCCGAGTAGTCGAGCTTGAACTTCGCCTGCTGCCCGCCCTCACGCGGCGTGAGCGCGTTGATCGCGCCCCACACGAGGACATGCTTCACGGCGCTGCCCTTGCGGTAGGTGAGCATCGCCTCGCCCTTCGCGTTCACCTTGATCTGGACGCCCGTGGCGTTGCGGTCGATCAGCTGCGCCGCGGACGCGGCGCCGGCGGCGCCGAGCGCGCCGAGGACGACGAGGCAGAGGAGGGCGAGCCTGCGCATCGACCCCAGAGTGCCCTCGATCGGCCGAAGTGCCTATCCCCCAAAACGGTCAGGGACGCTCCTCAGAACCGGGCAGCGGCGCCCTGGTGCCGCGTGTATGCCCCGCTTTCCACGATCTCTGTGAGCTCGGAGACCGTGTGTCGCAGCTCGTCCTCGCTGTTGAAGAAGTGCGGCCCGAGCCGGACGCCCGCGTCGGGACGGAAGTCGCAGATGATGTTCCGCTCGCCGAGCTCCTTGTGCACCGCGGGATTGTCGGGCGTGCGCACGAGCACCGTGCCGCCGCGGCGCTCCGGCTCGCGCGGCGAGCCGAGCTCGAAGCCTGCGGCGTCGAGCTCGTCGATCAGGAGCTGCGTCAGTGCGAGCGAGCGCTCGCGGATCCGCTCGACGCCGACTTCCTCGATCACGTCGTAGCCGGCGGTCGCGGCGTAGAGCGCCGGCACGTTCGGCGTGCCGGTGAGGAAGCGCCGCGCACCGGCGGCGTACTCGAGCTCCGGCTCGAACGCGAACGGGCGTGCATGCCCCTGCCAGCCGACGAACGTCGGCTCGAGCGTCTCGGCGAGATCGGGCCTGACGTAGAGCCAGCCCGCGCCGGGACCGCCGCACAGCCATTTGACGCTCCCGCCGCACGCGAAGTCGACGTCGAGCGCGGTCACGTCGAACGGCACGACGCCGGCGGACTGGTAGCAATCGAGCACGACGTAGGCGCCGACCTCGTGCGCGCGCTTCACGATCGGCTCGACGTCCTGGATCTCTGCGTTCTTGAACAGCACGTGGCTGATCGGAACCAACAGCGTCCGCTCGTCGATCGCCTCGACGATGGCTGCATCGTCCTCGACCGCGACGACCTCGAGGTCGGGCTGCGCCTGGTAGAGGTAGCGCACCGACGGGAAGTTCGCCTCTTCGTAGACGACGCGGTTGCGTTCTCCCGGCCGGCGGAAGCACGAGAGCACGATCTCCTCCGCGATCGTCACGTTCTGGTGCATCACGGTGCTGCCGGCCGGTGCGCCGATGATCCGCCCGATCTGGTCGCCGACCGTGATCGGCATCTCCCACCAGCCTTCGCCCCACGCGCGGATGCCGCGCTCGCGCCACATGCGCGCGTACTCGAGGAGCCGGTCCTCCGCGGCCGCAGGCATCGCGGCGAGCGAGTGGTTGATCAGATAGGTGCAGTCGTGGAGGATCGGGAAGCGGTCGCGATACTCCAGGAGGTCGCCCACGGCATGAATCTAGACGAGTTGACACTCCTCGACTGGAAGCGCCGCATCTTCGCGCTCTACGCGGAGGTGCGCGCCGCGGACGACCACGAGGCCGGCTGGCGGCGCTGGTGCGCCGAGCGTGCGGATCTCCACCGCTCGCACCCGCAGTCGCCGCGCCCCGGCGGCGAGCCCGCGTACTTCCCCTACGAACCGAGCCTCCGCTTCGAGGCGCAGGTCGAGCCGGTCGACCCCGCTCCGCTCGAGATCGCGGGCAGTGCGGGGAGCGTCACGCGCTTCACACGTTTCGCCCGGGCACGGTTCGGCGAGCACGCGCTCGAGCTCTACTGGCTCGACGCGTACGGCGGCGGCGTCTTCCTGCCGTTCCGCGATGCGACGAGCGGCCACGAGACCTACGGCGCGGGCCGCTACCTCCTCGACACGGTGAAAGGCGCCGATCTCGGCGGCACGGCGGAGTCGCTCGTCCTCGACTTCAACTTCGCGTTCAACCCGTCGTGCGCCTGGGACGACTCGTGGGCCTGCCCGCTCTCGCCGCCCGCGAACAGGCTCGCGGTGCCGATCAAAGCAGGCGAGCTGACGCCGTCGCTCTAGCAACCTGCTTCCAAGCAGGTTGCGGTCGTCGACGGCGATCGCACGATTCAACGACTGCAACCAGGTTGAAACCTGGTTGCGGCTAGACCTCCTGCAGGGTGCGCGCGCCGGGGCCGACGTACTTCGCGGACGGACGTACGAGCACGCCGAGCTGCTTCTGCTCGAGCACGTGCGCCGACCAGCCGGCAGTGCGGGAGCACGCGAACATCGCGGGGGCGAGCGCCGGCGGGATCTCCGCGACGTCGAGCACGATCGCCGACCAGAACTCGACGTTCGTGTACGAGTGGTCCGGGTTCTTCTTCGCGATCGCCTGGTGCGCGGCCTCCTCGAGCGCCTCCGCGACCTCGACGCGCGGCGAGCCGAGCTCCTTCGCGGTCTTCTTGAGGATGCGCGAGCGCGGATCCTCGGCGCGGTAGATGCGATGACCGAAGCCCATGATCCGCTCCTTGCGCGCAAGCGCGTCGGCGACCCACTTCTCCGCGTCGCCCATCTCCGCGACGGAGTCGAGCATCGGCAGGACGCGCGCCGGCGCGCCGCCGTGCAGCGGGCCGGAGAGCGCACCGACAGCAGAGGCAAGCGCGGCGCCGCAGTCTGCGCCCGTCGACGCGACGACGCGCGCCGTGAACGTCGATGCGTTGAGCCCGTGCTCGGCCGTGCAGATCCAGTACGTGTCGATCGCCTTCGCATGCGCCTCGTTCACCTCGCCGCGCCACGCGAGCAGGAAGCGCTCGGCGGCAGTGTGGCCCTCGACCACCGTGGACTCGGGCACGGGCGGCTTGTCGGCGCCGCGTGCGGACTGGGCGACGATCGAGAGTGCTGCGGCGGAGAGCCTCCGCAGGTCGTCGTGCGCCTGGTCGTCGTCGATGTCGATCAGCTGGCCGAGCTTCCACTTGCCGCTGAGCCCGGCGAGCGCGGCCTGGAGATCCGACATGTAGCCACCGGTGCGGTACTCGAGCTCGCAGTGCGCCGCCGGCAGGCCCGGCTCGAGCGACTCGTCGACAAGCAGGCCCCACACCTTCTCGAAGGGAACCTTGCCGACGAGGTCCTCGATGTTGACGCCGCGATACCGAAGCTCGCCGCCCTCCTTGTCGGGCTCCGCGATCTTCGTCTCGAAAGCGACGACGCCTGCGAGCCCTGGGCTGAATTCACTCATGCGGGAATCTCCTCCAAATCAAACTCGAGTCCGACATTCCGCGCACGTGCCGCGGTTAAAACGAGCGCCGCTGCCGCGAGATCCTGTGCGGCAACGCCGACCGACTTGTACAGAGTAATTTCGATCGGGGTGGCTCGACCGCGCCGCTCGCCCGAGACGAGCTCGCCGAGCTCCGAGACGAGCGCCCGGTCGACGCCGGCAAGCTCCGGGGCGCCGCCCGGCGGCGGCGCGAACGACGACTCCCTCGACTCGACGACGATCGTGGCGGCGCGCACGAGGGCTGGGTCGAGCTCCGAGCCGGGCGCGTTGTAGCCGACCGAGCTGACGTGCGTCCCGGGCGCGACCCACTCCGCCATCACCACCGGCTCGGCCGAGTGCGTCGCCGCCGCGACGACGTCGGCGCCGCGAACGGCAGCCTCGAACGACGGTGCGTGCACGAGGCCGAGCTCTGCGGCGAGCGCTTCGGCCTTCGCAGAGTCGCGCCCTGCGATGCGGATCTCGCCCCACTCACGGATGTGCGAGAACGCGCGCACGTGCGAGCGCGCCTGCACACCGGTGCCGATGATCGCGAGCACCCTCGCGTCCGGCCGCGCAAGCAGCCGCGCGGCGAGAGCGGCAGCCGCCGCCGTGCGCGTCGCGGTGATGTACGTCCCGTCCATGAGTGCGATGGGCGAGCCGTTCGCGGAATCGAAGAGGACGATCGCCGCCTGGTGCGTCGGCCGGTCGGTGTTGTGCGGGAAGAGCGAGACGAGCTTGCACCCGAGCCCCGCCGACGGCAGGTAGGCCGGCATCGCGCCGAGCAGGCCGTCCGCCGCCAGCGCCGCGATGCGCGGCGGCATCGAGACGGTGCCGGACGAGAGCTCCTCGTGCGCGCGAGCGAGAGCGCCGACGAGCTCGTCGAGATCGAGGAGCTCCTCGACGTCGGCTCGGGTGAGAACGAGCATGCAGAGGGACGTTACCGATGAAACGCGCTCAGCCGAGCAAGGTGAGCGACCAGTCGTTCCGGTGCTCGGCGTCGAGCGAGAAGAGCATGATCCGCTGCCATTGCCCGGTACAGAGGCAACCCTCGCTGAACGGAACCTGCTCCGTCCGCGAGCCGAGGAGCGCATGGACGAGCCGCTCGCGTGCAGCGGCACCCGCCGGCACGACGCGCTCGAGCAGCGACTCGAGATCCTCGAAGAAGCCGGTCTCGCGTTCCTGGACGCGAACGAGCGACAGCGGGCTCGTCGCCGTGACGTAGGCGATGCCGGCCGGCTTGCCCGAGCTCGCGACCGACTTCGACACATCGTTCGTGATGTCCATGACGGAGAGCGTCGGCAGCGCCGCGGCGATGGAGTACGGGACTTCGATGCTCGTCATGCGCGCGCCACCTCCTTCGGGAGGCGGAAGTGGACGTGCTCGCGGGCGACCGTGAGCTCCTCGAGGGTGGGATAGCCGCGCTCGGAGAGCTCGCGCGCGACGCTCTGCACGAGCTGCTCGGGCGTCGAGGCTCCGGCCGTGAGGCCGATCGTCTCGTGCCCGCCGATCAGTGCGTCGTCGAGCCGCGACTCGCCGTCGATCAGCGTCGCCTCCGCGCCCGCGGCCTGCGCGACCTCGACGAGACGGACAGCGTTCGAGCTCGTCTGTGAGCCGATCACGAGCACGAGCGTCGCGCCTTCGGCGACCATCGCCTTCACCGCGTCCTGGCGGTTCTGCGTCGCGTAACAGATGTCGTCCGCGTGTGGCCGGCGCAGATCGCCCTGGCTTTCGCTGAGCGCGTCGACGATCGGCGCGACGTCGTCGAGCGACAGCGTCGTCTGCGTGATCACCGCGACCGGCTTGTCGGTCTTCAGTGCGCGCGCCTGCTCGGGTGTCTCGATCACGACGGTCGAGCCCGGACGCTCGCCGAGGGTGCCGATCACCTCGACGTGGTTCGCATGGCCGACGAGCGCGACGAGATGGCCGCTGTCGGCGTAGCGCCGGGCTTCGGCGTGCACCTTGTTCACGAGTGGGCAGGTCGCGTCGACGACGCGGAGGCCGCGCTTCTCGGCGTTCTCCTTCACGGCCGGTGCGACCCCGTGCGCGGAGAGGACGCAATACTCGCCCTCGGGAATCTCGGACTCGTCCTCGACGAACACGGCGCCGAGGTCCTCGAGCCGGCGTACGACATTCTCGTTGTGGACGATCTGGTGACGCACGTAGACGGGCGCGCCGTGCTGCTCGAGCAGGCGCTCGACGATCTCGATCGCGCGGTCGACGCCCGCGCAGAACGAGCGCGGTGCTGCGAGCAGAACCCGGCCGCTCATCGAGCGGCTCCTTCTTGCAACCAGGTTGCACTGCAACCTGGTTGCTGCTCTGCCACCGTACGCTCGAGCGCCTCGAGCGCCGCGACGGCGTCGCGCATCGACCGCACCGCGTCACCGCGGCGAGTCGCGACCCAGCGCAGCAGGCCGACGACATCGGTGCGGCCGTCGGCGTGCACCGTCGAGTCGACTCCTTCGATCGCGCTCTCGGCGCCGTCGGAGACCGCGCGCACGACACCCGCGAGCTTGCCGCTCCGCGCGAGCACGCCGCTCTCCATGTCGACCGCGTCCGCGCCGCTCGCGTCGCGCAGCCTGCGGCGCTCCGCCGCGTCGTGCACGAGCTCGTCGCTTCCGAGAATCGTCGCCGCATGCGCACCGGCGACACCGAGACCGGGTCCCTCCCACAGCGTCTCGCCCCGCTCGTCGACGACGCGCGTCGCGTCGAGCACGTCGCCGACCCGATACGCGTCGTGCAGCGAGCCTGCGAGCCCGAACGACACGAGCCGCGCATCCGGCACGCCGTTCGCCGCACGCACGCCGACGCGCACCGTGCGCAGGCCGAGCCGCTTCGCGACGCGCTCCTCCGCGGTTGTCGCGACGGCGAAGGTCAACCCGTCAGCGTCCACGCCGCGCTCCGCACAGTCTCTCTCAGGCTCTTCGACGATTCGAAGGCCGAGGACGGCTCGAAGCCGGAATGGATGCCGCAGTGCTCGCAGCGCGGGTCGTTGCCCGGCCCGTACGAGTCCCAGTCCATGCCTTCGAGCAGCGCCTCGTACGTCGGGAAGATCCCGTCCGTGAGCAGGTAGCACGGGCCTTTCCAGCCGTACGGGTTGCGCGTGATCGATCCCCACGGCGCGCACGACAGCTTGCGCTCACCGGTGAGGAAGTCCTGATAGATGGGCGTTGCGAGCCAGCGATAGCCGTGCTTGCGCACTGCGATGCGGAGCGTGCGGAACTTCTCTTCGTGCTCGGCCCGCGTCATCGTCAGCGCCGGGTCGATCTGCGAGTACTGGTAGCCGGGAGCGACGAGCATCCCGTCGATGCCGACCTCGTCGGTGAGGTAGCGCATCATCTCGATCACGTCGGTGATCTCCGTCTCCTTGAAGATCGTCGTATTCGTCGTGACCCGGAAGCCGCGCGCACGCGCCGTCTTGATCGCGTCCACCGCGATCTCCCACAGCCCTGGGTAGTCACAGACGTAGTCGTGAATCTCGCGCATGCCGTCGAGGTGCACGACGAACGTCAGGCGCGGCGACGGCTCGAACCAGTTGAGGCACTGCTCGAGACGCAGCGCGTTCGTGCAGAGCTCGACCGTCTTGTTGTTCTCGAGCATGCCCACGACGACCTGCTCGATCCCCTTGAAGACGAGCGGCTCGCCACCGCAGACCGACACGACCGGCGCCGGGCACTGCAGACCCGCGTCGATGCACTCCTCGACCGAGAGGCGCGCACGGTTCGACTCGTACTCGCGGATCTTCCCGCAGCCGATGCACGCGATGTTGCACGCAAGCGTGGGCTCGAGCATGAGGACGAGCGGATACCGCTCTCCCTTCCGCTGCTGGGACGCGACGTACTTGCCGATCGTGACGGTCGACTGCAGCGGGAACTTCATGCAGAGAGCCTCTCTCTCATTCGGCCGAGTGCGAGCAGTGGGAAGCTGATGCGGTACAGGTGGTAGCGGATCATGAAATCGAGCGGGAATCCGGTGCCGGTGAAGTGATCCTCGTCCCAATCCCCGTCAGGACGCTGGACACCGCAAAGATAGTCCGCTGCCTTTCGCGCATTTCCACCCTCAGCGTTTCCTGCGGCCACATAGCCGAGGAGCGCCCAGGCGGTCTGCGAGGGCGTCGCGAACGGCGCGCGGCCGCGCCATGCCCGATCGGCGTACGAGCGGATGTCCTCGCCGAAGCCGCCGTCCTCCTGCTGCACCGAGTCGAGCCACGCGACCGCACGGCGCACGGAGGGATGGTCCGGCGGGATCCCGCAGGCCTCGAGCGCGGGCAGCGCGGCGCCCGTCCCGTAGAGATGGTTGACGCCCCAGCGGCCGAACCAGGAGCCGTCGTCCTCCTGCTCGTCGATCAGCCAGGCGAGGCCTCGCTCGCGTGCTTCGTCGTACCGCGGCTCGTGGCCGAGCGTCTCGAGCGCGTGCGCCGTGACGTCGGCGCTCGGCTCGTCGGTCACCTTGCCGAAGTCGCAGAACGGGATCCGGTAGAGCCACATCGCCTGGTTGTCGACGTCGAACGCGCCCCAGCCGCCGCCCTTCGACTGCATGCCGACGAGCCAGTCGAGGCCGCGGTTGACCGCCTCGTCGCCGACGCCGAGCTGCCGGAGCGCGAGCGAGATGACCGCAGCGTCGTCGGTGTCGGGATAGAGATCGTTCTCGTACTCGAACGCCCAGCCGCCGGGGGCAAGGCCCGGCGCGCGGATCGCCCAGTCGCCCTTGACCGTGACCTCCTGCCCGAGCAGGTAGTCGCCGGCTGCGCGGAGCTTCGGATGATCGGCGGCGACGCCGCATGCGCGCAGCGCGAGCACGGCGAGGGCCGTGTCCCACACCGGCGACTGGCACGCCTCGGGGCGTAGCCGGTCGCCGTCCTCGACCATGAAGCCCTGCCAGCCTGCGACCGCCTTGCCGAGCGTCGGGTCGTCGAGGCCGTGGCCGAGCGCGGTCAGGGCGATGATCCCCCAGACCCACGGTGGCTGGATGCCGCCCCACGAGCCGTCCGCTTCCTGCCGGTCGCGGATCCACTGTTCCGCCGTCCGCTGGGCGCGCCGGCGCAGCGCATTCGGCGTGCGCGCCGGACGCGTCTTGCCGCGGATCGCCCCGATCGCGGAGAGGTCGACGTCCGCAAGCCGCACCGGGCGCAGCGACTGCGCGAGCGAGAGCGCGACGAATGTCTGCCGCGCCCAGCACGCGAAGTTGTAGATCGAGAACGGCGCCCACGGCGGTAGCAGCACGAGCTCCGGTGGGATCGGCACCATCTTCTGCCACGGCCACTGGCCGAGCAATGCGAGGAAGCACTTCGTAAAGAGGCGGCTCTTCGGGACGCCGCCCTCACGCTGGATGTAGGCGAGCGCCCTCGGTCCCGGGTCGACGCCGCACATGCGGAGCGCGACGTACGCCTCGATCGACGTCGACAGATCGGGCGGCCCCTCGAACCAGATCGCCCACGTGCCGTCGTCGCGCATGCGCGCCATCAGCTCGTTCGCGATGCGGTGGTCGAGGTCGGGCGTGCGCAGCCCGAGCACGTGATGCCAGAAGAGGTGCTGCGCCGTCATCGTCACGTTGGACTCGAGCTCGCCGACCCAGATGCCACCGGGCCGTTGCAACTCGAGCAGGCGGCGCGTGCCCGCGTCGATCGCCTGGTCGAGGGCCGTCAGCTCCGCGGTAGCGCTCATGCGTCAACCTTCGCATGCACGCTGCTCAAGACATGCTGAGCCGCGGTGCGGCCGCTGCGCACGGCGCTCTCCATCGTCGCGGGCCAGCCGGTGTCCGTCCACGTGCCGGCGCGGGCGACGTGCGGGCTCTTCGTCTCGACGCCGGGCCGGTTCGTACCCGGCCGTAGCGCGATCGTGGCGTGCGGCTCGCGGCTCACGCGCGACCAGAGGAGCTCGGCCGGGCCGAGACGCTCGGTCAGCTGGCCGGCGATGCGGTCGACGAGCTCGCGGCCGCGCACCTCGAGCAGCTCGGGCACGCCGCTCGAGACGACGGTGAGGTACTGGCCGCGCTCGGGGACATGCCCGGTGAGCGCGCCGCGGTCGAACACCCAGTGCGCGTCCGAGCCGAGCAGCGCCGCGAGCGGCGTCCGGAGGAGCGCGCGATCGAACCAGAGGTGCACGCTGACGATCGGCGAGTCCTCGAGCTGCGGCTCGGGATCGCCGAGGAGGCGTGCGCTTTCTTGAGGCGGCACTGCGACCACGATCGCGTCTGCGTCGAGGTCGTCGAGCGTCTCGATGCGCTCGTCGAGACGCACGCGGTCGCCGAGCACCCGTCCTGCGGCGTCGCCGTGCATCCAGCCGAGCGGCTTCAGCGGCAGCACGAGGTCGGCGTTGCCGCGCGGGCCGAGGAGCGCGGTGCGCACCGTGAAGAGCCCTGCTGCCGCATCGACCTCGTCGGTGCGGAGATTCAGTGCCGGCCGGATGAAGACGTCCCAGAAGCGGTCGATGCTCCGGTCGCTTTCACCCAGGCAACGCAGGAGCTGCCCGAACGTTTCGCCAGGCTTCGCCCGCGCTCTGCGCAGGCGAATGAGCGTCATGGGGATCCGAGCTCTGTCTCTCATCGGCAGGTGCTTGTACGCGAGCAGTCCCGTGAGCGAGGGTCGGATCGAGGAGACGGAGCGATCCTCGGCAAGGACAGGCAGCGCGAGTTGCTTCCGGAGATACGACGAGCCTTCGCCGACGCGGTCGAGGAAGCGCAGGTACTCCGTGAAGCAGCCGAGCGCGATGTGCTGGCCGTTGTCCGGCGGCGGCTCCGGATCGCCCTCGCGCTCGGGCAGCGTCTGCACGGCGCCGCCGAGCGTCGGCCGCGCCTCGTGCACGGTGACGTCGGCGCCCGCGTCCATCAGATCGAGCGCCGCCGCGAGACCGGCGAGCCCCCCGCCGACGACGGCGACGCGCAGTGCCCTCATGACACGGGTCTCCTCATCGCACCAGCCCGCGCGCGACGACGGCGAGCTTCGCCGCGGTCGAGAGCCGGCACGACGCACCGAAGACGTCGAAGCCGTTCGCTTCCATGCGGTCGAGCTGCCCGCTGTAGAGGCCCGCGAACGTGGAGACGCAGAGCGCGCTGCGCCGGTCGAGCGAGTCGAGGAGGCGCAGCCCCTCGTCGAGATGTGCGCGTGCGCGTTGCGCCTGGAAGGCCATGAAGGGCTCCCAGTTTCCCGCTCCGGCGCCGGCAAAGCCGGCACCTCCGCTCTTGCCCGGCTCCGTCAAGCCTACGCCGGGTGTCACGCGCGCGAGCTCCGTGACGCCGAAGCGCTCGAGCTCGTCCTGCGGGAGGTACACGCGCCCGAGCCCCGCGTCCTCTTTGACGTCGCGCATGATGTTGATCAGCTGCAGGGCGATCCCGAGCGTCATCGCCCGCTCCTCATCGTCCGAGCCGTAGACGGCGATGCACGCGACGCCGACAGCCCCCGCGACCTGCTCGCAGTAGCCGCGCAGCTCGTCGAAGGTCGCATACCGCGTCTTCTCCAGGTCTTGCAGGCCACCGTCGATGAGCGCCGACAACGCGTCGGGCGGAATTGCGTACCGCGTACGTGCATCATCGAGCGCGATCGACATCGCCCCCGCCGGCTCCGCGTCGAGCGACGCGCGCAGCGCTTCGAGCCGCGCGCGCTTCTCGGCGGCCGGCAACTCGCCGTCCGCGACGTCGTCGACCTCCCGCGCGAACGCGTAGATCGCCGCGATCGCACGCCGCTTCTCGCGCGGCAGCACCATGATCCCGTACGCGAAGTTCTTCGCGCGCGCACGCGTCACGCGCTGCACCTCCGCATAGGCGGCGTCGACCCCGCTCATCGCACCAGGACGATCGCGGCCTCGCGCGCAAGGCGCGCGCGCGACGGCTTCGGCCGTTGCGTGAAGACATCCCAGTTCGCGGACTCGAGCGCCTCGAGCGCCGCGAGCCCGCCGCGCGAGAACAGCCCGACCGCGCGCCCTAGCCGCCCGCCGATGCGCGCGCGCAGCACGTCGCCCTCACGCAGGAGCGCAGCCGCGCGTTCCGCCTCGAACCGGAGCAGCGCGCGCAGCTCGTCGCTCGGCCGGTCGAGCGGCGGCCCGCCGAAGCGCGCACGATCGTCGGCCGGCAGATAGACGCGCCCAAGCTCGAGATCCCGCGGCACGTCCTGAAGGAAGTTGACGAGCTGCAGGCCGGTGCACACGGAATCGCTCGCCGCGACGAGCTCCGCATCGTCGAGCCGGCGCAGCACGCCGAGCACCAAACGGCCGCACGGGTCGGCCGAGTGCACGCAGTAGTGCTTCACGTCGTCCCACGTCTCGTACTCGGTGACGCGCTGGTCCATCCGGTTCGCTTCGATCAGGCGCAGGAATGGCTCGCGCGGAAGATCGAACTCGCGCACGGTCGGCTGGACGTTGCGCAGCACGGGCCACGACGGCTCGGCCTCGAAGGTCAGGCCGACCTGCTCCTCGAGCTCGTCGAGCGCGGCGAGGCGGTCGCCGTCGTACGCATCGCCGAGCTCGTCCACGAAGCGGGCGTAGCAGTAGAGCGCGCGCACGTGCGGCCGCAGCGCACGCGGAAACAGGATCGACCCGACCGGGAAATTCTCCCCTGCCGCCCTCGCGGCGACCTCTGCGAGCTCCATGACGTCAAGCATACGAGCCTCGTTTGCGGCCAAACTGCAGCGATGCTTGAATTGCACCACGCGGCGCCGGGGGCGCGCCGCGCACGCCGAGGAAAGGAGCGAGTCGTGGCCGACGGCAACGGGCCGGCCGAAGACGGCACCGCAGGCATCCGTGAGGACCCGGTCGCCGGCATCGAGCGCGAAAGCGGATCGATCGTCGTCCGTCTCGCCGGCGAGCTCGACCTCTACAACGCGCACACGGTGCGTGAGGCGCTGCTCGCTTGCTGCGAGGAGACCCCCAAACGGCTGATCGTCGACCTGAGCGACGTGAAGTTCATCGACTCGACGGCGCTCGGCGTGCTGATCGAAGCGCGCACGCGCATGCCGAACCGTCGCGGCTTCCTGCTCGCGGCACCTGGGCTCGAGACGCGCCGCGCACTCGAGATCTCCGGGCTCGACCGGCACTTCACCGTGCACGAATCGCTCGACAGCGCCCGCGCGGCGTCGATCTAGCTCCGCACTCCCTCGATCAAGGGACGACCCTCCCCCGCCAGGGGGATACCCGCGCGTCGGCAGCGCGATTTCGCTGGGAGGAGCACCCCGGGCTCACTGCGGCGACCCGAGGAGCGAAGCGATCAAGGGGTGTGCCGCAGTTGAGAACGCCGCGTCTTTGGGCTGACGCCCGCCGCCTTCGCGAGGAGGGTGGCTTCGGCCTGATCGAGACGGTGATGGCGATGTCGATGTTCGCCGTCGTCTCCGCGCCGCTCGCAGGCGTGATGCTCGCCTCGATCGCAGAGCAGAAGGTGTCGCACGAGCGGACGCTCGCGGCGCAGACCGCGCAGAGTGCGATCGAGTCGATCCGCGCGCTCCCATACGACTCGATCGGCGTCGTCGACGGCAACCCGTCGGGCACGGTCGCTCCCGCGATTCCCGCAAGCCAGCTCGGCGTCCAGGGGCTCGATGCAACCGTGACGACGCGGATCTCGTACATGGACGACGCACCGGTGACGTCGTACCGGACGCGCGCCGACTACAAGAAGGTGATCGTCACGGTGATCCGCAACTCGGACAACCGCCGGCTGACGCAGGAAGCGACGTACGTCGCGCCGCCGGGCGCCGGCGCCTACGCGGGCCAGAGCCAGGGCATCGTGATCGCGCAGGTCATCGACTACGCACTGAACACGCCGCTCACGAACGCGATCGTCACCCTGAGCGCCGGGCCGAGCCCGACCCGAAACGACCTCACCGACCCGTCAGGCAGCGCCGTCTTCCCGTCGATCTTCCCGACGACCGTTGCGCTGAACCACTACGACCTCGCCGTCGCGGCGCAGGGCTACACGACGCTGAAGGACGACCTGCCGCCCGCGACCGCCGCACGCACGTCGATCGTCGCCGGCCAGACGTTCCAGACCGTCCTGCGTGTCTACAAGGCGGCGACGATCTACATCAATGCGAAGAACGCAGACGGCTCGACCTACACCGGCGCTGCGACCGCGACGCTCACCTCCACGCGAGGCACACAGAGCTATTCGTTCACGGGCGGCCTGCTTACGGTCACGAGCCTGGCGGGCGAGCCGCTCGTGCCGAACCTCCAGTACACCGCACGCATCCTCGCGTCGAACGGCATGTATTCCGCGGCGACGGCGGCGATGGTGCCGACCAACTACCCGCTCGATCTCACCAAGACGTTCGTCGCGACGTTGAACAGCACGCCGGCGACGATGGTGTCGCTCACGGTCAAGGTCGTGAACGCCGCCGGCGCGGCGCAGCCGGGCGCGGCGGTGACGGTGAGCGGCGGCCCGGGCTCGAACATCGCGCTCGCGGGCACGACCGACGCGAGCGGGAACGCCGTGTTCAACGTCCCGAGCAACAGCAGCCCCGGGTACACGACAACGGCCAAGAGCGGAGCGCTCACGGGCACCGCAACGGGCGCCGTCACCGCGACGACGACGCGAACGGTGACGATTCGATGACCCGCGCGCGGGACGAGGGCGCCTTCACCCTGCCCGAGCTCCTCGTCTGCATGGTCCTGCTCGCGATCGTCCTCACCGCATTCGGGTCGATGCTGATCACGACCTCCAAGACGAGCAACCGCGTCGAGGAGCAGGCGCTGCTCCAGAGCGAGGTACGCGCGTCGATCGACCGGCTGACGACGGACTTCCGCGAGGCGACGAACACGCACAGCACACCGCCGGTCGTGAGCGTCGGCCCGACCACGCTCACCTTCGACGCACCCGACCGCGCGACGCCGTTCCACCTGCGACGCATCTCGTACAGGCTCGTCAACGGCAACCTCGAGCGGAGCACCTCGACGAGCACCGACACCGACGGCTGGCCGTGGGTCTTCCCGGTCGCACCCGCGCCGTGGACCCGAGAGCTGACGTCGATCAAGAACGGCGGCGTCTTCACGTTCTACGACCAGAACGGCGCCGCCACCACCAACCCGAGCGCCGTGCACTCCGTCCGCGTGACGCTCACCGTCGCGCCGAAGCTGAATCAGGCCGGCGCGAGCACGTACAGCGCCCTCGTGACGATCAGGACGCTGCAATGAGGCGCCTTCGCTCGGAAGAGGACGGGATCGTGATGCTGACGGTGCTCGGGCTCACGGTGCTCCTGAGCGTGCTCGCGGTTGCGCTCGTCGACGTGATGAACGGCGAGGCCTCGCGCAGCCGCACCGCGGTGAAGCGCGACGCCGCCTACCAGGCCGCGGAAGCGGGTGTCGACGACTACATCTCGAAGCTGATCGACGACCGGCTCTACTACTACCACTTCGTCCATCCGGGTGAGGCGACGCGGCAGGCGGGCACGAGCGGCCGGCTCGTCGGCGCTGCACAGACCTGGCTGCAGACGGACGGCAGCACGTGGACGTACCCGCGCGCCAAGGACACCTGGTACGGCTCGCCGAAGCTCGGCAACGGCTACGAGTACGACCTCGAGATCGTGCCGCCGTCGGCAGCGCAGCCGCTCATTCGAATCCTCTCGACAGCGCGGCCGGTCGGTGACGCGGACGTGCGGGACTGGCGCGAGCTCGAGGTCTTCCTGCGACCGTCGTCCGTCTCCGACTTCCAGATGGTCGCCGACGCCGACATCTCGTACGGCGCCGGCGCGACGACGTACGGGAAGATCTATGCGGGCATCGACGGCAGCGGCGTCGCGCACAGCGTCAACCACGCGGGCACCGCCTACGGCGACATCTACGCCGAGAAGAACATCACGGGCGCCACGACGCTGATGAACGGCGCGCAGAAGTACGACTCGACGACGATCCGCACCGTCATCAAGTCGCCGATCAACTTCAACAGCTTCCTCGCGTCGCTCGTCGACATCCGCAGCGCCGGCGGCGCCGGCGGGATCGTCCTCGACACACCGACCGTCGACACGTGGTGGCTCACGTTCCAGTCGAACGGCCAGGTGTTCGTCCAGTCGTGCACGAAGGTCTCCGGCAAGCCGATCGGCGATGCGCGTCCGACGTGCGGCGCGTCGACGCCGATGAGCATCCCGGCGAACGGCGCCATCTACACGGGCCAGCCCGTGATCGTGTCGGGCGTGGTCAACGGGCGCGTGACGGTCGGCTCCGCAAGCGATATCTACGTCGGCGGCAACATCACGTATGCGCAGGATGGGGACGACGTGCTCGGCCTCGTCGCGGCACACAGCCTGATCGTGGCGCAATGGGTGCCGTCGACGCTCACCTGGCGCGCCGCGACGATCGCGCAGAGCGGCACCTGGCGCTCGTACGGCTTCGACCCGCAGACGGGTCAGAACGAGCTCGACTACCTCGGCAACTTCCGGCTCACGTCGGCGACGTTCACGGGCTCGACCGCGACCTACGGCGGCGGCGCGATGTCGCTCTTCAACACCCGTGTCTACCAGTACGACCAGTCGCTCGTCTTCCTGCCGCCGCCCTGGTTCCCGACAATCCAGGACGCGTACACCGTCGTCCTCTCGCGTGAGGTCTCCGCAACCTCGCGTTGACGCGATACGGTGCCGCCGTGGGCGGGGTCGAAACGATTCTCGAGCCGGACGAGCTGCGGCGCTACGCGGACGCGATCGTCAAGACGTCCCTCGGCGTCGGCAAAGGGGACTTCCTGTTCGTGCAGGGCCACCCCGAGCACCGCGAGATCGTCGTGGCGACCGCCGCCGCCGGTTACCGCGCGGGCGCGACGACCGTCGACGTCACGTACTACGACCCGCTCGTCGAGCGCGCGCACTACGAGCACGGCTCGAAGGATTCGCTCGGCCTGGTGAGCCCGTGGGCGTTGCGGCGGATGCGCGAGCTCGTGAAGCCCGAGGGTGCCCGCGCCGTCATCACGGGCGAGGCCGACCACGGGTATCTCGACGGGGTCGACCCGAAGCGCATCGCCGCGGAGACCGCGGGCGTCGCCGCGCAGACGAAGTTCTACCGCCGCGCGAATCTCGACCTCAACGCGCGCTGGACCGGGGCCGCATGGCCGACCGACTACTGGGCATCGCAGGTCTACCCGAAGCTCTCGCCGCTGGCCGGCAAGCGGAAGCTCGCACAGGACTTCCTCTGGTTCTGCCGCCTGACCGACGCGGACGGCAGCGGTGCGACCGGTTGGCTCAACCACGTGAAGGCGATCGCGCGGCGCTCGGCCAAGCTGACGAAGCTCGGTCTCGAGGGGCTCGAGCTGCGCGGGCCCGGCACGCACCTCGACGTGAAGCTCACGCCGGGAGCACGCTGGCTCGGCGGCCAGGAGGAGACGTCGGCCGGCGTGAAGATCGCGCCGAACATGCCGACCGAGGAGTCGTTCACGAGCCCGCACGCCACGGGGACGAACGGCACGTTCGCCTGCACGTTCCCGCTCACGTTCCAGGGCAAGCGCATCGAGGGCCTGCGCGGCGAGTTCTCGAACGGACGGCTCGTGCGGCTCGAGGCGGCCAAAGCGTCCGACCGCGACTTCATCGCGTCGTACATCGACAGCGACCCGACCGGTAACGGCCGCCGGCTCGGCGAGGTGGCGCTCGTCGACGCGACATCGCGCATCGGCCAGAGTGGGCGCACGTACTTCCACACGCTTCTCGACGAGAACGCAGCAGCGCACATCGCGTTCGGCGCCGGCTTCGGCGGCACGCGCCCGAACGGCACGCGCGGCTTGAACCGTGCGACGGTTCACCTCGACGTGATGATCGGCGGCCCCGACTTCGAGGTCACCGGCGTCACCGCAAACGGCAAGCGCGTGCCCGTCATCACCGACGGCCTTTGGCAAATTTGAGCTCAAGACGCTCGCACGATTCAACGACCGCAACCTGCTTGAAAGCAGGTTGCTGACGTAGAGCTACTGACCGCTCTCGCCGATCGTCGACGTCGGCGGGGGCACGGGCGGAGTGGGCGTCAGCGGCGGCTTCGGCGGTGTCGGTGCCGGCGACGGGCGCTTCGGCGCCGGGACGTGCGGCGTCGTCTGCGTCTCGGTCGTGGTCGTCGTGGGCGCGGGGATGTACGAATACGGCGAGGTGACGGTGTGGCCCGTGAACTGCGGGTATGCGAAGTCCTGCACCGGCAGCTTCTTCACCGCCTCCGACATGAAGCGGTTCCAGATCTGCGCGGGCAGTGAGCCGCCGAACACGGCGGCGAGGCCCTCGACGCCGTACAGCGAGATCTCCGCCTTCGGGTAACCGATCCAGACGCACGCGGCGAGCTGCGGCACGTAGCCGCAGAACCACGCGTCCTTGAAGTCCTCGGCAGTGCCGGTCTTGCCCGCTGCCGGCCGGCCGAAGTACGCGGCCGTCCCGGTGCCGCGCGACACGACGCCCTCGAGCGCATACGTCACGAGGTCGGCCGTGTTCTGCGGGATCGTCTGGGCGCCGGGCGCGTTCAGCTTCCCGATCAGGGTGCCGGTCGTCCCGCGGACCGACTCGAACGCCTGCGGGTCGCGATGGACGCCGCGCGCCGCGAGCGTCGCGTAGGCGCTCGTCATCTCGAGCGGGTTGACGGCCTGCGTGCCGAGCGCGATCGAGCAGACCGGCTGCAGCTTCGACCTGATGCCGAGCTTGTGCGCCTCGCGCACGACGTTCGCCGGGCCGACGATGTCGACGAGCTGCGCGTAGATCGTGTTGACGGAGTGCGCAGTCGCGTCGAGCAGGCTCATGTAGCCGCCGGACTCGTCGGCGTAGTTGTGCACGTCCCACGGCACGCCGTTGAACGCGCACTTCGGGTCGGTGATCGTGAGCAGCGACGGGCCGGAGAGGCCGGTCGTCACCGAGATGCCCTGGTCGATCGCCGCGGCGAGCGTGAAGGGCTTGAACGCGCTGCCCGCCGTTCGCCCCGCCTGCGACGCGAGGTTGAACTTCATCGCGCGGCCGTCGGGAAGGTACGAGACCATTGCCTTGACTGCGCCTGTTCGCGGATCGATTGCGACGAGCGCAGCGGCAGGGTCCGTCTTCTCGCGGAGGACGCTGCCGACGGCGGCGCGCGCCGCGTACTGCATGTGCGGGTCGAGCGTCGTGCGCACCTGGAGACCGCCCGCCTCCACTTGCGTCGCACCGAAGTGCTGCACGAGCTGGTCCGACGCCCAGCCGAAGAAGTTCGGGTGGCGCTGCGCGCTGTACAACGTGCCGGGCTTCAGCCCGATCGAGTCGCCGACCGCGCTCGCGTACTGCGACCTGCTGATCACACCGTTCCGCAGCATCGCCGCCAGCACCTCGTTACGCCGCCGCAACGCGTCGTCGGGATGACGAACGGGGTCGTAGACCGTCGGCGCCTGCGGGAGCCCGGCGAGGAGCGCCGCCTGCGGGAGCGTCAACCGGCGCGCGCTCGTGGAGAAGAACGTCTGCGCACCTGCCTGCGCGCCGAACGCGTGCCGTCCGTAGAACACCTCGTTGAGATACGCAGCGAGGATCTGCTTCTTCGACCACGTCTTCGCGAGCTTGTCGGCAAGGCACGCCTCCTTCAGCTTGCGCGACAGCGTCTGCTTGGGTTTGCCGATGTAGAGGTTGCGGACGAGCTGCTGCGTGATCGTCGAGCCGCCCTCGACGATGCGCCCCGCACTCACGTCCTTGTAGAGCGCACGCGCGATTCCCTGATAGTCGAGCGCACCGTGCCGCCAGAAGCGGCTGTCCTCGATCGCGACCGTCGCCTTCGGCAGCCACGGCGACATCTTCTCGAGCTGGAGCGGCTGGCGGTTCGTCGCCGACGGGATGACACCGAGCAGGCTGCCGTCGGACGCGAAGAGGAACGAGTTCGAGCCGAGCGCGACCGGCCGCAGCGAGTTCAGGTCGCAGGAGCTGAAGACGAGCGCGCGCCCCGTGACCGCAGCGCCGGCAAGCACACCGACGACGACGACCATGCCCGCTGCGAAGACGACGAGCAGCGTCCGGCGGCGCGGCGGCCGGTGGCGGCGCTGGCGCGCCCGGCGGAGCGCGATGAGTGCGGCAAGGTCGAAGTCGTCGTGCACGCCGACACCGTTCTCTCCGGCTCAGTCGCGGAGAAACTCGGAGAGCAGCACGCCGAGAATCGGCAGCGCAACCGTGACGAGGAGGTTCGCGCGGCCGGTCGTCGTCAGGATCGGACGGAGCGACTGCGGCTCCCCCGCCCGGATCTGGCGCGCGAGCCCGGGGCCGAGCACGAAGTCGTGGAGATAGGAGCCGGCGACGAGGAGGCCGACGAGGAGGCCCTTCACCGCCAGCACCCAGTCGAACCGCGTCGAGGTCGAGTCGAACGCGTGCGCGCGGGCGGCGAGCACGACACCCGTCAGGATCGCGACGCCGAGCGACGACCAGCCGATCGGCCGCCAGCGCTCGCCGAACGCCCGCAGCGTGCGTGCGCGCTCCTCGCCCTGGAGCCGCTGCACCGGCGGCACGGCGACGAAGACGAGCGCGATCGTTCCTCCGACCCACACGGTCGCGGCGAGCAGGTGCACCGCGCGGAGAGCCGTGTCCATCGCGGGAGTCTCTAGGAGATCCGAAGCGGCGGGCCGGCCCAGCCGACTGAGGGCGCGAAGAGGCGAACCTGCGCGCCGGCGGGAAGGTTCGCCCGCCGCGTGAACGCGCCGCTCCGCGACGTCTTCGCCGTCGAGCCGACCGCGCGCCACCGCCCGCCGACCGAGCGCTGCAGCACGTAGCTGCGCACGCCGGAGCCGGGCCGCACCTGTCCCCAGAGCACCGTCGTCGAACCGCTGCGCGACACCTGCGCGAGCGGGAGCGCAAACGCGTGGTAGGCGAGCTTTGCGCTGCCGCCCACGCTGAAGAGGCCGCTCTGGAAGCCGCCGAGACTCGGCTCGTCGCGCACGAGGAAGTGGATGAGCATCGTCACACCGGGTTGCCGCGCGACGCGCAGCGCGGCCTCCGACAGATATTTCGCCTGCAAGGCGTAGGAGACGCCGAGCAGCCGGTCCGGCGGGTTCGTTTGGTAGCCGTACTCGGTGAGCCACAACGGCTTCGAGCCGAAGGAGCGCGTCACGTCGGCACGAATCGTCGGCAGGCTCGCCATCGTGAAGCAAAGTGCGCACGACCCCTGTGTCGGCGTCTCGATGCGACTCACGGGATAGGGATTCTGCGCGTAGGCGTCGAGGCGTGCGTGCGCCGCGCGCATCCCCTGCATGAACGCGAGCGGCGCCATGCCCGACGGCGCCTTCCGCGGCGACGTGACGCCGCCGGCGACCTTGTTCGCACCCGAGGCGGCGTGGAGCGCCGCGTACACAGGGTTGAGCACGCGCGAAACGTAGAGGCTTGGCGAGACCGGGCTCGCGAACGTGCGGTTGTTCGGCTCGTTCCACGCCGTCCACAGGCGCACCCATGGGAAGCGCACGGCCGCGGCGGTCGCGAAGCTGCCGAGCCCGGTTACGGGCAACCGGTTCGGCGCGCCGCCGCCGTTCGCCCAGCGCGGTGAGCCCCAGAGCGTCACGAGCACCGGGATGCCGCGCGCGTGCAGCGTGTCGAGCACGTCGCCGTAGGCGCCCCAGCTGTAGGCGGCGTCGCTCGGGTCGCGCTCGTGCACCGGCTTCGTCGACGCGACAGCGTCCCAGCGAATCGTAAAGCGGACGATCCCGACGCCGACACCCTGAAGGGTCGTCACGCGCTCGGCGAGCGTGCCGGGGCCGTACATGAGCCACGCGTCGTCCTGGATCCCGTATTGCGCGCCCGGCGACGCGCTCGCGGGCGCGGCGGCGGCAAGCGCAAGCGCTGCGATGAAGACTGCTCCGACCCCCCGGCGCATGCGCAGGACCGTAGCGGGAACCTCGGTAAAGCCGGTGTTAGCGCGGCCCAAGCTCGAGCACGTGCTCGCCGTCGCCGAAGTCGACCGACTTGACGACGTGTGGGCGGCCGTTCAGCTGAACCTCGTCGCCGACGAGCGGCAGCCGCTCGAGGGTCAGCCGGCCGGTGGCCACGAGCTCGCCGTTCTCGTAGGCGCGATACACGCAGGTGACCATCAGCGGCCCTTCAACCGGACCCGCTTGCCGCAGCGCTCGCACCGCTGAAAGCGCTCGGTCAGAAAGAACGGCCGCCGGCGCCGCGGCAGCTTGTGACCCAGGAATCGACAGAGGACGCGCCGCATGCGAGGCGCGGACAATATCCGGACATCGCCGCACCGTGGCGCAGGTGTTTCCTCCCTCGTCCGCGGGGCAGGATCCTTGGCGTGCTGCAGCTCGCCCTCAACCTGACCCTCTTCACCGCCGCGGTCTTCTGGCTCGGCGTCGCCTGCTGGGTCTACCGCGACGCCCGCCGCCGGAGCCGCGACGGCCGCCTGATCGGGGCCGCGACGCTGCTCGGGCTCGTCCCGGTCGCCGGGCCGATCGGCTACCTCCTGATCCGGCCGGCCGAGACGCGCGCCGAGGCAAAAGCCAGCCGGCTCGAGCACGAGGCCCTCGAGTCGTGGCTTCGCCGCGAGCCGCCCCACTGCCCCACCTGCCTGGCCGGCGTCGAGCCCGCCTACCTCGTCTGCCCGGTCTGCACGACCCGGCTGAAGGAGCCCTGCGCCGGGTGCGCGGCTCCGCTCGCGCCCACCTGGCTCGTCTGCCCGTTCTGCGCGCTCGACGTCGACGCGCCGCAGGCGTACGACCTCGATGCCGCGCTGACCGCAGAGGCCGCGCTCCGGCGGGTCGGCGACCGGTCGAACGAGCTCCGGGCCCGCGAGCCGCAGCAGGCGCAGGCCTCGTGACGGCGAATACAGGCCAGGTGCGGGCCTTTTCGAGGAGCCGACGCGCGGATTCGAACCGCGGACCCCTTCATTACGAGTGAAGTGCTCTACCAGCTGAGCTACGTCGGCGCTGATGCCCAGTCTACCGCCGCGAGTTCCGACCTGAAAAGCGGCTGAATGCAGGTGTTATGGATGTTAGGGAATCGCAAATTTGCGATGTTTGGGAATGGACTTCCGAGGCAGGCCGTTCTATAAATCAGATAGGGCGATCGGAGATCGTGGGTCCTCCCCCGCGCACCGGACGCCGAGGAGGCCGCCGCCCAGCGGCCCCGTTACGACCGAGAGAGGGATTCAACTGAGCGACACCATTCATCTGCACGACCTCACGCCTACCGAGCGCCTCGTCGAGGAGGCCGCCGACCGCGGTTTCGTCGAAGAGAAGGAGCTCGAGGCGTTCGCCGACGAGCACGAGCTCGCCGAGGACGACATGGCTGCCCTGCGCGCCGCGCTCGACGAGCGCGATGTGATCGTGCGCGCGGAGGCCGCCCCGTCCCGGGCATCGCTCACCGCTTCGTCCGGCGGCACACTCGACCCGCTTCAGCTCTTCATGGACTCGGCCGGCCGCCACAAGCTGCTGACCGCGGCCGACGAAGTGCACCTCGCCAAGCGCATCGAAAAGGGTGACGCTGCTGCGAAGGAGCGCATGATCAACTCGAACCTGCGCCTCGTGGTCTCGATCGCGAAGCGGTACCAGGGACATGACGTGCCTCTGCTGGACCTCATCCAGGAGGGCGTCATCGGCCTGAACCGCGCGGCGGAGAAGTTCGACTGGCGCAAGGGGTACAAGTTCTCGACGTATGCGACCTGGTGGATCCGCCAGGCCTGCCAGCGTGCGGTCGCGAACCAGTCCAAGACGATCCGCATCCCGGTGCACGTCCAGGAGCGGCGTATCAAGCTCAACCGCGCCTCCGCGGAGCTTCAGGCGAAGCTCGGCCGCGAGGCGACGATCGACGAGCTCGCCGACGCGACGCGCCTCAAGCGCGAGCACGTCGTCGAGGCTCTCGACGCGGTCGACTCGATCTCGCTGAACCAGGGCCTCGGCTCCGACGGCGACTCCGAGCTCGGCGATCTCTTCGCCGACGAGACGTCCGTGGACCCGGCCGAGGAGGCCGTCGACGCAGTCCGGCGCCAGCGCATTCAGCGCGCGGTCGCCGACCTGCCAGAGCGGCAGCGGCGCATCATCGAGCTCCGCTTCGGCTTCGGCGGCGAGTCCGCCTCGCTGGAGACGATCGGCAAGGAGCTCGGCCTGACCCGCGAGCGCGTGCGTCAGCTCGAGTCCGAGGCGCTCCATCGCCTCCAGCTCGAGCTCGGCGACGAGCTCGTCTGGGCTGCATAACCGCCCGGACGCGACACCTCAGAACGCACATCGACGCGAGGCCGCACGGCCTCGCGTCGGCGCGCGTGCTCAGGATCCTGAGAGGTTGCGCTCCTGCTCGTGCTTGCCGCCGCCCTGCGCGGCGACGGACTGCGCGACGCTCGTCACGGCCGGCGACACCGGCTGCGTCGTCACCGGCGGGGACGAGACCGAGCCGCCGAAGTCGTTGCTGCCGCCCTGCTGCTTGTGCGAGCCGTGGTCGGACTTCGGGCCGCCGCCCGTCTCGCTCGCAGGCGTGGGCGGCTGGACTGCGGCCACCTGCTGCACGGGAATCGTCACCGGCTGCGTCACGACCGGGGGCTGCGGCTGCGGCTGATCGACGCCGCCGTTGCCGCCCTTGCCCTTCGCGCCGTCGCTCTTCCCGTGCTTCCCGGAGTCCTTCGCCGCGTCCCTCGCCTGTTTCGGTGTGTCGTCGCTCCTGCCGACGGTCGCCTCCGCTTCCGTCGTCGGCACGGCCGCCGGCGGTGCGGGGGCAGGTGCAGCCGGAGGCGTGACTGCGGGCACGCTCGTCTCGGGCGCGACGGTCGCGTCGGAGGCCGGCACGACGGTGCTCGAGACCGGGGCTGCCGCGGCGTGCTTCCGCGCAGCATGCGCCGCACGCGCACCATGGGTGGCCGGCGCGACGGCCGAGGACGCGATCGACCGTTCGACGGCGGTCTGCTTCGTCTGAGCGGCGCGCGCGGGCGTTCGCGTGCCTGTGGACTTGTGGTGCGCGCGATACTCCTGCACGGGCGCCGCGGCGACGACCGTCGTCGCGCTGACGACCGCGACCGTGGCCGCGACCTTGGCGGCCGCGGTGCCGCCGAGGAGAAGCGACTTGAACGCGGTAGCGATGTTCCCCCAGTCGAGCGCACGCGCGAGCCGCTTCTTCTCGGGCGGCTGCTCGAGCCCGCTCGCGAGCGCACGGCGTGCCCGGAAGATCAACGTCTCGACCGCGGCCTGCGAGAGCTCGAGCTCCTCCGCGATCTCGCGATAGGAGAGGCCCTGCCACTCGCGCAGGAGGATCGCGCGGCGCTGGCTCTCGGGCATCTGCTCGAGCACGTCCTGAAGGCCGATCAGCTCGTCGGCGCGGCGCGCCGGCGCTGCAGTCAACTCCTCGACCACCTCGAAGTCGGCCGGCGACTCGATGCGGCCGCGCCGCCAGCTCGAACGGCGGCGTGAGAGGCACACGTTGTGCGCGATCTTGAAGAGCCACGCCGACTCGAGCTCCGGCACGACGCCCCGCTTGATCCCGCGGAACGCGTTCAGGAACGTGCTCTGGACGGCGTCCTCCGCCTCCTCCCGCGAGCCGAGCTGGTGGAGGCAGTAGCGGAAGATCTGGTTCGCGTACTCCTCGTAGAGGGCGCGCGTGAGGTCGGCTTCGGCCGGGGCAACGCCCTCGACGCGGTTCGCACGGCCTATGGACGGCACTGCAGCCAAATCGTTCGCCCCTGACGAAGATTCAGGAAAAGCGCGCCCCGCCCGAGCACGCCAAGGCCTCACATCATGGGTGAGCCGTTCGACGCGGGCAACCCGTTTCGGAGTGATATTGCGGCCGCTTTACCGGGGCTTTACGGAGCCTCGGTGCCGCCGTCGTGTGAGTCGCCGCCGGCGTGGGTATCGCCGTCGCCTCCGGAGCCGTCCCCGCCGGCCTCCGAGCCATCGTCCCCCTCCGAGGCCGCCGGCTGCTCCTCGAGAGCACCTGAGCTCCTCTGGCCCTCCGTCGACCCGTCATCGCGTCTCGCGCCGCCGTCCCGGACGGCCCCGCCGTTGTCCGCGGCGTCCTCGGCGCGGCCGCCTGCCGGCGGCGACGCGGTCGCGAGCTTGCGGACGGGCGCCGCAGAGTGCGCTGCAGGCGCCGGCGCAACAACACGCGCGGCGCGCACCTGGTGCGGCGCAGCGTGCACCGGCGCGGGCGTGCGCGGGTGGTGGTTCTCGAAGACCTGCGGCGCGACGACCACACCGCTTCCGACCGCGGCGGCACCGACGCCGAGCGCAGCGACCTTGGCGGCGACAGGCGCGCTGCTGCCCGCAAACGTCCGCGCAACCGCTTCGAGCCACGACGCGCCGGTAAGCGAGGCGTACGCGGTGCGCAGCTGCGCGCGCAACCGCTGTCGTGCGCGGAAGAGGAGCGACTCCACCGCCGGGCCCGTCACAGAGAGAGCCGCGGCGAGCTCCTCGTACGACAGGCCGCCGAACTCGCGCAGGAGGAGCGCGTCGCGCTGTTGCAGCGGCAGCGACGCGATCGCGCTCCAGAGCGCTGCGAGATCGGCGCTGCGAATCGCTTCGGCCAGCGGGTCACGCTCACCGGACGCCAACTCGATGTCGTCCGTCGGCAGAGGCTCGCGCATGCGCGCGCGGATGCGGCCCCAGCATTCGTTCCGCGCGATCGTCGCGAGCCATGCGGCGGGCTCGCGCGGCTCCGTGCCCGCGAGGAGCGCGCGGTGCGCCGAGAGGAACGTCTGCTGAGTCGCGTCCTCGGCCTCGGCCCGGTTGCGAAGGAGCGCGCCGCAGAGCCCGGAGACGGTGCGTGCGTACCGCCCGTAGAGCTCCTCGGTCCGCGCAGCGGCCGCCCCGGCTCCGGGGCGGCCGTGCGGCTCGAGCGATTCGTGCGGGGCGCTAGTCGTCGCCACCCCCGCCGCCGTCGCCTTCGTCGTCACCCTGGTCGTCGTCCCCCTGGTCGTTCGAGCCGCTCAGCGACAGGTTGATCGTCACCGTCTGGCCGACGAGCGACGCGGGGAGCGTCAGGCCGGTGGAAGCGAAACCGTCACAGACTGTCCCTGAACGTCGAGCGTGACCGAGCCGGCCGCGATCGCCTTGATCGTCGCCTGCACCGTGATCGAGCTCGAGTTGACCTGTCCGACCTCGTTCTCGTCGTCCTCTTCGAGCTGGCCGTTCTGAATCGACACGTCGGTCGAGACGACGGCACCCGGCGTAGGCGCTGTCGTCCCTGTCGCCGGCGGTGCGTCGACGGCGAGCCGCCGGCCGACGCGGTTCGGGATCGCGATCAGATGGTGGTTGCTCGAGAGGATGAGTGTCGTACCGAT
This sequence comes from Actinomycetes bacterium, assembly GCA_031370755.1. Classification (GTDB taxonomy): domain Bacteria; phylum Actinomycetota; class Thermoleophilia; order Gaiellales; family Gaiellaceae; genus Palsa-739. The sequence goes on from JANMQZ010000203.1 coordinate 33,482, forward strand.
GCGGCGGACGACGATGCCGCGAATCGTCGCGTGACTCGCGCGGCCGACGACGGCGGCGGCGCTACCGGTGAGAGAAAGGCGGGAGCCGACGGCGGCCCGCGCGTGCACGACGCGAAGTACGCCTGCAGGCGACGCAACGAGAAGCGCGCCGTGCTGCTTCGCGACGACGATGCCCTTGAAGGTCGACGCCCCGCCGGCCGCCGGCCAAAACGCGGCCGTTGCCGCTGCGAGTGCGAGAACTGAGACAAACCCCTTTTTCATCGAGACCGACTCCTTCTGCTTGGGATACCGGGCGCGCGCAAGGACCGGTTTCCTTGCTAGAGGCTCCATCGGCCGAAAACTTGCGGCTCTGAAGGGGGATCAGGCCCGGGCGAGCGCCGGGCCGCCGAGCTCGCGGCGGAGCTGCACGAGGAGCGCCTCGAGGGCGAGCGGCACCGAGAGCTGGAGCTCCTCGGCCTTCCGCCAGGCGGCCCGGACGAGCTCACAGGCCCGCTCCGCGTCCTGGAACCGCTCGCGGGTCGCGTCGGCGCGCAGCTGCTCGAGCCGGTCGACGTGGACGATCGAGCCCTCCGCCCCGGCCGCGGTCACGACGAGGTCGCGGTACCACCACTCCAGCTCCTCGAGCGTGGCGAGGAGCTCGTCGCGCTCCGCGCCGCGTTGCGACCGCCGGACGCGCTGCTCCGCCTCGCGGCCCGTCAGCTCGAGCACGGCGACCGAGTCCTCGGCGCGGTCCTTCGCCTCGAGACCGCGCTCGCCGATCCCGGCGAGCAGCGTCTGCGCGCCGTCGCCGGCGTCGAAGGCGGGATCGAGATAGACGGCGCGCGCGACCTCGAGCAGCGCCTCTCGGCGCTGAGCCGCCGCCGGATCGAGCAGTCTCGCCGCCCGGTCGAGCCGTCCCGCCGCGACGCGTGCGACTGTCGTCACCTCTTCGTCCGAGAGCTCCGGCGCGCGCCTGCGCACCTCGTCGCGTACCGCCCGCTCCGAGAGCCGCCGGAACGGCACGAGCTGGCAGCGCGAAAGAATCGTCTCCGGCAGCGGGCCGAGGTCGTTCGCGATCAGCACGATGACGGCGTACGACGGTGGCTCCTCGAGATCCTTGAGAAGCGCGTCTGCTGCGTCCTCGTTCATCGTGTCGGCGCCGAAGATCAGATAGACGCGCTTCGACGCCTCGAAGGGACGCATGTGCAGGTCGCGGCGCAGCGTGCGGATGTCGTCGATCCGGATCTGGTCGCCGAGCGGCTCCAGCACGTAGAGATCGGGGTGCGTTCCGCGCTCGACGCGCGCGTGGTCGCCGAGGAGCTCGGCGGCGAAGAGCTTCGCCAGCTCCTTCTTGCCGACGCCCGGCGGTCCGTGCAGGAGGTACGCGTGCGCGGGGCCTTCCGTCAGCGCCGCGGACAGGAGCCGTTTGGCGTCCGTCTGCTCGGCGACGGCGGCGAACGTCATGCGAGCAGCGGTTCCACCGCGCGCCAGACCTCGCCGGCGACCGTGTCGACGTCGCGCGGCGCGCCGTCGTCGCCCGCCGTCGCGATGATGTGCCAGCTCCCATGCTGCGCGAGCTCGAGGTAGACCTCGCGCGTCGCGCTCGAATGCTCTGCGTCGGCTTCGTGGATGTCGGCCTCGAGTGTCGTGTAGCCGCGTGCAGCCTTTCGCCCGACGAGCTCGCGCGCAAGGGCAACCGGCGCGTCGAGCAGGATCACGAGCTCCGGGCGCGGCAGGGCGAACTCGCCGTACTCGACCTCCTCGAGCCAATCGAGCAGGCGACGGCGCGCCGCACCGCTCAGCTTCGCGCCCTGGTGCGCCGCGTTCGAGGCGACGTAGCGGTCGCAGACGACGAGGTCGGACTCCGCGAGCGCGGCGACGAGCCGCGGGCGGGCGTGGAAGCGGTCGCCCGCATAGAGCAGCGCGGCGAGCTCGGGATGCACCTCGTCGGCACCGCCGAACTCCCCGTTCAGGTAGTCGGCAACCGCACGGCTGAACGGGTTGTCGTCGTAGAGGGGGAAGCTGAACGAGGTCACGCGGTGCCCGCGCGCGGCGGCGGTCTCGGCGACGCGGGCGGCCTGTGTCCCCTTGCCGGCACCGTCGATGCCCTCGATCGCAATGAGGATTCCCATCGCGCCTAGGATACGAGCCGGATGCGGGCGGTCGTCACCGGTGGGGCAGGCTTCATCGGCTCACACGTCGTCGAGGCGCTGCTCGCACGCGGCGACGAGGTGCACGTCCTCGACGATCTCTCGAGAGGAAGCCGCGAGAACGTCGCGGCCGGGGCCACTCTGCACGAGGCCGACGTCCGGGCGCCCGACGCCGTCTTCGAGGCGGTCCAGCCCGAGCTCGTCGTCCATCTGGCCGCTCAGGCGGACGTGCGAGTCTCCGTCGAGCGGCCCGCGGACGACGCGGACGTCAACGTCATCGGCACGATCCGCGTCCTCGAAGCGGCGCGCATGGACGGAGCGCAGGTCGTGTTCGCGTCCACCGGCGGCGCGATCTACGGCGAGTGCGACGGGCCGGCGCCGGAGACGGCGCAACGGCGGCCGCTCGCGCCGTACGGCACCTCGAAGCTCGCCGGCGAGGAGTACCTCGCGACCTGGAACCGCCTCCACGGCACGCGGCACGTGTCGCTCCGCTTCGCGAACGTCTACGGGCCGCGGCAGGTGCCGCACGGCGAGGCAGGCGTCGTCGCGATCTTCATGGGGCTCCTGAGCGATGGCGCCAACCCGACGATCTACGGCGACGGCAGCCAGACGCGCGACTACGTGTTCGTCGGCGACGTCGCGCGCGCGGTCGTCGCGGCAGTCGGCAACGATGGCAGCGTCTACAACGTCGGCACCGGCGTCGAGACCTCGGTCGTCGAGCTGTACGCGGCGATCCAGCGCGCCGCAGGGGTCGAGCGCGAGGCGAGATTCGCCGAGGCACGGCTCGGCGAGCTACAACGAAGCGTGCTCGACGTGTCGCTGGCGGCGCGCGACCTCGGCTGGCAGCCGGAGCGCTCGCTCGCGGAGGGGCTCGCGGAGACGTGGAGCTGGGTGCAGGAACCGTGACGCGCGGATCGAACCACGACGAGCTGTGCAGCACGCCGAGCCGATCCCCTCGCAGTTTCCCTGGCGCATCGCGACCCTCGTCGTCGGCGCGCTCGCGGCGCTCGAGCTCGTCGCGCTGATCGCGATCGGCGCAGTCCGGCTCGCGCCGACCCAGCACGCTGCCGCTGCGACGAAGACGGCTCCGCCCGTGCACCATGCGGCCGCGGCGCCTCGTGTCGCGGCGCCCCCGTCGGTGCCGTTGCGGCCCCGCGCCCGCGTCAAGGTGCTCGTGCTGAACGGCAACGGCGTCGCGGGCGCGGCGAACGCCGAAGCGCAGCATCTCGAGGTTGCGGGCTATCGCATCGGCGGCGCGACGAACGCGCAGCGCCAAGACTACGCGCAGTCGATGGTGATGTACGTGCCGGGCTGGGTGAAGGAAGCGCGCAGGCTCGCACAGGACGCGGGCGTGCGCATGGTCGCGCCACTCGACGGCCTATCGCCGCGGCAGCTCAAGGGCTCGACGATCGTTCTGTTGCTCGGCACTTAGTCCCAAACCGGAAGCCCGCGTTCCAGCGGGCGCGGTCGAGCAGTCCGCACGGCTCTGCGGCCTTGCCGAAGCGGTCGTACGTGTACGAGTTGTTCAGCGCGTCGTACGCGAGCCGCCAGTACTTGTGCTCGAAGTAGAACGCGCCGAGCGCGTACCACGTGCGCGCGTTCTGCGGCTCGAGGTCGACCGCATCGCTGTAGAGCTTGTTCGCCTGCTCGAGGTTGCCCTGCGCGTCCACGAAGGTCGCGTACTCGAGCAGCGCGTCGACGGAGAGCGGGTTGGTCGAGTGTGCACGCTTCACGTCGGCGGCAGTCGACGCCGTCGCGAGCTGGCGGTCGGCGAGCCACGGCGCGGCGAGCGAGTACACGCCGGCGAGTGCGACGGCGACGGCCGCCGCGGCGAGGAGCGTCCGGCGCGGCGCAGGCTCCACCGCTCGCGTCGGCGCGACGAGCGCGCCCGCGACAAGGAAGAGCGGCCCACACGACGCAACGTAGTTCCAGTCCTTGTCGACGATCGCGTGCGCGAAGAAGACGGCGACGCCGATTCCGAGCGCGAGCCCCGCCGGGTCGCGTCGTGCGCGCCAGGCCCCCCAGAGCGCGCCGCCCGCCGTACCGAGATAGAGGAGAAAGCCGACGATCCCCGTCTCGCTCAGGAACTGGAGCGGCGTGTTGTGCGGCTCGTCGACGACGACCGGTGTCGTGCGGAGCATCTGGTTCGTGAGCTCGAACGTCCCGGCGCCGGTGCCGCCGCCCGGATGGCGCGTGAACGCGTGCCACGCCTCCTCCCACCAGACCCAGCGGTTGCTCTTCGCCGAGCCGAGCCGGTTGCTCGAGTTCAGCACCTGCGTGTTGGACGGGTTCGTGAACTCGCTCCAGATGCGGCCCGCGAAGACGATGCTGACCGCGAGCCCCGCGACCGCGAGCGCGAGCGCCGCGACGCCGGCGACGCGCTCGATGCGCACACGCCGCGCAGGCGACACGTCGCGCCGCCTCAGCAGCGTTGCCGCTCCGGCGACGAGCGCCGCGCCTGCGAGGACGACGAGCGCGAAGATCCAGCCGTCGTGCGCGCGGACCGAGCGCGGCTCCGCGTCGCTCGTGATTCCGGGAAGCGCGAGCGCGACGCCGAACACCGCGGCGCCCATGCCGCCGCCGATCGCGACGGCGGCGAGGCTCTCGACGCGGTTGCGGTCGAGCACGACCCACGCGGCAGCCGCGAGGCACGCGAGCGCGACGCCGAAGCGCGAGTACGTGAGGAGCAGCGTCACCGTGAGGAGGTACAGCAGGACGACGCCTTCGATCCGCCGGCGTGCGGCGAGCCACAACGCGAGCGGAACACCCGCCGTGCAGAGGAGCGCGAGCTCGTTCCAGTAGTCGAGCGGCGAGCGTAGGCGCGCAAGCCGGCCGTAGTCGCCGTAGAGCGCCGGCACGCATTTCGCGAGTAGCGCCCACCCGACGAGCAGGCCGAGCAGCGCGGCAGCGCCTTCGGCGATGCGCACGCGCGGCGTGCGTGCGCCGACGAGCACGCCGAGCAGCGCGAACGCGGCATACACGAGCGTGCGATTCGTGAACTGCCACGTGCGATCGGGCGAGGTCGACCACACCAACGTGATCCCCACCCAGAGCGTCAGCCCGGCGAGCGAGCCGAGGAAGACCGCAGCGGGGGCGTCGAGCCGTGGCGCGCGCAGGAGCAGGGCGGCCGCGAGGACGAGCGCGAGCCCGCCGATCCAGACGAGCGGCGCATTCGAGTGGCCGCCGCCGAAGAAAAGGGCGCAGAACGAGACGATGGCGGCGGCAAGAGCCGGCGCGAGCCCCCCGAGTCGTTGGCCCGCAGCCCGCACGGCCGGTGACGCTAGCATCGGCCGGAACGACGCGAAGATCCGTTCACAAACGGTTTACATCGGGATTACCGCGAGAACACTGACGTTGGAGAGACTACGAACGCCGGGCGTGCAGGCTGCGCCCTGGGCTGGACTGGGATGAAGACGACGGCACGCCAACCACATGCGACCATGCGGCTGCTCCTCGCAGCCACGCTCGGCGTCCTCGCCCTCCTTGCTGCCGGCACCGCGACCGCCGCCCCGTCCGCCGCGCTCAACCCGTCCTCCGGCTGCGACCTGGCCGTGATCAACGACTGGGCCGACAACAACCGCGTCGACAAGATCTATGCGATTCCCTGCTACACGCAGGCGATCCAGCGCCTCAGCTCGTACCCCGACCTCGAGGGCTACTCGAGCGCCGCGGACGACATCCACGACGCGCTCCTCGCCGCCCTCCGCCAGGATCGCGGCGGCGGCGGCACCGGCGGCGGCCCCTCGACGGGCGGCCCCGACAACCCCTCGGGCCCCGGGGACGGCACGACCGCGCCGAAGCCCCACAAGAGCTTCATCACGCGTCTGAGCGACCGTCTCGGCCCAGGCAACGCGCAGTCGATCCCGCTGCCGCTCCTCGTCCTCGGAGGGCTCGCGCTGCTCCTGCTCCTCGCGGCCGGAGCGACCTGGATCGCCCGCCGCTTCCAGGCCCGCCGCTTGGCCCCGGCGCCTGCGCCCGCGCGGCGTCCGTAACGCCCTGGCAGCTAGAATTCCTTCGGGATTTCGGCTCTTTTGTTCGTGCCGTCCGGTCTTGTCCCTAGCCTTCCGGACCCCCCGTTGAGCACCGTTTGCTCGGCGGAAACATGAGAGTTCAACCGTTGGAAGGGGCCGGTATGGCGAGCGTCGAGGAGACAACGAGCACGGAGACGACGGTCGAGGAGGTGGTCAACTCGGTGGTGGACGGGGCGGCGCGCCTCGGCGTCCGCCGCTATTTCACGATCCCCGGGCGCGACCCGTTCGACGAGATCGAGTGGGAGATCCGCGACGCGCTGATCCCCGGCCGCAACGGCCCGGTGTTCGAGCAGCGCGGGGTCGAGTTCCCGAAGTTCTGGTCGCAGACCGCGACGAACATCGTCGCCCAGAAGTACTTCCGCGGCCGCCTGTCCTCACCCGAGCGCGAGTCGAGCGTCAAGCAGATGATCGGCCGTGTCGTCGACACCGTCGTCTCGTGGGGCAAGCAGGGCGGCTACTTCCTCGACGACGAGGAAGCCGAGACCTTCGAGGCCGAGCTGAAGACGATCCTCGTCAACCAGTACGCCTCCTTCAACAGCCCGGTCTGGTTCAACGTCGGCTTCGAGGAGAAGCCGCAGTGCTCGGCCTGCTTCATCCTCTCGATCGAGGACTCGATGGAGGCCATCCTCGACTGGATCCGCCGGGAGGGCGTCATCTTCCGCGGCGGCTCCGGCTCGGGCGTCAACCTCTCGCGGCTCCGCTCGTCGAAGGAGCAGCTCTCCAAGGGCGGCTACGCCTCCGGCCCGGTCTCGTTCATGCGCGGCGCCGACGCGTCCGCCGGCACGATCAAGTCGGGCGGCAAGACGCGCCGCGCGGCGAAGATGGTCGTCCTCGACGTCGACCATCCGGACATCGAGGAGTTCATTTGGTGCAAGGCCAAGGAGGAGCGCAAGGCGCGTGTCCTCGAGTCGGCCGGCTACGACATGTCGCTCGACAGCCCCGACTGGGCGTCGATCCAGTACCAGAACGCGAACAATTCCGTTCGCGTCAGCGACGCGTTCATGGAGGCCGCACGCGAGGGGCGTGAGTTCAACCTCACCGCGCGCACCGACGGCGCTGTCGTCTCGACGGTCGACGCGCGCGAGCTGCTCCGGCAGATCGCGGCGGCGGCGTGGGAGTGCGCCGATCCGGGCGTGCAGTACGACACGACGATCAACTCGTGGCACACGCTGCCGAACACCGGCCGCATCAACGCGTCGAACCCGTGCTCCGAGTACATGTCGATCGACGACTCGGCGTGCAACCTCGCGTCGCTCAACCTGATGAAGTTCCGCCGCGAGGACGGCGAGCTCGACGTCGAGGCGTTCGAGCATGCCTGCGACGTGGTGTTCCTCGCGCAGGAGATTCTCGTCGGCTACTCGTCGTATCCGACGCCCGAGATCGAGCGGAACGCGAAGGCGTTCCGGCAGCTCGGGCTCGGCTACGCGAACCTCGGCGCGCTGCTCATGGCGCGGGGGCTCCCGTACGACTCCGACGAGGGCCGCGCGTATGCGGCGGCGATCACCGGGCTGATGACGGGCCGTGCCTATCGCAAGTCGGCGGAGATCGCGTCGCGGATGGGGCCGTTCGCCGGCTACCAGGTGAACCGCGCGCCGATGATCGGCGTGATCGCGAAGCATCGCGCCGCGGTCGGGAACATCGAGAACGACGACATCGTTCCGACCGACCTGCTCACCGCGTGCAGGAAGGCGTGGGACGACGCGCTCAACCTCGGCGAGGTGCACGGCTTCCGCAACGCGCAGGCGACCGTGCTGGCGCCCACCGGGACGATCAGCTTCATGATGGATTGCGACACGACCGGTGTCGAGCCCGACTTCTCGCTCGTCAAGTCGAAGAAGCTCGTCGGCGGCGGTGAGCTCACGATCGTCAACAAGACGGTGCCGATGGCGCTCGGCGAGCTCGGCTACGCGACGCGCGAGGTCGAGGAGATCGTGGCGTTCATCGACGAGCGCGGCAGCGTGATCGGCGCTCCGCATCTGAAGAACGAGCACTACCCGGTGTTCGACTGCG